>NZ_LT629758.1:3983571-4290000 GCF_900104725.1 Actinoplanes derwentensis
TCGTCGGCCAGCTCGGCACCCGCCCGCACCACACGGTCGGTGGTCAGCCCTGCTCGCACCATCACCGCCCCCTTTCCTCAAACCCATCATGATTTACCTAATTCAATTAGGCAAGTGTCGACAGGCGTAAGGAACAGCGGCCTACCCGATGAGCTTGCCGCGCAACTCCGAGGCGAAGAAGTCGAGGAACCCGTCCGGATCAGGGCCGGCGTTCATCAGGACCACATGATCAAAACCGGCCTTGGTGTACGACTGGACTGCCTCGACATACCCCCGCGGATCTGCCCCCACCACGAAGTTGGCCCGAATGTCGTCCTCGGTGACCGTCGCCGAAGCCGCCTCGAAGTTGACCGGGTTCGGCAGTTCGGCCATCACCTTCCATCCGGTGACCGCCCAGCGAGTGGTCCGGTGCGCCTCGGTGACCGCGACCTGTTCGGTGGGCGCCCACGCCACCGCCACCTCCGCGTACCTCGGGCCAGTCCCGCCCTTCTCCACGAACGTGCTGACCAGCTCGGGATCCGGATCGGTGGCGAACAGCCCACTGCCGTGGGTGGCAGCCAGTTCGGCGGCGCGACGACCCCCGGCGGCGACCGCGATCGCCGGCAGTTCCGGCGGCAGGTCGAACACCCGGGCGTCCTCCAACTGCAGATACTTCCCTTCGTACGACTGATAGCCGCCCTGCCACAGCAGGTTGATGATGTCGAGGGCTTCGGTCAGGCGTTCGTGCCTTTCCCGGACGCTGCCGAAACCCTGGCCGACGACGTGCTCGTTGAGGCGTTCGCCCGAGCCGACACCGAGGGTGAACCGCCCGTCGGACAACAGGGCCAAGGTGGCGGCGGCCTGCGCGATGATCGCCGGGTGGTACCGCACGGTCGGGCAGGTCACCCCGGTCGCCAGGCCCAGCGTCTCGGTGCGGGCGGCGATGGCGCTCAGCACGTTCCACGCGAACGGCGAGTGGCCCTGCACGTCCAGCCAGGGGTGGTAGTGGTCGCTGATCTCGACGAAGTCGAACCCGGCCTGCTCGGCACGGATCGCTTGCCGAACGAGTTCCTTGGGGCCGAAGGCTTCGGCCGCGAGCTTGTACCCGATCTTCATATGGCCCCGGTTCCCAGCGGTGAGCGGGGCAAACGCCCCTGTTAGGGTCGGTGGTCGTGAACGAGCGGATCATCGGTGGACAGGCCTACGACTTCTCCCGCCGGGTCGTGGTGATGGCGATCGTGAACCGGACTCCCGACTCGTTCCACGACAAGGGCCGCACGTTCGCGCTGGAGAAGGCGACCGAGGCCGTCAAGCGGGCCGCTGACGACGGTGCCGACTGGATCGACATCGGCGGAGTGCCGTTCGCGCCCGGCCCCGAGGTGTCCGCAGCCGAGGAACTGGACCGGGTGATGCCGGTCGTGGAGGCCGCCCGTGGTCTGGCCGTCGTCTCGGTCGACACGTTCCGCCCCGAAGTGGCCCGCGCGGTGATCGAGGCGGGTGCCGGGGTCGTCAACGACACGTCCGGCCTGCGGGATCCGGCGATGGCCGACGCCGTGGTGGGCACCAGCGCGCAGCTGGTGATCTGCCACAGCCTGGCGGCGCCGCGGACCACCTATCCGAGCCCGAAATACGGTGACGTGACCGCCGAGGTCGGCGACTTCCTACGGGCCCGGGTGGATCTCGCCCTGTCCCGGGGTGTCCGCCCGGACCAGATCATCATCGACCCGGGCCACGACCTGAACAAGAACACCCACCACTCCCTCGAACTGACCCGGCGGCTGGACGAGATCGCGGCGATCGGTTACCCGATGCTGGCAGCGCTCAGCAACAAGGACTTCATCGGCGAGACCCTGGACCGCCCGCAGCAGGAACGGCTGGCCGGCACCCTGGCCACGGCGGTCTTCGCGATCCTGCGCGGCGCCCGGATCCTGCGTGTCCACGACGTCCGCGCCCACTTCGACGCGATCCGGATGACCGAGGCGATGCTGGGCTGGCGCGAGCCGGTTTACACCAGGCACAACCTTTAGATCATTGCCGGTACGGCAGGGTGCCCAGTAAATCGATCATCCACTGCGTCGGCGGCACGGCTTCCGGGCCGAGCACCCGCATCGCCCCCAGGACGGTGATCAGCATGCCGTGCGCGAAGAAGTCCCGAGCCTCCTCCGCTGAGCAGCTGGTCAGCACCTGGACCAGCAGGAACAGCTCGCCGTAACAGTCCCGGACCGCGTCGCCGAGACCCGGGTCGGACGCGGCGGCGAAGCCGTGCAGCAGCACCACGAGCAGGTCCCGCTCGTCGAGCAGTGTCTTGTAGGCGGCGCCCAGGCCGGCCAGGGTCGGGTCGGCCACCGCCGCGTCGCGCCAGATCTGCCCGACCCGGCCACCGGCGTGCCGCAGCGTCGCCAGGAACAGTTCCTGCTTGGTGCCGAAGAGGCGGATCACGTACGGCTGGGAGACCTCGGCTATCCGGGCCACCTGGTCGGTGGTGGTGCCCGCATAGCCGCCCTGGGCGAAAGCGGTCACGGCGGCCCGCACGATCTGAGCGTGACGTTCCTGAGCGGTGAGACGGGTCCGAACCATGTTGACAGGTTATCAGTTGATGCTTAGCTTCTTTAGTTATCAGTCGATAACAACTTACCGGGGGAACACGTGTCCACCACCACCAGACATCGCCCGTTCGGGCTGGTGATCGCCGCCGTCGGCATCCCGGCCTTCATGGGCGCGCTCGACAACCTGGTCGTCAGCACCGCGCTACCGGTCATCCGCACCGAACTCGGGGCCTCGATCTCCGACCTGCAGTGGTTCGTCAACGCGTACACGCTGCCGTTCGCCGCCTTCCTGCTCACCGCCGCCGCACTCGGCGACCGCCTCGGCCGCCGCCGGGTCTACCTGGCCGGCATCGCCCTGTTCACCGTCGCCTCCGCGGCGGCCGCCCTGGCCAGCGAACCGTGGCAGCTCACCGCGGCACGCGCCGTTCAGGGCATCGGCGGCGCCGCCATCGCACCGCTCTCGCTGACCCTGCTGGCCGGAGCCGTACCGGACCGGCTGCGCAACGCGGCCGTCGGCATCTGGGGTGGCATCACCGGCCTCGGCGTCGCGGTCGGGCCGGTGGTCGGCGGCGCGGTCGTCGATGGCCTCACCTGGAACTGGATCTTCTGGGTCAACGTGCCGATCGGCGTCGTCGCACTGATCCTGGCCGCCGTGGTGCTCGACGAATCCCGCGGCGGAGCCCGGCGCCTCGACCCGCTCGGCCTGCTGCTCTCGGCCGGCGGCATGCTGCTGCTGATCTGGGGCATCGTCGACGGCCCCGACCGCGGCTGGACCACCGGCCGGGTGCCGGTCATGCTCGTCGGCGGCGTCACGCTGCTCGCCGGATTCCTGCTCTGGCAGGTCCGCAACCGCACCCCGATGCTGCCGTTGACTCTCTTCCGTTCCCGTTCGTTCAGCCTGGTCAACGTGGTGTCGCTGACGTTCTCGGCGGGAGCGTTCGGCTCGGTCTTCCTGCTCGCGCAGTTCTTCCAGGTCACCCAGGGTCTGAGCCCTCTCGAATCCGGGCTGCGCACCCTGCCGTGGACCGCCGCCCCGATGATCGTGGCACCGTTGGCCGGAATCTTCGGGGCCCGGCTGGGCGTCCGCAATCTGGTCGTCGCCGGTCAGTTCCTGCTGGCCGCCGGCCTGCTCTGGGTCGGCCTGGTCCTCTCCACCGACGCGGTCTACATCGACTTCATCGGCGCGTTCCTGCTGGCCGGCATCGGGATGGGCCTGACCTTCGCACCGATCAGCACGATCACCCTGGCCAGCGTCTCCGCCCAGCAGCGGGGCGTGGCGTCCGGCACCAACAACACGGTCCGCGAGTTCGGGGTGGCGGCCGGAGTGGCGGCGCTGTCGTCGGTCTTCAGCACGTACGGCGGGTTCGCGAACCCGCAGGACTTCGTGGACGGCGCGGTCCCCGGGGTACTGGTGGGCGCGGCGATCCTGACGGTCGGCGCCCTGGTCGCGGTCCTGCTCCCCCGCGACGCGGCGATCCCGGCGGCCGCCCCGGCGGAACCGATCGCCGAGCCCAGCCCAGCGCTCTGAGCCACGCGTTCGGTCAGTGTGGGCTGATGCGCCAGCGCAGGAGGTGGCCATCGGTGAGGGCGGCCAGCTCGCCGGTGCCGCGGTGGTGATGGCTCGGGGTGAAACCGGGGATACGGCCGGTTCGGGCGCCGGTGAACGGATCCCAGATCTCCAGGCCGTCGGGGCCGGCGGCGTACAGCCGCCGGCCGGAACTGAACAGAGCGCCCCGCGGGCCGGCGAACGTCTGCACCTCCCGGCCGCTGGTCGCGTCGAAGATCCGCACCCCGGCCAGGGCCTCGGCCTCGTCGCCGATGCCGCTGAGCGCCAGCAGATCGTCGCCGATCCAGCGCATCGGGGTGTTCCAGTCGAACCGCTGGCACAGCCACTGGCGACTGGCGCCGGTGTCGGACTCCCACACGTCCCGGCTGAGCCACCGTTCGAGATCCCACAGGTACGGCACACCGAACGGACTCCACGCCCAACTGTCGTCGGCGATCCACCGGCCGCCCGCCGAGACGGCCAGGGCGCCGCGGTAGAGGCCGGCGAACTCCGCCGGATCCCCCGCCGGTTCCCGGGCGGTGAGCAGGCGACCGGTGGCCGCGTCACTGATGTCGAGCCGGTTCCAGGAGGTGCGGTGCACCACGACGGTACGGCCCGCGTGCTCGGTGAAGGCCAGCGAGAACGGTACGTGCTCGGCCCGGTTGCCGGTGTTGTCCAGCTTCAGTGTCACCTTGCCGGCGGTCAGGTCGATCACCTCGCCGTACCGGCCGAAGTCGTTGACGACCGCCGCGAACCGGCCGTCCGCGGAGGTGTGCAGGCGCGGGCGCACCTTCGTGTTGTCCCGTTCCCTGGGCACCCGCGTCCGCGCCAGCCACTGGGACGGCCCCGGCCAGCGGGACGACGGGTTGTCCGCGTCGAAACTGATCAGCCACCGGGAGTCGGTGAGCAGCAGCCAGACCGATCGCTGGTCGCCGGTCGGCAGTGGTGCCATCGCCGGCACGGTGTGCAGGAAACCCGGCAGCCGGGTGGCGACGACGGCCGGATCGACGGGTTCCGGCCGGTCGACGATGCCGGGTTCGCCACGCCAGCCGGTACAGGAACCGGCCTCGGCGTCGTCGTACGACGCCACGCAGCCCTCGCAGGCGACCGCGAGCCGCACCGGGGTGCCCTGCTGCCGGGCCAGGTCACAGGGTTCGCAGCACAGATCCGCCTCGATACCCCGGCCGGTCAACAGCCGGATGTAGTCGATCTCGTCGTCCTCGCCGGGCGACAACAGGTGGGGACAGAGGCGACTGCGGCCGGCGTACGCGGCGTGCCCGCAAGCAAGGGTGTCCACGGTGGCCATTGTGCGGGGCGGCGGCCAGCGGGCCCGGAAAACAGCCTGTTGCGCGTCGGCAACATGGCTGCAACGATGGCCTTCGATTCTGCGCCGTCCGGTCAGCGCGAGTCACCGGCCTCCGTCCTCGGCCGATGATCCACGCATCGCTCTCCCCGGTCCGGACGACGACGAATCCCGCCGGCCTCCCCCGGCGCAGCTGTACGAACGTGTGCCGGCCTTCCGACCGGCACACGTTCAGCTGTGATGAGCCAGCCAGCTTTAGCCAATCTGCACCCAGACGTCGTCCAGGGTGCCGTGGAACTGGTCGTTGTTGCGGCCTACGCCCTTGCCGCCGATGGTGATCGGGTGGCTGGTGTCCACGGACAGGGCTTCCGGGATCGTCGTCGTCGATTCGGTGCGGCCGTCGACCAGGATCGTCAGGGCCGGGCCGATGCGGCGGCACTCCAGACTGTGCCATCGGCCGTCGGCCACCGTCGTCCGGCTGTGGACCACGTGCACTGTGCCGGCCACGTCGCTCATGCCGCAGCTGGGCTTACCGGACAGACCGTCGACCTGCAGTTTGTACTGTCCACCCCCGGTCGAGTAACCCTTCTGCAGGATGTTCTCGCCCCGTCCGGTCTCGGTGGGTGAGAGCAGGACTCCGGCCCCGTACCGCAGCGGTCCGGTCCCGGGGTTGAGACCGGTGGCATCGCCGGCCCGGAGGACGAGGCGCGGGCAGTCACCACCGGCGCATTTGGCGGGGAAGCCGATGGCGTGCCCGCGGCCGTGCGGGACCATCCGGGGCGTGCCGCCGTTGCGGGTGACCGCGCGCAGCAGGTGCCCGTGCCCGGATCCGTCGTCGTAGGTGCCGTCGGCGACGGTGCTGTCGAAGTTGTACGCCGCGACGTGACCGGGCGAGGCCTGCCGGTACGCCGGGGCGTGACCGGCAGCGGTCCTCTCCAGGGGTGGGGTGACGCCGTGGAACTCGACGTACCGCTTCCGGATCAGGCCGCTGACCAGGGTGAAGTCGCCGACCGCGCTGACCGATCCGAGCCGGGCGCTGGCGGCGAGCTGACGGGTCCCGGCCACCCCGTTGGCCTGGGGTGCCCAGCCGAGCAGGTTACCGTCGCGGTCGACGGCGGCGAGTTTGCCCCGCGCCACCGAACCGTCGGTGCAGATGCCGCGGGCCCCGTTGTTGGTGGTGGTGCAGGCCTTGTCGAAGTGGCCGCCCACGTAGATCGTGCCGTCGAGCACAGTGATCGCCTGGGCGTCGCCGTCGAAGACCCGGGTCCAGCGGGTCTGGCCGTCCCGGTTGTAGGAGACGGCCCGCCCGCCCTGCCCGCCGAGTGCCGCGTAGACACCGTCGTCGTCGGCGGCCAGCGCGAACACCTGGGACACCGGTTTCGGCTGGAAGCGCCGGTCCAGTTCGCCGGTGACCGGGTGCACGGCGGTGAGCCGCAGACTGGAACTGACGTCGTTGGTCTTGTGGAAACTGCCGCCGACGTAGATCCGGTCGCTGCTGACGGCGAGCGCGTTCACGGTGTCGTCGGTGGCCGGGCGCCAGGCGGGGTCGAGGTTTCCGGTGGTGGCGTCGAAGGCGGCGAGGTTGGCACGTGGCACGCCGTCGACCGCGGCGATCCGCCCGCCGAGGTAGATCCGGCCGTGCCCGGCGGCGATGGCGTTGGGCTGGCCGAACACGGTGTGGCGCAGTGCGGTGACCCGGCCGTCGGTGCTGTTGATGCCGGCTACCGCGTCCCGGGACTCGCCGTTGATCATGTCGAAGTCGCCGGTCGCGTAGACGACGCCGTCCGCCACGGCGAGCGCGCGCACGTTGGCGTCGGCGGTGGGCCGCCAGTCCTTCAGGGCTCCGGTGCGGGCGTCGAAAGCGGCGAGCCGGGTACGCGGGCTGTTGCGGCCGTTGACCGAGGCGAGGGTGAAGTCGCCGCCGACGTAGACGGTGTCGTCGGCGTAGGCGACCGCGTACACGGGGCCGTTGAACGACGGGGACGAGGACGGTTCGGAGGACACGACCTCGGCGGACGCCGTACCCCCGGCGGCGGCGATGATCGTCGCGACCGCGGTGGTCAGCACACGGCGCAGCGCTTTTTTACCAATTCTGGGGATATGTGCCACATCGGGGACTAACTTCCGAGATCCGCAAAAGTGGCGGCGGGACTATGCTCCCCCGTACGCCATCGAAGGTGTTGATCTCAGGGTCGAAAGCCCTGGATGGCCAGGGCGGCGAAGCGGCGGGACTCGTCCGGGCGCAAGCCGCTGTTGGCCCGCATGACCAGCACGAAGTCCTCGACGGTGAAGTCCGGGCGCAACTCTCCCGCGGCCTTGGCGCGGGCGGCGAGAACGGCGACTCCACGGTAACCGTGCTCCATAGCGGCCGCCCGGTCGATGGCCTGCGGATAGGCGGCCAGGAACGCCGCGGTGAACCCGCGGTCCCGGGCGTGCAGCTCGAAGATCTGCTCGATCAGGCCGCGGAAGCCCCGCCCCGGATCGGGGTCGGCGAGGGCCCGGTCCACCGCCTGGGAACAGGCCTGGTTCTGCTCCTCGAACGCCTCAGTGACCAGCGACTCCTTGGTGGGGAAGCGCCGGTAGAGCGTGGCCGGGCCGACGTCGGCTCGACGGGCGATCTCGCGCATCGGCACGTCGAGGCCCTCGGCGGCGAACAGCTCCCGGGCCGCCGCCAGGATCCGCTCCCGGTTGTCGCGGGCGTCGGAGCGCAGCGTCTGAATCATCTTCACCGTCACGACTCTCACTTTAGCCAAGTGGACGGGGTGTTCCGGATAGTGTCCGGGCATGAGAGCACTGCAGTTCTTCGAGTACGGGCCCGCCGACGTGCTGCGGGTCACCGAGATCCCCGAGCCGCACCCGGGACCGGGCGAGATCCGGATCGCCGTCCGCACGTCCGGTGTCACCCCGGCGGACTGGAAACTGCGCTCCGGCGCCCTTCAGCACCGCCTCCCCCTGCCGCTGCCGCACGCCCTCGGGGTCGACGCGGCCGGTGTCGTCGACGAGATCGGTGCCGGGGTGACCGGGGTCGCGCCCGGCGACGAGGTGTACGGCATGACCGACCTGGCCCGGCTGGGCGGCGCCAACGCCGAGTACGCAGTCCTGAACCTGTGGGCGGCCAAACCGGCGGCACTGAGCTGGGAACAGGCCGGTGGCGCCGCCGCCAACACCGAGACGGCGGTACGGGTACTCGACCTGTTGACGATCACCGGCGGTGACACTCTGCTGGTCGAGGGCGCCGCCGGTGGGGTCGGCACTCTGGCGATCCAGCTGGCCCGGGCTCGCGGCGCGCGGGTGATCGGCACGGCGAGTGCTCACAACCACGAGTTCCTCGCCGGGCTCGGTGCCGAACCGGTCACCTACGGTCCGGGTCTGGCCGGGCGGCTCGGTGGTCCGGTGGACGCGGTGTTCGACTGTGCGGGTTCCGGGTCGCTGGCCGAGCTGGTCACGGTCGCGGGCGGGCCGGGCCGGGTGGTGACCATCGCCGACTTCACCGCACCGGAGCACGGTGTCCACATGTCGCGATCGGCCGGGCCGGGCGCGGACCCGCAGTCCCGGGACGCCCTGTCCGTCGCCGCGCGGCTGGCCGGCGAGGGGCGGTTCACAGTGCCGCTGGCCGGGGTCTTTCCGCTGAACGAGGCGGCCGCGGCACACCGGCTCGGCGAGACCGGCCACGCCTGCGGCAAGATCGTCCTGTCAGTCGGCTGACCGGCGCTCGACCAGGGTGCGCAGGTCAGCCTCGGTGACCTCCTCCAGCAGGAAGACCACCCGGTAGACGACGTAGCCGAGCCAGGACTGGGCGGTGACCGTGTCGGTCACCGCGGTCAGGGCCTGCTCCCACGGGTGCAGGATGTCGCGCAGGTCGGCGCGGCCGGCCTCGCCGCGGGAACTCATCGCGGCGGCGACCACGCTGGCGTCGCCGTAGCGGGTCAGCGCCGCGGTAAGCTGCGCCAACACGGTCAGGGCGTCCCCCATCGGCTCTTGCGCCGGGGCCAGTTTGCCGCGGACCGCGTCGGTGACGACGGCCGCCTTGTTCGGCCACCATCGGTACAGCGTCATCTTGGCGACGCCGGACCGCTCGGCGATCTTCTCCATGGTGACCCGGTGATAGCCGATCTCGATCAGCAACTCCTCGGCCGCGGCCAGGGCCGCCCGCTGCGCCTCGGGGTCACGCTTCCGGCCAGCCATCGGTCTCCTTCGTGGTCATCGCGCAGATCACAGGGTACTCATAACTATACGAGACGTATCGTTTAGTAATTGTTCCCCTAGGAGGATTCTGATGGCACGACTGACAGGCAAGACGGCACTGGTTACCGGGGCGGCCGGCGGCATCGGCAAGGCGACCGCGGAGCGGATGGCGGCCGAGGGCGCGACCGTGATCGTCGCCGACGTGCAGGACGAGCTCGGCGCGAAGACGGCTGCCGACCTCGGCGGCCACTACCTGAGCCTCGACGTCACCAGCGAGGCCGCCTGGGCACAGGCCGTGACGACCGTTCAGGAGACGTTCGGTGGGCTGGACATCCTGGTCAACAACGCCGGCATCAGTGACCGGGACGTGCTGGAGGACACCGCGCTGGCCACGTACGAGAAGGTCGTCGCGGTCACTCAGACCAGCGTGTTCCTCGGCATGAGGGCGTTCGCGCCACTGCTCAAGGCAGCCCCCGCCGCCTCGGTCGTGAACATCAGCTCTATCTTCGGGGCGTCCGGCGGTTTCGGTTCGTCCCCCGCGTACCACGCCGCCAAGGGCGCGGTACGGACGCTGACGAAGAACATCGCCATCGAATGGGCGCCGATCGGGATCCAGGTCAACAGTGTGCATCCCGGTTTCATCGAGACGCCGATGATGGGCGACACCGACCGCACGCCGCTGGCTGAGGTAACCCCGCTCGGCCGGGTGGGCCGGGCCGAGGAGGTCGCCAACGCGGTGCTGTTCCTGGCCAGCGACGAGGCCTCGTTCGTCACCGGCGCGGAACTGTTCGTCGACGGTGGATACATCGCTCGCTGAATTGCTTTTGATGAGGCGATGACAGCTTTCACTGTCATCGCCTCATTCTTTTTAATTACACCGCATCCAGTTGAAGTGGTAGATCGTCTCGATGCTGCCGTCGGTCGAGTCCATCGTCAGGTAGCTGACGTCGGTCGAGCTGCCCCGGGTGACCCGGAGTTCGGTGTTGATGTTGAGGTTGCGCTGCTCACCGCACGGCCGGAAGACCTGCGACGCGATCGGGATCTGATCGGTGGCGATCCAGTTGTCGTCCAGCGGCGCGGCGATCGCGTGGTTGGCGTAACTGCCGACCGTCATGCCCTGGAAGTAGTAGTTCGCCCGCTGCTGAGCGGTCGCGCCGGGCCGCAGGTAGCCGTAGCCGCGGTAGTCCACCTTGGCGATCGCGAAGGTGAAGCCGGCCGGCGCGTGCACCAGCACGTTGAGCTGGCAGTTCTTCCGGTTCTCGGTCACCGGGATGTTGGGGCCCGCCTGCGCCAGGTAGGCACTGTAGATCGCGGTGAACGCCGAGTTGTCCGGCGAGATCGCCACGTCCGCGGTGCCCGGCGAGCAGCCCGAGCCCGCCATCGCGACCAGCTCGATGGACATCTCACCGGACGGCGGCGGGTCGACGATGACGATGATCGCCGACGCCGGTGTCCCGACGAGCAGCGTCGACGCCAGGAGCGCCAGCACCACGCCGCAGCGGGTTAACAAACTTTTCATCTTTATCCCCTTCGGGATCGGGAACGGTCGGCTCAAGCTATTGATGGACTTCAATAGAAGTCAACACTCGTAAACTGCGTCTTGTTGCCCGCCGCTAAAGAGGAATGCAAGGCAGGAAGCCGACAAAAGCCGCCTCCACGACCCTTATGCGGTGTTTTGACCGGCAGTCGGCGCGGGTTTCGCTGTTTCCTGGAGATCAATAGCAGATTCATGCTTGTAAATGCGAGGTGAACGCAACTACGGTGGTCGCCGAATGACTGCGTTCTTCCCGTTCCGCCTGCTCTCCCCGTTCCACTCGTTCCCCGTTCCGTCCGTTCCCCCCGTTCTTCCCGGAAGGAAGTCCATGAGAAACAGCAATCGCGTGATCGCGGCCGTGCTGGGCGCGGCCCTGGCACTCCCGCTGGGCGCCGCCCCCGCCCTGGCCGCGGCCCCCGCCATCACCGTCGAAGTGATCGCCGCCAGCGGTTCCGGCTGCGCCCCCGGCACCGCCACCGTCGTGAGCAACAGCGACAACACCGGATTCCGGGTCCGCTACCGGGACTTCACGGCCACCGCCGGCGGCGGCGCCGACATCGTCGAACGCCGCAAGAACTGCCAGCTCGGCGTCCTGGTGTCCATCCCCGACGGCTGGACCATCGCGATCGCCTCCGCCAACTACCGCGGCCGGGCCACCCTGAAATCCGGTGCCACCGCCCTCCAGCGCACCAGCTACTACTGGCAGGGCGCGTCCACGACCGAACGCAAGGACGCGACGTTCACCGGCCCGTACTCCGGCCTCTGGACCACCTGGGACGTAGCCCCCGTGCTCACGTACGCCGAATGCGGCTCCCAGAGCGTCCTCAACATCAACACCGAGCTGCGCATCGACGCCGGCACCTCGACCAGCACCAGCACGATGTCGATGAGCAACACCGAAGGCGACGTCGACACCCTCTTCAACTACAGCCTGTCCTCCTGCTGACCCCGGCCGTCACTGCCGCCTCCCTGGACGGCGGTGACGGTCTCCACCACCACGATCGGGCTTCCCCGCCCTCGTCGGCGCGCTCCGAAGCCCGCCGGCACGTAGGCTCAGTCCATGATCGATAGGCCGGTTCGCATCGGGTTACAGCTACAGCCACAGCACATGGACTACGCCACCATCCGCCGCACCGCCTCAGAGGCCGAAGACCTGGGCGTGGACATCCTGTTCAACTGGGACCACTTCTATCCGCTTTCGGGCGAGCCGGACGGCCTGCACTTCGAGTGCTGGACCATGCTGGCGGCGTGGGCCGAATCCACCTCACGGGTCGAGATCGGCGCGCTGGTGGCCTGCAACAGCTACCGCAACCCCGAACTGCTCGCCGACATGGCCCGCACCGTCGACCACATTTCCGACGGCCGCCTGATCCTCGGCATCGGCTCCGGCTGGTTCGAACGTGACTACACCGAATACGGCTACGAGTTCGGCACCGCCGGCGGCCGCCTCGACGACCTCGCCGTCTCCCTGCCGCGGATCGAATCCCGCTGGGAGAAGCTGAACCCGAAGCCGACCCGCGACATCCCCGTTCTGATCGGCGGAGGCGGCGAGAAGAAGACCCTGAAGCTGACCGCCAAACACGCCGACATCTGGCACAGCTTCTCCGACACCGAAACCCTCGAACGCAAACTCGGCATCCTCGGCCAGCACTGCGCCGACATCGGCCGCGACCCGAACGAGATCGAAATCTCCGTCATGGGCAAAACCGAAGACCGCGACAAGATGTACGAACTCGGCGCCCGCCTCTTCACCATCCACACCGGCGGCCCCACCCCCGACCTCACCCAGCTCCGCGAGTTCATCGGCTGGCGCGACAAACTCAACGCCTAACACTCATGGCAGGGGGCTGAGCTATCGGTTCCGAAGTTCAGTCCCTGCTCGCGGGTCCTCGGGGTGCCATCGGAGGATCGCATCGAGCTGGCGGCTGTCTCTCGTACGCGTCGATGCCCGCAGTCGAACCTCGGACCGACCACCGAACGGATCTTCAAGTTCGCGCCTTGGGCCCTGTGTGGCGCATCCGACCGGGATGTCGAATCGCCCGGCCGGATGTGCCGCTAACCAGGGACTTTCACGTTGGAGCAGAACGTTCCGAGCCCCACTCGGGCGATGAGCACCGCCAGTAGCGCGGCCTTCATCGGATCCTCGGCCGCCTCCGGCAGTAGTTCGAAGATAGCGGCGGCGTCGACGATGCGGTCGGAGCCGGTGGTTCCGAGGAGGGCACGGGCCCGTGGTTGCAGGCAGACGGTCTGCTGCAGTCGGTGGTACCGATCGGCGAACCACCGCCGTCCGTAGTCCGAGGCGCTGTCGCCGTCGTCGGGAGAGATGCCAAGGCCATCCCCGAGCAGGTGGCGGCCCAACTCGGCGTACAGCGTCTCCTCGTCCAGGTCCGCGTAGGCAGCGACGGGGTGTGTCATGTGGTGGTTTCCTCTCTCATCCTCAGTTCGGTCAGCAGCGCGAGCCGGTCAGTAACGGGCTGGACGCCGAGGCGCGGCATGCGGTGGGCGGGCAGGGCACGCTCGATTTCCCGGCGAAGCGCGCTGAAGCTGATCGGTACAGCCGGATCGGCGACGCGGGTTAGGAATGTGTCAGCGGCACCCCAGGATCGCAGTGCTGCCGCAGGCCCCGCCTGGAAGAGATCGGTCAGGCCGAGCACCACGGTGGTGTCCTCGCCGCTGAGGTCGACGGCCCGGACGACCATCGCCGCCACGTCCTCGGACTGCATCCGGTCCCACGCAGCCATCTCGTCCAGAAACGCCAGGCTGAACGGGTGGCGATGAATCTTCGGATCATCGCGGAGCCGTTGCCACGGTAGGGCCGGATCGCTGCCCGGCGCGAACAGGTTCGCTCGTGAGGTGGCAGCGGCCATGACCCGGCCGAACATCTGGACGTGCCCCCGCGCCGCGAACGGAACAACCTGAAACAGGTGCTCCATTCGTTGTTCGGCCGACGGGTGGGAGGTGCCGATGCGAGCGAACTGGGACGATTCGACGGCGTACAGGGCCATCATCGCCGCCACCATGCCGAGAACGGCATGCAGCAGAAGATCACCTCGGCCCCGGTAGATCGTGAGTACGGCCCGGAACGCCAGGTCATCGGCTTCCCGCTCAGCCGAGGCGTCACCGGTGCACGCGGTCACGCCCGGCTTGTCGTGTGCCTGTTGGCCCAGCGCGTGGTGAGCCAGTTCGTGTGCCAGCACGAGGCGGATGCCGTACTCGGCGAACCTGTCCGCTTGGATCTGCCGGGCGAAATCCAGGTTCAGCAGTGGCGTGGCCGGAAGAGCCAGAATTCGGCAATGGATCATGTGAACCCGCAGGGAGAGGGCGAGCAGTTCCTCGTCCAGTTCGGCCCGCCCGGTCCGGAAACGGCGGAACGCGACGCGAAGCCCGGCCCGGAGGTCGTCCGGGACCATCGCCGGTGTGAGGTGCCGCGCATACATGTCGATCAGGCCGGTGAGTGTGTCCGAGACGCGCACCATGGCGGATCCGTCCAGGAACCCGACGATCGCCGCCGTGTGGCTGATGCCCGGGATACCGCCGACCTCGACGAGCCGCAGCCGGGCACGGTCCTGGCCGAGACTCGCCATCGCGTCGACGACCTGGGAACGGCACTGGTCCAGGATGTCCTCGACCGGATCGTGGCCGGTGGACTCGAACAACTCGACGATGTGCTGCTGGTAGTCGGCGGCCTCGGCGTCACCATTCGCCCGCATGTCGGCGAGTGCCCTCCGCGCGATGGCGATCCGCTCGATCCGAAGGTCGTCGAGTCGCCGCCGCGCCATGCTGGCGCTCTGTTCCAAAAGACGGTTCCTATCAGCGCAGTTCGGTGAGTGCGGACTGGATCTCTGGGGCCTTGCGGGTGCCGAGAAGGTCGAGCACCAGAGTGACGAGCGGTATCGGGTGCGTGGCCAGTTCTCGCGCGGCCTCAGCGACGGGCATTCGGTCCACCGTGTCCGCGAGTTGCTCCCCGGATGTCGCCCTCGGCACGCCACTGTGCTGAGGCCATCCGCTCGGCCTCCCGGCGTGCCCGGCTCTGGTTCAGTTCGCCACGCAGAATTCCGAACGCCGTGAAGAACGGACCGCCCTGTACGGCGTATCCACTCCCCCACGAGACGTCCGCCCCGTAGTAGGCGAAGGCAGTGACGACGATGTCGGTGTACGCCGTCTCACCGCCCTGCATCACCAGCGGCGGCGCGATCGGGGCCAGCTGTCCGCCTGCCCGCAAGTGGTTGGCGAGTTCGCGGGTGGCCGCCGCCGGGGAGCCGCCGCGGTCGCGTTTCTTGAGCCACGCCATGGTCCGATCATCTCGTCGCGCGGACGGCCCCGGTAGCACCCGACCCGCCCGCAACCTGGGTCCGTTCCTCCGATGCCGAACCCACGTCCGGTGCTATGTGGACTCGGCTTCCTCAACGAACAATCCGACCGTATAGCGCACGTGCGGAGCCCACCTCCCTGCCCTGTCGGTTATCCGGCCTTCACCGGCCCACCGTCCGTGCCGTGAACGGGCGGTGTCACGCCACTGCGGCGCCTTCGAGCTCGACGACCAAGTCGGGGAGCGCCAGCGTCGTCACGCCGAGCAGCGTCATGGTCGGTACCGCGCCGGCGGTCGTCAGTCGCGGAGGGTGGCGATCAGCAGGTTCGGGTCGTGCTGGGTCAGGTAGGCGGCGCTGGGCACCAGGATGGTACGGCCGCGGACTGCGACCGAGGTGGGGTTGGACAGGCCGTCGGCGGCGGTGAGCAGGACCTCGGTGTGACCCTTGGTGACGCGGACTACCTCGCTGGCGGTGTTGAGGGTGGCTACGATCTCGTCGCCGCGGCCGGTGAACGCGAAGTCGTCGATACCGGTCAAGCCGGAGGCAACCACGCGAGCGGGGCCCACACCCCCGGCGCCGAGCGGCAGGCGCAGGATCGTGCCTTTGTCGAGGTTGGAGACGTACAACGCCCGGTTATGGATCTTGATGCCGTTGACCCCGAGCAGACCGGCGGCGGCCAATGCCGGGCCGGAACCGACAGTGCGGACCGTGCCTCGGGGCGAGACCGTGTAGATGACTCCCTTGACCGAGTCCGTCACGTACAGCAGACCGGTCCTGGGGTCCTGTGTCATACCGTTGGGCAGTCCGCCGGCGGGCAGTGCGGCGAGGAGCCGGGGACTGCCGCCCTCGGTGAAACTCCAGACGCCGGTTTCGGTGGAGCCGGTGGCGTAGGCGACGTAGAACGTCCGACCGTCCCGGACCAGCCCGGTGACCAGGGGGAATCCGAGCACCGGAGTCGTCGCGGCGGGATCTGCGGGGGCGGGCAGGGTGGCCAGGACGGTGATCGCGCCGTCGGCACCGATGCGGGCGACCTGCCGGCTGCCGGCGAAGGTGACGTCGACGCTGCCGTGGTGGTCGAGGACGATGTTCTCCGGCATCTGCCCGGCGGCCAGGTCGAAATGCACTGCGACATGGGCACCGGAGACGCCGGCCCGGCTCACCGTGCTGATCGGCGTGGCGGCGAAGGCGGGTGCGCCGAAGGTGACAGCGCTGCCGAGGACACCGGCTAGGGCGGCGGTCGCGAGGGCTCGACGGGTGAGAGCGATGTTCACGAGGGTGATCTCCTGCTTCGAAGGGGCTTGCCGAGACGAGACTGCGCCCGGTCCCCGGTGCGGCGACAGCCCCGGTCGTGGCTACCCCTGGCAGGGTCAGGCAGCCGGAGCACCGGTGGCGCATACTCGATTCGTGAGCATGACCGGATGGCCGCTGGGTGATGTCCTGCAGGCGTGGCGGGCCCGGATGACGCCCGGGGACGCCGGGCTGGCGACCTACGGCGACCGGCGTCGTGTCACCGGACTGCGCCGGGAGGAACTCGCCCTGCTGGCCGGGGTCAGCGCTTCGTACTACACCCGGCTCGAACAGGGCCAGTCCCGCAACGCCTCGCCCGAGGTCCTCGACGCGATCGCCCGTGCCCTGCAGCTCAACGACGCCGAACGCGCCCACCTGCACGTCCTGTCCGCCGCCGGTCAACCCCGACGGACAACCCGGCTGCCGTACGTGGAACGAACGGATCCGCCCCTCGCCGACCTGCTGGCGGCGCTCGGCGACGTGCCGGCGCTGGTGCTCGGGCGGCGCTCCGACGTGCTCGCCTGGAACGCCAGCGGACACGCTCTGCTGGGCTTCGGCATCGCCCCGGAGGCTCCGGCGGATCCTGGCACCCGTCCCAACATGGCCGAGTTGGTGTTCACCGACACGTTCCAGCGCGACCTGTACGTCGACTGGCCCGCGAAAGCACGTGCCGTCGTCGGCAACCTGCGCCTGGTCGCCGGCGAGCATCCCGACGACGCCGTGCTGGCCGCGCTCATCGGCCGGCTGTCGATGCGGAATGCCGACTTCGCCACGTTCTGGGCCGACCGCAGCGTCCAGGCGTGCGCCAGCACCGACTACGACCTGCACCATCCGCTCGTGGGCCGGCTCACCACAACCCAGCAGTCGTTGCGTTCGCTGAACAGCCCGGACCAGACCCTGATCACCTGCACCGCACCCGCGGGCACCGCCTCCGCCGAGGCACTGAAGCTACTGACGCTGCTGACCGCCCCGACGCGTACCGCAGCCTGAGGTTCACCGTCCTTTGCGGACCGCCTGCAGGGCCGTCTCGATGGCGGCCTCGGTGTCGGTCCGCTGCGGGTTCAGCGTGTTCAACAGGGCTCGCAGGTCGACGCCGGGGTCTCGGGTCAGGATGCCGGCCAGGGTGTCGGGGTCGGCGGGGCGGGTGGAGCGGAAACCCTGCCGGCGTGGTTCGTCGCGGGCCGCCGTCACGGCTCGGGCCGCCTCCGTCGCGTCGCCGGTCAGCGTGTAGAGGACCGCGGCGGCGATCCGGTGCGCCACCCGCACGGACACCGCGGTGTTGGTCGCGCGCAGGTGGTTGGCGTAGTTGACGTGCAGGCGAGCGGCGGCGCCGGGATCGCGGGCGGTGTAGGCCGTGCGCAGGGCCGCGCGTTCCCCGGCGAGTGCCGCCGCCGGGTCGCCGCGCCGGGCCGTCAGCAGACCTCGCGCTCTGGTGACCGCTTCCACCATGACGGTGTCGTCGTGATGGGCGAAGATCGGTTCGATGCGGTCGAGCAGCAGTTCGCACTCGCGGAATCGGCCCAGTTCCATCAGGGCGGCGTTGTCGCTGAACCAGTAGTAGACCCGTTCATGCTCGTCGGCGCCGATCGCCGCCAGCAGGTGCAGGATCTGCTCGTTGAGCTGCAGGGACAGTTCCCAGTCACGGGTGGCTTTGGCGGAGCCGACGGCGCAGTGCAGCAGCGACACCCGCAGCCGGTCGGGGTCCTGGAGGTCGGTGGCCCAGCGGTCGACCTGGGCGAGACCGTCCCGGACCGCGGCGCCGACCTCGTCGTGCCGGCCGAGCGCGTACAGCCCGCGGGCCCGGCGATCGAGCCACCGGGCATGGTCGGCGCCTTCGGTGCGACCGGCCCACGTCTCGGCGAGTCTCAGCGCGTCGGCGGGCCGGTGGGCGGCGAGCATCTGTTGGTGGATCTCGGCGGCGATGGCGTCCTGGAGTTCGGGAGGTCCGTCGTCGTCCAGCATCGCCAGGGCTTCGTCCAGTCCTCCGGCGGCGGCCACCAGGTATTCCGCGTACCGCTCGGAGCTGGCGCCGCGTATCGCCACCTCCCGCATCAGGCGCAGTGTCTCCCGGTTGTCGCCGAGTCCCGCGGCGATGGGAAGGGTGTCCTGCAACACTTCCCAGGCGGTGTCGAGGTCGGCTCGTTCCATCGAGTAGATGGCGATGCCCAGCCCGGCGCGCTCGGTGACCCGGGTCGGTGCGGCCCGGCCGGCCATGAAGACCTGGGCCCACGCCGCCGTCATCAGCTCGTTGACCAGTTCGCGGCGTTCGGCGCTGACGGCATCGCGGGCCATCGGGCGCAGCGCGGGTTCGGTGAAGGAGTATTTGACGACGGGCCCGACGTCGGGTGTCTGTTCGGTGACCGCTTCGATCAGACCGGTCCGGATCAGGGCCGTGGCGGTGTCCGGGAAGGCGGGCTGGGGGCGGCTCGGGAACGCGTGCTCCCACAGCGGTTCCCAGACTCCGGCGACCACGTAGGAGTAGGCGTCGTTGACGTGCACCAGTGCCAGCAGGTCGAGCAGCAGCCGGGTGCGGGGAGCGAGCGCGTCCAGCCGCTCGCGGACATCCCGCCGGTCCCGTTCGAGGTCGGCGAGCGTCTCGTCGAGGGGGCCGAGGTCGCCGGGGCGGGTCGCGGCGACCTCGGCGCGGACCTCACGCAGCATCTTCTCGCCCAGGGCCACGGCACCGGATTCGATGTGCAGTGCCGCGAGAAGCATCACCGCGTGCGCGTGCAACGGCCGGTCCTCGGTCTGTTCCAGGCTGTCCGCCGCCAGGGCCAGGAACCGGGCGGCCTCCAGCGGGTCCCGGGTCTCGATCAGCAGGCACCCGCGCAGGTAGCGACACAACGCGACGCCGTAATCGGACTTCAGGTCGTGATAGGCCGTGTCCGCCAGGTCGAGCCACCGGGCCGTACCCGGGAAGTCGCGCCGCCTCAGTGCGACGGAGGCCAGGCCGCGCAGCGCGTTCGCCACGCCCAGCCGGTCGCCGAGGCGCTCGTAGTCGGCCCGCACAGCACCGAACGCCGTCTCCGCCTCCGCCGGGTCGCCGTCGTCCGCGGTCAGTTCGGCGAGCCGGTAACGGCAGTTGGCCGCGCCGAGTTCGTCGCCGAGAGTCACTTTGATCAGCTCGGCGGCGCGCAGACGGGTCCGGGCCGCGTCGTTGTCGCCGGCCTGCCGGTCCACCTGGCCGAGCGCGATGTGCGCCTCGGCCTGGCCGCTGCGCCGACCGGCCTGGACATAGCGGGTCAGTGCACCGGTGAGATGGTCGCGGGCCAGAGCGATTCTTCCGGTACGCAACACCAGCGTCCCGAGGGAGAGCAGCGTGTTCGCCTCCCCGACCGGGACACCGCCCTGCCGGTAGGCGGCGATCGCCGCGCTGAAGTGCCGTTCAGCCTCCCCCGGTTCGCCGGCCCGCAGGCTCAGATCGCCGAGCAGGTCGTGGGCGTTGCCGATCCAGATCGGCAGGCCGAGGTCGTCGGCCAGTCGCAGGGCCACCCGTGCCTCGCTGATCCCGTCGGCGATCCGGCTGTCCCGCAGCGCCAGCCGGGCCCGTTCCGCGGCGACCGCGCTGAGCGCCTCCTGGTGGCGGAAGCGTCCGGCGAGCCGTTCCACCTCGTCCAGATGGGCGGCCGCCTCACCGGGCCGGTCGGTGTAGCGGCACACCACCGCGGAGGTCAGTTCGCCTTCGACGACCGCGACGGGATCCACCGCGAGCAGCACACCACGTTGTTCCGGGGCGAGGACCAGGCCGAGCGCGGTACGGGCGCCCGCGAAGTCGGTGGCGGCGACCGCGTCCGCACACCACTGCCGCCAGCCGGCCACCGCTGCCGGGTCCCGCAACGCGAGCCGGTGGTACAGCTCCTCGACCGGCGAACCGGTACGGGCGAAGTGGTCGCGGGCCCGTTCGTGCAGGCGGGCCAGGGTCTCCGGGTCGTCGCGCCGCAGACTCTCCAGCAGCGACGTGCGCACCAGCGGGTGCAGGGTCCGGGTCATCTCGCCGTCGCGGCCGGGTTCGGTGCGCACGAACGCGTACCGGTCCAGTGCCGTGAACCAGCCGTCGCCTTCGGGCACGTCGTCGAGCAGCGCGGCAACGGTGGCGCGCCCGAGCGCCCGGGGCACGGCCGCCGCGGTCACCACGGCATGGGCCGCCGGTGGCAGCCGGTCCAGGAACACCTCGGGCAGCCAGCGACGAACCGGATGGACCGCGGCCCGGCGGGCGATCTCGGCGGCGGTCAGGCCCACACCGGACTCGCGGGCCGCGTCCACCGCCGCCGCGGCGAGGTCGACCCAGCCGGGCAGGCCACCGCAGGTCCGGTGGATGGCCGCGGCGAGTTCGGGGTCGTCGAAACCCCGGGACGCGAGCAGCTCCGCGGTGTGGCCGGGTGCCCACTCCTCCAGGGGCAGGTGAACGGTGCCGGGCCGGCCCGGTGGCACCTCCCGTCCGGCCAGCACCACCCGCAGGCCGGCCGCGGTCAGGCGGGGTAGCAGCATGGAAAGGAACCAGGTGGACTGCCCACCGGGACCGGACACCTCGTCGAGGAAGGGCAGGCGCTCGACGCTGTCCAGGAGCAGGACCCGCCCGGCCGGACGGTGCGCGGCCAGGTCGTCGGCGAGGGCCCGGGCCAGGTGGTCACGGTGCTGCGAGCGGATGCCCGAGGCGCGGACCGCCACCGGGTCGGTGACCACGGTGACCGTCACCTGGTCGAGCCGGGCCCCGTCCCGGGCGACCAGGCTGACCGTCGGCACCTTCGCGTAGGCCTCGGCGAGCGCGGCGTCCGCCCGGTCGCGGGCCGCCCGGTAACGCTTGAACCGGGCACCGGTCCATTCCTCGGCCACCGCGGCGACGGCATCGGTCAGTGTGAACGCGACGTCGGCGTGCTCCCCCGGCGCTGCCTCGACCAGGGTTTCCAGGTCGAGGATCCGAGCCTTTCCCGATCCGGTACGCCGGGCCAGCTCGGCGAGCAGATAGGACTTGCCGAGGCCGGACATGCCGGAGAAGGCCAGCACCTCGCCGGGCGGTCCGAGGAGGAACCTGTCGTACGCCGCCAGCGCGTTCTCCCGGTCGACGAAGACCGCCGCGGTCATGCCGGGCCGGGTCCGCGTGGCAGGGACGGCCCGGCCGGTGCCGGTGGGGTCTCGGGATGCGACCGGATCACGATGCTGCTGCCGGTGATCTCGCCGCCGTCGCGGGCTTCCTGCCGGGTGCGGGCGGCGGTGCCGGGCCCGACGTCGACGTGCGAGTCCTGGATGCGGCCCCGGTCGGCGAGTTGCACGTGGTCGGTGCCGTCCGGAGCGGACGGCTCACCGGCGCGCGTCAGCAGCACGGCAAGTGTCACCGCGACCCCGACGGCCACCACGAGTCCTCCAGCGACGGCCGGTCCGGGCCGTTCGGTGACGATGTTGGTGAGCAGCCCGACGGCAGTGCCGGCCAGAACGGACAGGGTGGTGAGAACAGCGGTCCGGCGGCGCGCACTCCACATCGAACCATGATAGTGCCGTCGGCGTTCCCCGGGCGTCCCCCCGCCGCGCGGCTATCCGCCCTCAGGTGACCAGCCGAGGTGCGGAGCGATCAGGGTCGCGGTGTCAGTGAGGATCTGTTCGTAGTCGTCGCGGTCGAACTCGTAGGGCAACTCCAGGCGCAGGGCGGTCGCGGCGGCCACGACCGGTCGGCGTGCAGGCGCTCGACGATCTCGGTGGCCGTGCCGACCAGGTCGGGGGCGAACAGGGTACGCCGTTCGCCGTGCGGCTTCAGGGTGCGATCGTGCCGGGACCGGGCGTACTCCAGGTAGCGCTTACGGGTGCGGCGGTCGGCACCGTCCAGTGGGACGATCATCCGGCCGACCGCGATCGGGCCGGCCTGCTCGAACGCGGAGAACTCCGCGATGAGCTGCGACTGGGCGGTCACGAAGTCGTCGCTGTGCTCCCCCGACACGATGTTGCCGGTCAGCAGGCCCAGCCCGTGCTCGCCGGCCCAGCGGACCGAACGGGAGCTGCCACCGCCGTACCAGATCCGGTTCGTCAGTCCCGGGCTGTGCGGCTGGAGCCGGGGCCGCTGGGTGTTGCCCGGCGAAGCGATGACCGTGCCGGGGTCGCCGAGGTAGTCGCCGCGCAGGTTGGCGAGCAGGCGCTCGATCCGGCCGTAGCCCAGCTGCCGGATCCAGGCGCCGTCGAAGCCGAGCCGTTCGCCATAGACGAACAGGTCGAGGGTGGCGTCGAGACCGCTGAACGGGTCGTCGTCGGGATAGTTGCCCGGGGTGAGAAACGCGAGGGATCGTAGAGTGCCCATGCGATTCACTCTATTGCCCATGGACTGAATAGGATATAACCGTGACCTACACCATCAAGTCCGTGAGCTGGGACGACCCGGCGGGCGAGGCACTACGGGCCGCGATGCGCGCCGAGATGCGCGAACGTTACGCCGACCGGATGCCACCCGGCCGCGACGAGCCGCAGATGGTCGTCACCGGCGAGGGCGTGGTCTGGGTGGGCCTCGCGGTCACCGGCGACACCACCCCGATCGGCCACGCCCTGCTGCGCCGCCATGGCCCCGACCTGGAGATCAAGCGGATGTACGTCGCACCCGCCTGGCGCGGCCACGGCGTCGCCGCCGCACTCCTGGACGCCATCGACGCGGAGGCCCGGCGACTCGGTGCGCCTCGCGTCATCCTGCACACCGGAGATCGCCAGCCCGACGCCGTCGCCCGTTACACCCGGCACGGGTACCAGCCGATTCCCGTCTACGAGCCCTACCTCGGCATGCCCGGCGCGCATTGCTTCGCCAAGGCCGTCACCGCTCTCCCACATCGCTGAGCGGTGTCCGGCCTCGGCCGGCTACTTCAGTGCCCGGCAGATGACGACGACGCTGGCGTCACCGGCGGTCCTGGCCAGGTTCTCCGCACCCTTGTTGGGCTCCAGGTCGATCACGGCGGTGTTGAAGTCGCTGATCGCGGTGCGTTTGCCGTCGGCGGTGCCGACCGCCCAGCTCTGGTGACCGAGAGTGCCGCCGTCGTGGCCCCACACCGTCCCGCAGGGGAAGTCGAGGCGCAGCAGGCCGAGACCGTAACCGCCGGTGATCGAGCCGCCGGCGGGCAACGCCACCGTGGTCTGCATCTGCCGGAGCTGCTGTACCGAGAACAACTTCGCGGTCAGCAGCGCGGTGACGAACCGGGACATGTCGGAGGCGGTGGAGATGATCCCACCGGCCGCGCCGGCCCAGGCGCCGACCGCTCCGCCGCTGGTGTCGGTGTAGGACGGTTCCGCGCCCGCGAACGTGACGGTGTAGCCGTGCGCGTAGCCCCGGCCGGTGCGGGTCGCCCGCGGGTCGGCGAGATAGGTGCGGGTCAGGCCGAGCGGCTGGGCGATACGCTGCTGGACCAGGTCGGGCAGGCTGGTGCCGGTCAGTTTCTCGGCCAGCAGACCGGCCACGATGTAGTTGGTGTTCGAATACGACCAGTCCGCGCCGGGAGCGAAGAGCGGCTCATGAGCGAACGCGACGTCGAGCAACTCCTTCTCGGTGTGGGCGTAGCCCGGGTCCTGCAGCACCGACAGCATGAACTCCGGGTCCTCGGTGTAGTTGAACAGGCCGCTGGTGTGGTTGAGCAGCATCCGCACGGTGATGTGCGCACCGTTCGGGACGACACCGGGCAGGTAACGCTCGATCGGCGTGTCCAGCCGGACCCGCCCACGGTCGACCAGTTGCAGGATCAGGGTGGCGGTGAACATCTTGGTGTTGCTGCCGATCTCGAACTGGTCGGTCGCGGCCAGCCGGCGGTGGGTGCCGAGGTCCGCGAACCCGGCGGCCGCGGTCTCGACCCGGCGGCCGTTGTCGACCCGCGCGAGATAGCCGGGCGCACCGGCGTCGACCACGCGCTGGGCGGCCTCCTGGACGGCGCGGTCCCCGGCTACTGCCGCGGTGCCCGTCACCCCCACCCCGGCCAGGGTGAGTGCGGCGGTGAGGGTGAGCGCGGTGATCCGCTTCGACTTGGTCGCTGTCATGCATCGATCATTCCGAAGGCGGCCGCTGATGACATTGGTGCCAGCACCCGGTTCCGGGGTGGGGTTAGCCGTACCGGGAGCTATCGCGGCCACACGTACATGGTCACTCCGCTCGGCTGGATGCCCGGCGGAACCCATCCGGGCACGGTGTGCCGGCTCTCCCCCTGGGGGTACTCGTCCGTCTCCTTCTCCGGCAGGTCCGACTCGATGCCTTGGCCGAACGTGTAGGTGCGGTCGATGAACCATCCGCCGATCAGCCGGCCCTCAGGCGATCGGAAGACCATCCCATAGTTCGGCTTGCTGAAGAAGAAGCCGGGATTGTCCACGCCGAACGACACGCCCTTCGGGAGGGTCCGGGGCTGGACCTTGTCGACCCGGACGGGCAGCAGCACGGACGGCTGCGCCGGTTTCCCGTCCCCGATCACACTCACCACGATCCGCGCGACCCGGCCCGCTTCCGCCAATTCGAACTGCTGGATACCCCGGCCTGCCGCGCGGGCAGGTAGGCGAAACCCTCGTTGAAGACCATCGCCCAGTAGTTCAACTCCTCGGAACGCCACCCTCGCCCGGTCTCGTCCACGAGGGAGAACCGGACGGGGACGAGCGTGTTGACGAGGCTGCCGACCGTCCACTCGTCGTTGGTCTTGGCCCGGTCGTGCTGCATCAGGTCCCGCGCCCGGGTCAATTCGGCAGCCGCGATGTCGTCCTCGTACATGAACCTGTTGAGCGCGGTCTCCAGCCCCTGGGCCGGCTCCGCCAGGTTGTCGCTGGTCTCGCCGGTAGCGGTCCAGACGACGTCGCGCAACTGCGTCCAACTGTTCCGCAGCGCCGGAGATCCGAAATAGCCGGGCCGGTCGAGTTTGTCGTCATGGCTCGCACTGGTCTCACACGCGTTGCGAATCTGCGCGTACTCATCCGCCAGCCGTGGCAGATCGACACGGGCGGCTTGGCGTAGTCGTTCGAGCGGACCACCGAAGACAACGCCGTGCATCTCATCGCTCATGATTCCCCCGCGAGTGGATCGCACCGCACCGCAAAGGCGACCAGGAGCAGAATCGTATAGTCCCCGAAAAAATCATCTCAATCGATGAGAACCATCCTGGATTCACGGCGACTTCGATGATCGAAACCCGGATCCGGACTTCCCGTGCCGCGAGAGCGCGAAGTCCGCGCGAGTCACCGCCGACACGACGACCAGCGGGGTCAGTTCAGGAGCCGCTGCGCCCAGTAGACCTGTCCGTCAGGACCGACACAGATCAGTGCTACCAACAGATCTTCGATCGCCATGGGCCCGGACAGCACCAGTGACTCCGGCTGAGCCTCTCGCAGTACCGTCTGGAACGTCACCGGTGACGCGTCGATCGACGAGACCGTGACGACACTGCCGGCCCACATCGTGTCGGCAGACTCCCGCGCTGGTCCCAACCACGGATACCGGGAACGGGCCGTCTCCAGCGCCGAGTCCATCCCGGTGATGACCTGATCGGGTTGCGCCGATGTCACCGCGATGAAGCCCGGCAGGAGACCGTTGCGTTTGTCCGCCAGGACGATCCGGAGGCTGCCGTCCGGCTGCGGATGCGGCGGCCGGTTCCAGGCGACACGACCGAGAACGATCTGATCCTCGGCCCCGTTGGCGTAGACCGCGTTCACCGGAGCGAGAGCGGCGTTCGCAGTCGCCTGATCGACGAATTCCACGGTGGCCCGGGCTCCCAGCGCCTCCGGCCCGTACGGCGCACGCCCCTGCCACCACCGCCATCCGGCCACCCCACCGACCCCGGCGAGCACCATCACCACACCGAGAATCAGCCCCACCCGCTGCCGCACACCAGGCAGTACAGCACAGCCCCGCCACTCAGAAGACCAACGACGAAGTTCAAACCCCGGCTCTGGTACGCCTCGACCGCCCCGCCGAACCACACCGCCCGTGGCGATCAGCGCGAGGTCCGCGCGGCTGACGGCCGACCGGGCGACCGCCGGGCCGAATGCGGTGGTCGCCGACTACCAGCCGCGATCCCGGCATCCGCCGGCGAGAACATCGCGAAGCCGGCCACTCCCGCCAGCGACCGGGCCGCCCGGATCCCCCGCACCGCGCGATCAAGACCAGACCGACGGACCGGCCGGACTCCCCCGCCGCGCTATCACGACCAGCCGGCCGGATTCGCCGCGTCACGCGTTCACGGGCGGGCCTCCGGGTCGGGGCCGTTGACCGACCGGCCGCCGTCGACCGGGATGATCGCGCCGCTGACGAAGCCCGGCGCGAGCAGGAACGCAACCGCGTCGGCCACCTCACGAGCGGTGCCGGGGCGCCCCAGCGGGTGCAGCGCTGCCATGTCTGCGTCGGCGCCGGGGTGTGCGGCCCGGTACTCGTCGTAGCGCCCGGTCACGATCGAACCGAGCGCGACCGCGTTGACCCGGATCCCGTCCGGCCCGTGGTCGACGGCGACCGCCCTGGTCAGGCCTTCGATGGCGGCTTTCGCGGTGGCGTAAGGCAGTGCACCGCGCACCGGCCGCTGCGCCTGATGCGACGAGACGTTGACGATCGCACCGGGCCGCCGGTGGGCCAGGAAATGGTTCACGGCCGTGTGGCATCCGGTCACCGCCATCGCCAGGTTCGCGGTGATCAGTTCCAGGATCTCCGCCGCCGGGCTGCCGGCCAGCCCCGCGTCCCGGAAGATCGCCGCGTTGTTGACCCATCCGGCCAGCGGCCCGGCGCTCTCGGCGAGTTCAGCGGCCCGCCGCGCGGTCCCCGGATCGGCGGCGTCCCCGCTGACCAGCGTGACCCGGTCATGTTTCCAGTCCAGTCGACCGGCGACGTCGAGAACGATCACCGGCCCGTCCTCGGCGAGCCGTTCGGCCACAGCCCGCCCGACACCTTGAGCGGCCCCGGTCACCACATATGACGCAGTCATCGCACCATCGTCCGGCGCAGGGCCGGGCGTTGCCAGCGGGTCGCCCATCGCCACAGCCATTCGGCCGGTCCCTGCCGGAACCTCCGCAGCCACCACACCGACCAGATCCACTGCGTGACCAGGACCGATGTGGCGACCAGGACCACGGTTCCGGCACCCCAGTACTCGGAGTCCCCAGCGACACCGGAGATCACCAGCACCAGCATGGTGGCGGTCAGATAGTTGGTCAGCGTCATCCGCCCGAGCGGCCGGAACACCATGGTCAGCACCCCGGCGGCCCGGGTTCCGAGCAGCGCGACCATCCCGCACACGTAGGCGCCCGCGGTGAGCAGCCCCGCGACCGGATAGACGATGAACTCCGAGCCGGGCCCGAGTTGCATCACGATGAACGGCACAGCGGCAACCGCGAAGATCAACCCCACGACCGCGGCGGTACGAGTGAGCTGTCCCGTCGCCAGCCGGTCCACGATCTCGTACCGGACGAGCGCCGACCCGAGCAGGAACAGCCCCGGAAACAGCGAGTAGTAGCCACCGAACAACGTCACCGACGCCACGATCAGCACTCCTGCCGCGATCGCGACGACGTTGCGTGGCAGCCGCCCCGAGGGCAACAACACCACCAGACCAACGATCGCGTACGCGGTGAGCACGTCACCACGCCACAACAACAACAGGTGCACCAGCCCGAAGACCAGCAACGTCAGCAGCCGCCGCATCAGCACCGGCGTCGACCCGGCCGACCGGCTGAGCAGCGCGAACCCGACCCCGAACAGCAACGCGAAGATCGGAAAGAACCGATTGTCGACAAGCAGGTGCAACACGGTTCCGGCAGCCGTGGCCGGCGCCTGATCCCCACCGAGCACACCACCCCGATGCGAGATCGGTTTGACGTTCGCGAACAGGATCCCGCACAGAGCGAACCCCCGCAGAACATCAAGCGCGACGATGCGCGCCCTCAACAACTCAGTCATGCCCCGAGCGTGCCGTCCAGTCCCCTGTGGAACCTCTGCCCACAGGCCACTCCCGCTGCCACTTTCAGCCGACCCCGGTCAGCAGGCCTCTGCCAGTTCCAGCGGCTCGGTCTTGATGGTGCGCAGTTCCTCGTCGAACCGCCGGGGCAGTTCCGGAACGCTGAGCGTGCGCCGTATCTCGTCGAGCGCGGCTCGGGCGGCATGGTTGGTGAACTGCTTGGCCGACACGTCCGGTAGCCGCCACGCGTTCGCCAGCAGCAGCACGCCGTCCTGGGCGATCGCCACGTATGCGTCCCGGCCGTGCCGCGGCCGCAGCCAGTCGGCCAGCGCGTCGGGCCGGTCACGATAGAAGTCGTCCAGCTCGGCGGCGGTCAACGGCACGTACACCCACAATTGCTGGGAATCGTCGGCGCCCTGAAGCATCCACGCCAGCACCGGCATGTCGTCGATTTCGAGCATCAGCAGGGTCGGGCGCCCGTTGTACTCGGCCAGCACCACGGTGTCGGTGCACGCCGACGAGGCGATGTGCGCGTAATGGCCGCGAGTCGGAACGTGCGTCAGGTGCATCCCGAACCCTCCTCCTTGAAGCAAGATTCGTATGCCTTTTCCGTGTCATCGTCCCACGGAACCGACCCGTCGGGCAGCGACACGCAAACGTGAGCGGCATTCATCGAGCGGGGATCCGATGTAACAACGAACCCGGCCGCCCGGAGTTTCTCCGCTGTGGTGTACCGCACCCGGTCGCGACTCTGGGCAGGCCGGCGCTGCACGAGGCGGGCCATCTCCTCCACCGTGCGGCAGCCGGCGAACATGCTCTGATAGTGATCATGGTCCGGGCGAGGTCCGGATCGGAACGTCGGCCTACCGGGAGCCTGCCGTCCGTACTGGCTGAGCACGGTGTCGTCATCAATCGGGCGCGCCGGAGTCGATGCGGGTCGCTTCAGGGCCACGTCGTTCCTCTGCTCATGCGATGGCTGTCGCTCCTCCCCCGCGACGTCCGAAAAGGACGGAATCGAAAGCGGCCCGACCGGCGGTCCCACTTTCACTCAGTCGGGGGAGGCGATTTCAGGCTTGCCGAACTGTTTCCACCGAAGTTCGTCAGAGTGGAGGCACCTTTATGTTCATCCCATGGAGAAGGATGACGACGGACAACTAGTCCGAGGTCGATTGACCACCGAAAACCCCATCGGGCGCGCCGCCGAACACACCCACCCCCCGAAACAGGTTGTTCAGAGAGTGAGAATGTGGCCGAGCGCAAGCATTGAGTCGCGGGGACGACAGGGGGACGGAATTCTTCAACCCATCAGAGTGAATCGGAAGTACAACCCCGGACAGTGTCGGTCACCATCGGACAATGGTCGCCACGAAATTCGTCCCGGGAGATCGCCCGGATCCCCGCTCGATCCGCACTGTCGAGGACCTCGCACACCGGCTGGCACAGTTGCGGCGTACCGCCCCCAGGGAGCACCTGGAGCAGGACCAGCCGACGATCCGCCAATTGTCCGACGCCACGGGACTTCCACGGAGCACGCTCAGTGACGCCGAATGCGGGAGATCATTGCCGAGCGTGAAAGTCGTCTGCCGGATCGCCTCCGCATGCGGGATCCCTGACGACGAGCTGGTGATGTGGGTCGAGGCCCGGGACCGGGCCGCTCAGCACGCCCGTTTCACACGCCGGGGATCGGGATATCCGGACGCGGTCGAACTCGCACGACTGGTACCCGACGACGAGGTACGCCGCCCGGCCCTCGCCGCCGTCGCGTACCTCCGGTCCCAGTCCGTTCCGGTCGACGGCGAACTCGACGTGGTGCTGGACGCGCTACCCATCACCGTGTGCGCCGGCCACCTGTCCCGGATGGATCCCGACGCCGCGGCCGAGTGCCTGAACCTGCTTCCGCTGGAGAAGGGCGTGGAGTGTCTGCGCCGGCTGAACCCCGAGGTCTCGGCCGGTCTCCTGCGACGGGAGGCGCCCGCGATCGCGGCGGAACACCTCCAGATGCTGCCACCGCCGGATTCTCGTCGTCTTCTCCACCGCCTGCCGCTGATCGAAGCCGGCCGGCTGCTCCAGGCGATGCCCCGAGTCGCGGCGACGAAGCTGATGGAGTCGATGCCCCCCGGCTGGATCCGAGACCTGATCACCGGCCGGGACGTGGCATCGTCGCTCGCCGCCGATCTCATCTTCACCATCGGATACCGGCAGAGCCTCGTCCTGCTCACCAGCCTGCCCCAGCCCCGCCTCGTCGGAATCCTCGCCGCCATGGATCACGAGTCCGCCGCCGGCGTGCTCGGCCATCTGCATCCGGTCCGGGTACGCAAGATTCTCGCCATCTTCCAGGACGGCCGCGTCCGCCAGATCCTCCTCCACCTCGCGGAGACCGATGCCGCCGCCGCGCTGGCCGGTATGCCGGGCAAGAGAGCCGCCGGCCTCGTCGCGGAACTCCCCCCGGACCGGGCCGCCGACATCCTGCACCACGTACCCACCGACCGCCGCGCACAGATCGTCACCGCCGTACCCGGCGATCGCCAGCACCGCCTCCGATTCGCGATGAGCCTGCTGGCCAACCGCGGCGCATGGCTTCCCACCCCCTCGCCGAAGTAGGCCGCCCCGCGCCCGCCGGGCCGAATACGGTGGTCGCGGCCACCTCCGGGCGCTGTTCGAAACGGGCTGGAGCATAGTTTCCGATTCCGGTGGCTATGATCGGCGGCCGTGTCACTCGCCTACGAATCCGTGCTGGTTCTCGGCCCGTATCTCAAGCTGCGCAGTGTGCTCGCGCGGCACCGGAAACGGGCCGTGGTCATCGAGGTGGGCGTGGACCGCTGGGTGGTGGTGCCGGAGCCCGTCTGGCATCGGATGGAGATCACCGACAATCTGGCGAGACTGTTCGGTGAGGCCACCGAGAGCTGGACCGCGGCCTTTCAGGTGTCGTCGGAGCCGGATCAGTACACGGTGGTGATCCAGCACAGTGGCCGGAGATTCCACCTCTACCACTCCGAACAAGGGCACACGTTCACCAACCGGAACGAGGACGACGAGCCGATTGTCATCGACGTGCGGGGGCGCCGATACCGTCCGGGCGATCCCCGGCCCACCGGCCCTTACGGCGCTGACCCGGAGATGTTCCTGCCGCTCGCCGCCGGTCCGGTCGACCGGGCCGGTCTGGCCGCCGTGCTCACCGGCACCGCTGAGCCCGCGACCCGGCACCTGGGCGTGCTCCACCACCTCGGCATCGACCCCGGCCCGCTGCGGATGACCTTCGAGGAAGCGGTGCAGTCCAGGCTCGGCCGGGTCACGCCCGGACCGCGCCCGTCCTAGGGTCCACTCGACGGCTGAGGTGCCGCGGGCCGCTGCCGCGTTCTCAGATCGCCTGACCCGAGATGAACGGTAGCCAGCCCGCATACCAACCGGAGAGCAGGGCCAGGGCGGCCAGGACCACGCCGATGTCGCGATTCTTGAAGCGGGCCAGGGCCAACGCGGGGACCAGGAGGATCGGGAACGCCGGAAGCAGGTGACGGCCGGCCATCGACATGTGGGCGTGGCCGCCGATCGACAGGACCAGGGTGACGCCGGCGAAGACGACCAGGGGCCAGGGCGCCCGGTTCAGCAGCAGCACGAACATCACCACGAACGCGGCCATGAACAGGAACGACAGGACCCGGATCGGCTTGGCGGCGTTGTCGTCGTCGACACCGATCAGGATGTCGGTGATCATGTTCCAGTGGTTCTCGCCGTAGTCCCACCAGGCACCGAACGTCTGCTCGTGGATACCGAAATACTCGTCGACGCCGCCCAGCCGGGACGAGGCGAACGCCAGATAGGCGAGAAGACCCGAAGGAGCCAGGACCATTGCGGCGTACGGGCGCCAGCCGCCGCGCCGGGAGAACGCCGCCACCAGAGCCGCCAAGCCGACGGTCCCGATCAGGGCGGCGGCGGTCGGGCGGCTGAGTCCGCTCACGCCGGCCAGCAGTCCGGCGATCAGCCAGCGCTCCTTGAGGACGGCGTAGAGCGCCCATGCCGCCAGCGCGGTGAACAGGGATTCGGTGAACGCGCCGTTCTGGGTCATGGCGGCGGGGGCGACCGCCCAGATCGCGGCGAGCAGGACACCGACGCGGTGGCTGTGCACGTGGCGGCCGATGGCGTACAGGCCCCAGGCGGCGGCGATCGCGGACACGAACGAGATGAACAGCAGCGCGGCGACCGGCGAGACGAACGGCAACTGCGCGAGCGGCCGGGCCAGCATCGGATAGAGCGGGAAGAAGGCCAGGCGCAGCTCGTACGGCACCCCGTCCTCGTCGACGGCGCCGATCGGGCCGCCCAGCCCGCTGGTGGCCAGCTTCGTGTACCACCGGGCGTCCCAGGACAGCAGCGCGTCGGTGAACGAGGTGAACTTGCGCCACTGGTTGCCGATCGACCCGTCCGGGAAGACGTCCCGGTCCGGTGCCAGCACGTGGGCGTGGGCGGCGAGGACGTACATGACCTGCAGGCTGATCATGCGGATCAGCAGGTACAGCCCGATCGCCGGGGCCGCCGCGACGGCAGCGCCGCGCAGCCGGGTCAACGGCTTCGCCGGAGTGTCCTCCTCCACCTGATCGGTGGTGCTGGCGATGACGTCGGCCATGAGCGTCCTTCCTGGTCCCGATAGGTGACCCCACTGTAGAGGTCGCGCCGTCCCCGGATGATCCCGCACAACCAGGCCAGTGCCGGTTCGTGCCAACCCATGTGTGCTGCGATCGGCACTGCCCCAGACTCGGCCTCGACCGATACGCCGAGTGACGAGGTGCCGCCGATGAGCGATCAGACGACCATGCCCAACGAGACGATCGTGCCGCTCCTACCCTGCGCCGACCCGGAACGGACACTGGCCTTCTGGCGTGCGATGGGCTTCGCCGTGACCTGGGAACAGCGTCGCCCCTACCTGTACCTGGCCTTCGAATGGAGTGGCTTCGCCCTGCATTACGGCCCCGCCCCGGAGGGCCTCGACCCGGCCCGCGAAGACAGCGGCGGCTGTCTGGTGCTGGTCGACGCGGTCGCCCCGTACCACGCACGGTTCACCGCCGCGATGCGCGAAGCCCACGGCAAGGTGCTCGCCAAGGGTCTGCCCCGGATCACCCGGCACCGGCCCGGGGCGACCCGGTTCACCGTGATGGACCCGTCCGGAAACTCGATCATCTTCATCCGGCGCGGCGAGCCCGACCCCGAATACGGCGGATCGAAGAAGCTCACCGGCCTGGCCGAGGTCATCGACAACGCCCGGGTGCTGCGCGAGTTCAAACTCGACGACCGGGCCGCGTTCCGGGCACTGAACTCGGGTCTGCGCCGGCACGCTGCCGGGGCCACCGCTGTCGAGCTGGCGACCGCTCTGGCCGCACTGATCGAGCTGTCGGTCGTGATGGACGAGCCGGAACGGAAGCCGGAGGGGGGTGCGCGACTGCGCGAGATCGAACTCGGCGCCGCCGAACGTGACCAGGTCACGGCGTTCGTCGCCGACTCGTCCCTGATCACACCGTGGTTCTCTGCACTGCGAGACGCCGGATCACCGGCAGCGGGATGACCCCGGCCAGGCCTCTCGATCGTCGCGGGGGCGGCTCAGTCCTTCTCCCCGCAGGCGCCGGCGTCGGCGACCTTTGCCAGCAATCGCTCGAGTTGCTCGCGCTCGGCGGGTGACAGCGCGGCGAAGAGCTCGTCGTCGGCCTTGTCGAGGACCTCTTCGACGGTGCGCAGCGCGCCGGACCCCGCCTCGGTGATCAGGACGATGTGCCGGCGGCGGTCGGCGGGGTCGCGCTGGCGAACATCGGCAGCGGCACCGCGAAGATCCGCCGTGCCGAGCCGTCCGTCTCCGGGATGATCGGCGTCGGCGTGCCGGAGTCATGGTTCGTGCCGCTGGCGTTGCTGAACTTCGCCGGTGCCGCCGGTCTCCTGATCGGGATCGGATGGCGGCCGCTCGGTATCGCCGCTGCGGTCGGTCTCGTCCTCTACTTCGCCGGTGCGCTGATCGCCCACCTGCGGGTCAAGGACTTCAAGGGCATGGCGCCGCCGGCGGTGTTCTTCGTCGTCTCGGCGGCGGCTCTCGTGCTCGGCATCGTGTCGGCCTGACCGTTGCCGAGAACCAGCCGGGCCGGACCATCACGTCCGGTCCGGACCGGGATCACCACGTGCGGCCCGGGCCGGGATCACCGCATTCGGCCCGGCGGCCGCGCGTCGGCCTGGTGTCGCGCCCGTCTCGCGGGGACGAGGCGGGGCCGTCGACGAACGTACGAGATCAAAGGAACAAGGAGAGGAGCATGACGCAAGCGAATCCGACCACCGAGATGATCGTCTCCATGACCGACCAGGTCTTGATGGTCTGGCCGACAGTCATCCCGAAGTATTCCTTGACCAGCCAGAAGCCGGCGTCGTTGACGTGCGAGAAGAACAGCGAGCCGGCGCCGATCGCCAAGGCCAGCAGGGAGACCTCGGGGCGGTCCAGGGTGGTGGCGAGCGGGGCCACGATGCCGGCCGCGGTGATGGTGGCGACGGTGGCGGAGCCGGTGGCCACCCGGATGCCCACCGCGATCAGGAAGCCCAGGACCAGGGCGTTCATGTTGGCGTCCTGAGCGGCGCCGGCGATCACGTTGCCGACGCCCGCGTCTACCAGGACCTGTTTGAAGCCGCCGCCGGCCGCGACGATCAGCAGGATGCCGGCGATCGGCGGGAGGGCGCCGCCCAGTACCGCGTTGGTCTCCTTACGGTTGAAACCGGCTCGGCGGCCCAGCGCCCACATCGCCACGAAGACGCCGGCCAGCAGGGCCACCACCGGCTCGCCGATGACTTCCAGGATGTCGCGGGCGGTGGCGCCTTCGGGGAGGAAGATCTCGGCGATGCCGCGGGCGAGCATCAGGACCACCGGGAGCAGGACGGTCAGGACCGCGGCCCAGAAGCCGGGGTTGCGGCGCGGGCCGAGCTGAGCGTCGACGGACTCGCCGGGAGCGACCGGGTCGGCGATGTCGTCCCGATCGACGAAGTCGCGGCCCGCCGAAGGGAGTTCGGCGGCCGGTTCGTTGCGGGAAGAGCCGGCCAGAGCGGGCACCGGCAGGGGGACTCGCTTGGCGATGAAGTTGCCGAAGACCGGGCCGGCGATGATCACCGTCGGGATGGCGCAGGCCAGGCCGAGCATCAGGGTGAGACCGAGGTCCGCCTGCAGGCTTTCGATGGCGACCAGCGGGCCGGGGTGCGGCGGGACCAGGCCGTGCAGAACCGACAGGCCGGCCAGTGCGGGAATGCCGAGGCGCAGCAGACCGACGTCGGTACGCCGGGCCACCAGCAGCACGATCGGCACCAGCAGGACGACGCCGACCTCGAAGAACAGTGGCAGTCCGATCAGGGCGGCCACCCCGGCCATCGCCCACGGCAGGGCCGCTCCGGAGACGCTGTTGACGATCCGGTTGACGATGCCGTCGGCGCCGCCGGATTCGGCGAGCAGCGCGCCGACCATGGAACCGAGTGCGATCAGGACGCCGACACCACCGGCCGTGGTGCCGAGGCCGGTGGTGAACGATTCGACGGTGTCCGCCGGGGCGGCGCCCGCGGCCAGGCCGAGGACGGCGGCTCCGGTGATCAGGGCCAGGAACGGATGCCATTTGGCCCACGCGATGAGCAGGACCACGGCCGCGATGCCGAGCACCGCCGCTAGGACGAGCTGGGCGGTGCCGGCATCGGTGATGGTCTCCGTCATGCGGCCGCGTTTACCCCTCGGTGACACCTCTCAATCCCGGGGTGAGCGGGTACTGGGTGCCTGACTTGGCGGTGAGCGATGACGGTGACGTCGGGAAGACCGCCGGGCAGTGGCTGCCTTTGGCGGGAGTGCGCCGTTCGACCAGGTAGGTGTCGATCGCGGCCTGGGCGCACGGGCTGAGCCAGTAGGTGCCGTGGCCGACGCCGTCGTAGGTGAGGAAGGTGGCGCTGGGCAACTGACTCGCCAGGCTCTGACCCCACTGGTAGGGGGTGGCGACGTCGTAGCGGCTGTTGGACAGCAGGATCGGCGGCAGTTTCGGCGACGCCTTGAGCTTGTGCGGCGGGTTGGTGACGCGGTACGGCCAGTTCTGACAGCCGGTCAGGTCGGTCCACGCGAGCGGGTTGAGTCTGGTGTGCGGCGCGAGCCTGTTCTGGGCCTTCTCCAGGGCGCGCAACTGGGCGTAGGAGCCCAGTTCGAAGCGGAAGTCCGAGCACATCACCGGCAGGTAGCCGTTAGGGACGGGCTCGCCCCGCTTACTACGGGCGGAGTCGGTGTCGCCGCCCACCCAGAGCAGGTCCTCGGCCAGGAAGAACCAGCCGGCCGGGTCGTAGAGGTAGCCGAAGATCAGGTTGAGTAGTTCCTCGGGCTTGACCTGCCAGCCGTCCACCACGAGGTCACCGTCTTCGGCCCGCGCGTACAGCGCGTCGTAGTAGGCCAGCGCCCCCTCGTCGTGCAGCGCGCAGGCGGCGGTGCGATCACACCAGGCGGTGAACTGGAGGAACGAGTCCTCCATCGCGAGTGTCTCCCACTTCTGGTAGCTCGCGATGTTCTGCGCGTGATCCATGTTCGAGTCGAGGGTCATCGCGCGGATCCGGCCGGGGAACAGCTCGGCGTACTGCTGGCCGATCATGGTGCCGTACGAGACGCCGTAGTAGCTGATCTTCGGCACGCCGAGACCGGCCCGGATGGCGTCCATGTCGCGGGCCACGCTCGCGGTGTCGGCGAACTTCACCAGCGGACCGGACAGGGCGCTGCACGTCTGCACCAGGGCCCGGTTGGCCTCGCGCAGGGCGCTGAACTCGGCTCCGCTCTTCGGGTAGAGCAGAGCCGACTGCGCGATGATCGCGTCGAGATCACAGTTGATCACGTTGCTGCGGGCCTGGCCACGAGGGTCGAAGCCGATGATGTCGAAACGGTCGGTGATCGCGGTCGAGAAGGCGTCGGCGGCTCCGTAGGCGAAGTTCACCCCGGATCCACCGGGCCCGCCCGGGTTGATCAGCAGCGGGCCGAGGCTGCGGGCCTGGTCGGTGGCGGGCAGTTTGGCCAGGGCGATGGTGACGGTCGAGCCGTTCGTTTTCGACCAGTCGACCGGCACGTCGATCTCGGCGCAGACGACCCGTTCCGGGGCCTCGTCGGCGGGATCACACGGACCCCACGCGATCGTCGGCGCCGGCCGGGGCGTCTGCGCGGTGGCGGGTTGCGGCAGGGCGAGGAGCATCAGCGGTACGGCGAGAAGTGCTGCGGTGCGTCGCACGGGCAAACCTCACGGGTCGGCAACAGTGACCCGCCCATTCAAGACCGACGATGCAACCTATGTCGACAGTCCGGCCTTGACGGTGGCGCTCACCTCGTCGCCGAGCACCTCGGCGTCGCCCCGCTCGACCGCCTCGAGGGCGAGTCGCGCGACCACCGCCGGGTCGGCTTTGCGGTCCGCCGGGACGTCGGCGGCCATGTCGGTGTCCATGAAGCCGACGTGCAGACCGGTGACCGCGATACCGCTGGGTGCGAGCAGTTCCCGGCTGGCGTTGGTGAGCGCCCAGGCCGCTGCCTTGGCCGCCGAGTAGGAGCCGAACGGGCCCGGGTGCAGCCAGGACAGCGCGGACAGCACGTTGAGCACCGCTCCCCCGCCGTTGGCCGCGAGGACCGGCGCGAACTCCCGGGTGAGCAGGAGCGGCCCGAAGTAGTTGGTCTCCATGTCGCGCCGGATCCCGGCCAGGTCGCCGTCGATCAACGACTCCCCGGCGGAGATGCCGGCGTTGTTGATCAGCAGGGTGGCGTCGGCGGCGGTCGCCGCGGCTTTGGCGATCGACTCGGGGTCGGTGACGTCGAGTGCGAGCGGGATCGCGCCGGGCAGGTCGACCGAGTGCGGGTCGCGGGCGGCGGCGTAGACCTTGGCGCCGCGTTCGAGCAGCTGGGCGGCGAGGTGGCGGCCGAATCCACGGTTGGCTCCGGTGACCACGGCGACTGCGTTGGTGAGTTCCATGCAATTTAGATTACGTACGTCATCTAAAAAGCGCCAGGTAATAGATGACACACCTCATCTATAGTCGACGGCATGGGACGGGTGTCGCAGGCGCAGGCCGCACAGAACAGGGACCGGATCGTCGCCATCGCGGCCCGGCTCTTCCGCGAGCGGGGCATCGGCGCGGTCAGCGTCGCCGACGTGATGGCCGAGGCCGGGCTCACCCACGGCGGGTTCTACCGGCACTTCGCCTCGAAGGACGCGCTGGTCGCCGAGGCGGTGACACTGGCCTTCACCCGATCGGCCGGGGTGATCCTCGACGACTACCTGTCGGCGGCGCACCGCGACGACCCCGGTGGCGGCTGCCCGACCGCAGGATTCGGCGGCGACGTGGCGAAGGAACTGGGTGGAGACGCGACGCGGGCGGCGTACGCGCAAGGGGTCGAAGGTTTCGCCCGCGCGCTCGGCACCGGCGGCGACCCGGACCTGGTCGCCCTCAGCACCATGGTCGGCGCCCTGATCCTGTCCCGGGCGACCGCCGGGACCGACCTGTCCGACCGGATTCTGGCCGCGGCCCGCACCGCCCTGGAACCGGCGCCCCTGGAACCGGCGGTCAGTCCGGTGGCCGGCTCAGCGGCAGGCCCTGCTGGAGCAGCGTGAGCGCCTGCTCGATGCGCTGGATGTCGGCGGGGTTGACGACCTCGACCGGCCCTCGGCGGGCCGGCAGCACGGACAGCATCGCGCCGACCGCCGCCCCCGCCGTCACCCGGGCCGAGAAGTCGTCGGCCGGCAGCCCGGCCCGCTCGGCGAGCACGTCGGCGACCAGGTCGATGGCATCGGTCATCTGGTGCAGCATCCGGGCTCGCAGTTCCGGGACACTGAACAGCAGCGCCTGCCGGCGCCGCTCGAACTCCCACGTCTGCGGCTCCATCTCGGCGAACACCGTGCGCAGCGCCCGCAGGATCGCCTCGATCGGCGGCACGTCGGCGGGCTGCGTGCGGATGCCCTGAATCAGCACCGAGTCCACGTCGTCGACCAGGATCACGTCCTCCTTGGCCGGGAAGTAGCGGAAGAACGTGCTCGGCGAGACCTCGGCCGCCTCCGCGATCTGCTCCACGGTGGTCGCGGTGAACCCCTGCTCCTCGAACAGGCGCATCGCGTTCTCGCGGATGGCGGCCCGGGTCTTCGCCTTCTTCCGTTCGCGCAGGCTGGTCGGGGGTGCGCTCATGGCACCTCACGCAAGCTGATCAGGGATGCGCTCATGGCACCGATTCTGCCAGCACCGATTCATTCCGCCGCCGTCGCGGCCTTCCCCGGCAGCACGGTCAGGGCGAGGACCACCCCGGCTGCCGCCACCGCGCCGGCGACCGTCAGCGACACGTCCATACCGTGGGTGAACGCCGCCCGCACCGCGTCGAGCACCGCCGGGCTGCCGGCCCGCGCGACTCCCGACGCGACACTGTCCCGGACCTCCGGCGGCAATCCTGCCCCGTCGGCACTGTCGCGGTAGGCGGCGTTCAGCACCATGCCGAGCACGGCCACCCCGATCGCGGCGCCGACCTGCCGGATCGCCTGGATCAGCGCGTTGCCGGCCCCGCTGCGCTCCGCGCCGAGAGTGCTGATCGTGACGTTCATCGAGGTCGGCAGGGTGAGGCCGAGCCCGATCCCGGTCACCGTGATCCAGACTGCGAGCCATCTGTAGCCGGTCTCGACGGTGGTGGTCGCCGCCCCGGTGAACAGGCTCCCGGCGATCAGCGCGAGACCGGCGGCGATCACCGCCCGGGCCCCGAACCGCGCGGCCAGCTTCTCCCCGGTCCGGGCTCCGATCATCAGGCCGCCGATGATCGGCAGCAGGCGCAGGCCGGTCCCGAACGCATCCGCCCCACCGACCGCCTGGAAGAACTGCGGCAGCGCGAACAGCAGGCCGAAGAAGGCGAACCCGGCGATCGTGGCGAGCAGGGTACCCCCGGCGAACGACCGGTTCCGGAACAGCGCCAGGTCGATCAGCGGCGCGGCGGCCCGCAACTGCCAGAGAACCAGCGCGCCGAGCGCGACCACCCCCAGGACGATGGTCGCCAGGGCGGGCCGGTCACTCCAGCCCTTCTCACCGGCTTCGATGATTCCGTACGTCAGCGCGACCAGTCCGGTGGCCGACAGCAGGATGCCGGGCACGTCGAATCGGCGCCGCCGGTCCCCGTAGGACTCGGTCATCAGCACCGCCACCGCGATCAGCCCCAGTCCGACGATCGGCAGGTTGATCAGGAACACCGATCCCCAGTGGAAGTGATCCAGCAGCCAACCACCGAGCAGCGGCCCCAGCGGAATGCCGAGCGAGTTCGCGGTGATCCAGATGGTGAGCGCCCGGGGCCGTTCCCGGTCGTCGAAGAGCACGGTGAGCACCGCCCCGATCAGCGACATGATGATCGCCGACCCCAGCCCGAGGGCCGCACGCGCCGCGACGAGTTGCTCGGCGGTTCCGGCCAGCGCACAGGCCGCCGACGCCACCCCGAAGATCACCAGAGCGACCAGCAGCAGCTTCTTCCGCCCGTACCGATCCCCCAGCATCCCGGCCGGCAGCAGCGTCGCGGCCAGCACCAACAGGTACGAGGTGGTGATCCACTGCAGGTCGGCGGTGCTGGCGCCGAGGTCCCCCGCGAGCGTCGGCAAAGCCACGCTGAGCACCGTGGTGTCCAGCCCGATCACCACCGTGCAGAGCGCCAGCGCAGCCAGCACCCACCACCGCCGCCGACCCGTTCCATCCATGACGTCTTGCTGAGAAGTAGCCATGTTTTGACAGTAACTTTCAAAAGCTATTCGCTGTCACATTGCTCAGCCGCATCTCAGGCGGCGAGCCGACCCACACCCCGTTGCGGCCCTGTGCCACGATCTTGGATGGCATTCCCGGACGGCGGCATGTGGAGGATCAGAACCCGATGAAGAAGGTCCTGGGCTGGATCCTGCTGTTCCTGCTCGTCTTCTGGATCGGCACCAATCCCGGCCCCGCCGCCGAGGTGGCCCGAGGCCTGGGCCAGGGCGTAGCCGACATCTTCCGCAACATCGGAACGTTCTTCACCGAACTGTTCAACGGCTGACCCGTGCGCCTGCTCTTCGTAGGCCTGGCCACAGTCGACCTGATCCAGCGGGTACCACGAGTCCCCGGCGTGAACGAGAAGATCCAGTCCGACTCGGTGACCATGGCCGCCGGCGGCCCAGCCACGAACGCCGCGATCACCGCCGCCGCCCTGGCACCCGACTACGACGTGGCCTTGATGAGCGCCGTCGGATCACACCCGCTAGGTGCCTTGATCAAGGCCGACCTGACAGCTCACGGCGTAACGCTGATAGACGCCACTCCCGATGCCACGGATCCCCCACCGGTCTCCGCAGTGACAGTGCTGTCCACAACCGGCGAACGAACCATCGTCAGCCACAACGCGGGCACCAGAGCTGTCCCCGTACCAGAAATGCCGGAAGCCGACCTGACGCTGGTAGACGGACACCATCCCGCGCTGGCCCGAGCCGCAGCCCGCACAGCCCGCCGCTTACTGGTCGACGCCGGAAGCTGGCGCCCCGTCTTCACCGAGATCTTCCCACTGGCCGAGGTGGTGGCCTGCTCAGCCGACTTCCGCCACCCGTCCGCCACCGCCCCGGCCCAGGCCATCGCCGCCCCTTACGTGGTGGTGACCCACGGCCCCGCCCCGGTCCAGTGGTTCACCGCAGAAGCCAAAGGCGAAGTCCCGGTCCCCCAGGTGAAGGCGGTGGACACCACGGGAGCCGGCGACGCTTTCCACGGCGCCCTAGCGGTAGCCCTGACCACAAAAGAGCTGCCGGAAGCCATCGCATACGCCGCCCACACAGCAGCCATCCGGGTATCCCACGCAGGCCCAAGAACCTGGCTGACCCACCTGAGGTAACAAAAGGTTTTGGGGCGGCGGTGGCCACCGCCGCCCCAAAACCGACCCCCGGCAAACCCGGAGGAAAAATATCAAACTGTCTGAGCAAGCCGATCAGCCAAAAGCTTGGCAAACCGAGCAGGATCCTCAAGATCCCCGCCCTCGGCAAGCAGAGCAGTCCCGTACAGAAGCTCAGCAGTGTCCGGCAGAGCGGAATCCTCAGCCCCCCGCTCGTGGGCGGCACGAAGACCGGACACCAGCGGATGGCTGGGGTTGAGTTCGAGGATCCGCTTGACCCGGGGCCCGTCCTGGCCCATCGCCCGGTACATCTTCTCCAGCGCCGGAGTGATGTCGTCGGAGTCGCTGACCAGGCAGGCGGCCGAGGTGGTCAGCCGGTGTGACAGCCGAACCTCCTTGACCTGCTCCTCCAGCTTCGTGCCGAGGAAGGAGAGCAGCGGACCGAAGTCGCCTTCAGGCTCCGGCTTCTCCTCGTCCTTGGGCAGATCGACGGACCCACGCGCGATGGACCGCAGCTTCTTGCCGTCGAACTCGGGAACCGCGTCGGTCCAGATCTCGTCGACCGGGTCGGTGAGGATCAGCACCTCGTACCCCTGGGCCTGGAACGCCTCCATGTGCGGCGAGTTCTCCACCTGGGAGCGGCTCTCGCCGGTCAGGTAGTAGATCTCCTCCTGCCCGTCCTTCATCCGTTCCACGTAGGCGGCGAGCGTCGTGGGCTCGGTCCCCTCGGTGGTGGCGAACGACGCGATCTCCAGGATCGGCTTGTGGTTGTCGGGCTCGGCGAGCAGACCCTCCTTGACGGCCCGGCCGAACTCGCGCCAGAACGTCGCGTACTTCTCCGGGTCACTGCCCATCAGTTCCTTGATGGTGGACAGCACCTTCTTGACCAGGCGACGCCGGATCATCTGGATGTGCCGGTCCTGCTGCAGGATCTCGCGGGAGATGTTCAACGACAGGTCGGCCGCGTCGACGACACCCTTGACGAAGCGCAGGTAGTCCGGGATCAGCTCTTTGCTGTCGTCCATGATGAAGACGCGCTTGACGTAGAGCTGCAGACCACGGCGGGCGTCCCGCTGGAACAGGTCGTGCGGGGCCCGCGACGGGATGAAGAGCAGCGCCTCGTACTCGAAGGTGCCCTCCGCCTTCATCGTGATGATCTCGAGCGGGTCGGACCAGTCGTGGCTGATGTGCCGGTAGAACTGGTGGTACTCCTCCTCGGTGACCTCGCTGCGCGGGCGCGCCCACAGTGCCTTCTGCGAGTTGAGGACCTCGTCACCGGCGCGGATCGGGAACGAGATGAAGTCGGAGTACCGCTTGACGATCTCCTTGATCTTCCACTCGTCGGCGTAATCGAAGAGGGCGTCGTCCTCGTCCTTGGGACGCAGGTACAGCGTCACCGTGGTCCCGACCGGCGCGTCCTCGGCGTCCTCGATCGTGTAGGTGCCGGCGCCCTCGGACTCCCAGCGGGTGCCGTGGCCCTCGGTGCCGGCCTTACGGGTCACCAGTGTGACCTTGTCAGCGACCATGAAGGTCGAATAGAAGCCGACGCCGAACTGGCCGATCAGCTCGGGGCTCTCCTTGGCCTCCTTGAGCTTGCCGAGCAGCTCCGCCGTGCCGGACTTGGCGATCGTGCCGATCAGCTCGACGACCTCTTCACGAGTCATGCCGATGCCGTTGTCACGAACGGTAAGTGTGCGTGCCTCGGCGTCGCTCTCGATCTCGATGTGCAGGTCGGAGGTGTCCGCCTCGAGGCCGTCCTGCAGCTTCGCCAGGCGCAGTTTGTCCAGCGCGTCGGAGGCGTTCGAGATGAGCTCACGCAGAAAGATGTCCTTGTTCGAATAGATCGAATGGACCATCAACTGCAGCAGCTGGCGCGCCTCTGCCTGGAACTCCAACGTCTCCATCGTCACCCGTCTCCATCATGTCCGGTGTACCTCCCCGATCGTAGGACGCCCGCCGGTGGGACCGGTCACCCGGCGTCGAACCACCCCTCGTCAGGGCCGGATATCCGCATTTTTCACGATCAAGAACCGCGCAGGTGGGCGACGATCGGGAGGTGGTCGCTGGCGGTGCGCCCGAGAGTGCGGACCGCGGTCACGGTCAGGCCGCGGGCCATCACGTGATCGATGCGGGCGATCGGGAGACGCGCCGGGAAGCTGAAGGCGAAGTCGGCGCCGGCGGTGGTCAGCAGCGCGGTGACCGGCTTCAGGCCACGGTCGGCGGCGGTGGCGTTCAGGTCGCCGAGCAGGATCACGCGTACGGCTGGATCGGCTTGTAGCGCGGTGCCCAGGCGGTCGGCGCTGTCGTCGCGGTTCGCCGAGCCGAGGCCGGACGGGCCGAGACGCACCGACGGCAGGTGGACGACGTAGACGGCGATGGCACCGTGCGGGGTGTGGGCCACGGCGCGCAGGCCACGGTTCCAGTCGGGGCCGAACGCGGCGGGCCGGATGTCCAGCGTGGCGGCCTCGGTGAGCGGATAGCGGGACCAGAGGGCGACGGTGCCGTACGCGACGTGGTGCGGTAAGTGGCCGGTGAACGCGGCGGCGTAGACCGGCAGTGCCTCCGGGGTGACCTCCTCGAGGGCCACCAGGCCGGGTTCGGCGGCGAGGAGCGCGCGCACGGTGCCCGCCGGGTCCGGATTCTCGTCGCTGGCGTTGTGCTGCACTGCGACCACGTCGTACGGGAGGTCGTCGTCCGGGATCAGGTGGCCGCCGAAGACCGTCAGCCAAGCGGCCAGCGGCAGCACCGTCGCGATCAGGACAGGCCGGGAGCGGCGCCGGACGGCGAGGGCGAGCAGCACGGGGACGGCCAGGCCGAGCCACGGCAGAACGGTCGGCAGCAGACTCCCGCCGGGGACGGCACGGTGGAACAGCAGGAGGACGGCCACCAGGACCGCGGCGGGCACGAGGAGGAGCCGGTCGAGGTTGGTGTCCACACCGCGCGATACTCGCAGAACCGATCAAGCCGCTCGGGTCAGGCGGCCAGGATCTCGTTCAGGACCTGGCCCCAGACGGCGCGGGGCGGGAACTCGTGGCCCACACCGTCCAGCCAGACCAGGCGGGCACCGGGGATGCTGCGGGCCAACTCCTCCGGATGGTCGGCGGGGAACCGCTGGTCCAAGGTGCCGTGCAGCACGACCGTCGGGGTCTCGATGGTGCGGAGCAGGTCGCGGATCGGGGGGCCGTAACCGGCGAGTTGATGGTTCAGCCGGGTGGCGGCCAAGTCGGCGGACCGGTCGAAGATGCGCTCGGCCAGCCGGCGCAGCTGCGATTCGCCGGGCGTGAACGGGCCGCCGCGGGCGCGGACCTCGTCGATCATGCGGGACACCGCGGACCGGCGGTTCGACCAGTCGGTCTCCTCGGTGGCCAGCCGGGCTTCCACCGTACCGACGCCGACTTTGATCTTCGAGGTCGAGACCGGGAGTGGGCCGCCCAGAGCGACCAGCGGGCTCTCCGGTGTGGGGGCGGCCAGCGGGCCGTCGACGGCCGCGGCGATCAGGGCGAGGCTGAGCACCCGGGACGGATAGTGCACGGCGATGCGCTGGGCCAGTGCGCTGCCGAAGGAGAAGCCGACCAGGTGCGCGGCTGGTAGGCGGAGGGCGTCCAGGACACCTACCGCGTCGTGCATGAGGTCGGCGGCCGAATAGTCGGGCGCACCGGCTGGGTAGGACGTGGAGCGGCCGGTGTCGCGATGGTCGTACCGGATCACGAAGCGGTTCCCGGCGGCCAGCCGTCTGCAGAACTCGTCGTCCCACCAGTCCATCGAGCTGGCATCCCCGGCCAACAGCAGCATCGGGGGCTCGGTGGGTTCGCCGAAGGTCTCCACGCACATCTCGATGCCGTTCACCGGCATCATCGTCTCGTGCACCACGCAGTCATTGTGGCCAGGCTCACTGACAACGAGGTTACGCCGACATCACATCGGATGACCGGCCCGCTGAGAAGTTCCGGCCATCCGATGGACGACGAGGTGCGGTCAGGCGGTCGTCACGGCCGCGGCCTGGCGGGCCTGGTTGCGGACCACACGGAGGGAGACCGCGGTCAGGCCCAGGGCGACGGCGAACAGGGTCAGGTGCAGGTAGGGGTTGGCGATCGGCACGAAGCCGATGATCGCGACCGGGATCTGGACGACCCCGATCAGAGCCGCGAGCAGCCAGCGACGGCCGCCGGCCCAGAGTAGAGCCGTCCACACCGGCGCGGACGCGACCAGCAGGGTCAGCCCGTCGAGGACCGTGTGCAGAGCGGGGTTGTGCACCGCGTTGTGGGCGAAAGCCTGGGCGGGCGCGGCGACCAGCAGGCCGGCGAGAACGAGGGCGAGGACGACGGCGGCACGACGCATGGGATCCTCCAGCGCAATCACAGGGTTGCTGCGAGTAATCAAAATAACACCATCAGGGTGCCTCACGTCTATTCATTCGCCCTGTCGATCATCACTCAGCGTTGTTGATCTCGGCCGAACGGCCCACTGGCCTACCTTGAGTGATCATGACTAACCTGCGTTGGTGCGTTTGATCGAGCTTGCCATGACCAGTGCCATCACCGTGAGTATCGGCGGTATTTCTTACGCTGCGTTAAACCCCAGGGAGTTGGAGTCGCGCGCCCAGACAGTCGCCGACCAGGCCACCTGCCGGACCGTGGACACCGCGATCGTCGGGTACCTGATGAACAACGGAGAGGAGCCGACCGCCATCAGTCAGCTGGACAGCTACGTGCGCGGTGACATCTCGAAGTACCGCATCGTGAACGGCATCGCCGACGGGCCCGGCTGCGCCGACCTGCGTTGAGGATCAGCGGGTGGCCAGGGCGCGCGCCCGCGGAGCCGGGCGACGGCTGCCGGCCACCTGGCGGACCCGGGACACCTGGTGGAGCCAGACGATGTCGCGGCCGAACGACCAGGTCAGACTCGCCAGGGCGACAGCCAGCGCGAACACCGCGAACGCGGTCGGCAGCAGGCCGCTGACCACGACGGCGAGCATCACACCCTGCTGAGCGGCGACGACCTTGCGGCTGAACTTCGGCGGCAGCGCGGCGTTCATCCACGGCAGCGCCCACGACGCGACCACGAACAGATAGCGGAAGGCGCCGATCGCGAGCGCCCACCAGCCGAACTCGATGGCGGCGGCACCACTGAGGACCAGGATCAGGAACGCGTCGACCTCCATGTCGAACCGCGCACCGAGCGCCGAGGTGGTGCCGGTGCGGCGGGCCACCTGGCCGTCGACCCCGTCCATGGCCAGGGCCACCGCGGCGACCGCGGCGATCAGCAACGGCGAGGCGTCCGAGCCGACGATCATCGCGGTGACTCCACCGGTGAGGATCGCCCGTCCGAGCGTGACCGAATTCGCCCAACCGAGCGTGGTCATGCCGGCACGATGTAACGCCACTTTCAGCAGCCCGCACAGAACGGCCCCGAAGACCACCCCGGCGAACCAGGCCCACGTGCTGAGACCGACAGTGAGCGCGAGGGTCGTCAGCAGGAGGAGCTGGGCGGTGAACCCGGCCAGCGGAGCCCTGGACTGGCTCATCGTGGTCGTGGCGGTACTGAAGGTCACCATTCCTCCTGCACGTAGGGTCTAGCTGCTGTCCCCGATCAACACGCTCTACGGGGAGTTTTGGTTCAGCTGTGGAAGGACGAATCCTTGGCGAAAGCGTTCTGGTTGACTTGCCCGGGAACCGGGGAACTACGCATCGAACAGGTGCCGGATCCCTCCGACGGTGAGGTGAGGGTCCGCACACTGCACTCCGGAGTGAGCCGCGGCACAGAGACTCTGGTGTTCCAGGGGCGGGTTCCGGAGAGCCAGTGGGCGGCCATGCGGGCGCCGTTCCAGGAGGGCGACTTCCCGGCGCCGGTGAAGTACGGATACCTCAACGTCGGAGTGGTCGAGGCCGGCGTACCGGAATTGATCGGGAAGACGGTCTTCTGCCTCTACCCGCATCAGACTCACTACGTGGTGCCGGCGTCGAGTGTGACCGTGGTGCCTTCGCAGGTGCCGGCCGCCCGGGCCGTGCTCGCCGGGACGGTGGAGACCGCGGTCAACGCCGTCTGGGACGCCGCGCCGCAGATCGGCGACCGGATCACTGTGGTCGGTGCGGGCATGGTGGGTGCTTCGGTGGCCGCGGTGCTGGCCGGCCTTCCGGCGACCGACGTCCAACTGATCGACGTCGATCCCACCCGGGCCGAGGTCGCCGCCGCTCTCGGGGTGGGGTTCGCCCATCCCGCCGAGGCCGCGGGTGACCGGGACATCGTGATCCACGCCAGCGCTACGGAGAGTGGGCTGACGACAAGCCTTCAACTTCTTCGATACGAGGGTACGGTCGTCGAGCTCAGTTGGTACGGAGATAACGCCGTTTCTGTGCCGTTGGGCGAATTCTTCCACTCGAAGCGGCTGACGATCCGGAGTTCGCAGGTGGGTGGCATCTCCCCGACCCGGCACCGGAGTTACGCCGCCCGCTTCCAAACCGCCCTGGAGCTGCTGAAAGACTCACGCTTCGACGCACTGATCACCGGGCACAGCGACTTCGACGAACTGCCGTCCCTGCTCCCGGCACTGTCCGACGGCAGTCTCAAGGCCCTCTGCCAGGTCATCGACTACCCGATTTGATCTTTCCGGGGCGGGTACCCGTAGTACGCCACGAACCACACATGAGGAGATGAGCTCTTGTTCAGCGTCACCGTCCGCGACCACATCATGATCGCGCACAGCTTCTCCGGCGATGTCTTCGGCCCGGCGCAGCGTCTGCACGGCGCCACGTTCGTCGTCGACGCCACGTTCCGCCGTCCGGAGCTGGACGACGACAACATCGTGGTGGACATCGGCCGCGCGAGCGAGCAGCTGCACACCATCTGCTCCGGGCTCAGTTACCGCAACCTCGACGACGATCCCGAGTTCACCGGGATCAACACGTCCACCGAGTTCCTGGCCAAGGTCATCACCGACCGGCTCGCGGTCCGCGCGCAGGCCGGCGAGCTGGGGCCCGGCGCGACCGGGCTGACCGGCATCTCGGTGACTCTGCACGAGTCGCACATCGCATGGGCGAGCTACGAGCGGACCCTGTGAGTCGTCCGCTGTACGCGGTGCTGCCGGGTGGTCTCGACGACCCGGCGGCACCGAGCGGCGGAAACCGGTACGACCGCGAGATCCTGCGACGGCTCCCCGCGGAGGAACACCTCCTGCCCGGCTCCTGGCCGCATCCCGGACCCGCGGCCCGGCGGGCGCTCACCGATCTTCTGACGGCGATCCCGGACGGTGCGGTCGCCCTGCTCGACGGACTGGTCGCCTGTGGTGTCCCGGAGATCCTGGAACCACACGCCGTCCGCCTGCGCCTGGCGATCCTGGTCCACCTGCCGCTCAGCGACGAGACCGGGCTGCCCGCCGACGTCGCCGCGGAGCTGCGCGGCCACGAGTTCCAGGCCCTGCACCTGGCCGCCGCAGTCATCGCCACCAGCACCCCCGCGGCTCGCCGCGTCGAGGAGTTGCACGCGCTCACCGGGGTGCACGCGATCCCGCCGGGAGTCGACCCGGCCCCGCCCGCGGTGCCCTCCCCCGGTGGTCATCGCTTCCTCAACGTCGCGTCGCTGACTCATCGCAAGGGCCAGGACGTCCTGCTGGCGGCGCTGACGCTCATCACCGATCCGGGCTGGACCTGCACCGTCGCCGGAGCCGGCGAACCCCCGGGACCCGCAGTGCCCGGCGTGCGGTTCGTGGGACCACTGGCCGGCGCCGCGCTCGACGACGCGTACGCGAACGCGGATCTCTTTGTTCTGCCGTCGCGGGCAGAGACCTACGGGATGGTGATCACCGAGGCGCTGGCACGGGGCATTCCGGTGGTGGCCAGCGACGTCGGAGGTGTGCCGGAAGCGCTCGGCGCGGCGCCCGGCGGCGGGATCCCCGGCCGTCTGGTTCCGCCGGACGATCCGGACGCCCTGGCCGGAGCCCTGCGCGACTGGCTCACCGGCCCGGAACTGCGCGATCGCTGGCGGGCCGACGCGCTGGCCCGCCGCGAGACACTGACCGGTTGGGACGAGACCGCCCGCCTGCTGGGCGAAGTCCTGCAAACATTGGTCGCTGACGTGTCGCACCGCGACAACGACGCCGAGGAGGCACACATGACCGAGGTGCACGGCAAGATCGAGACCATGCCGGCCGACGACCTGTTCACCGGCGCCGGACGGCTCAGCGGTCCGCTGCCGGGGGCGGGCCCGGTCCCGGCTGCGGCCGCCCGCGGGGAGCTCGGGACGTTCAGCGAGACCGGTCCGGCACCCGGGACCACCGGCGACGACACCAACGGCGAGTTCAGCGCCACCTGGCTGGGCCTGCGGGAACCCGCCGACGCCGCCGCCCGTTCCCTGGAGCTGGTCGAGCAACTGCCCGACGAGGTGCGGACCGTCCGGGACCTGGGTTGCGGCACCGGTTCGCTGGGGCGCTGGCTCACTGGGCACCTGTCCGGCCCGCAGCACTGGATCATGACGGACCGGGATCCGGAGCTGCTGCTGCGCGCGGCGGCGGGCATGCCGGCCGGTGTGACGGTGAGCACCCAGCGGATGGACGTCGCCGACCTCACCGCCGCCGATCTGGCCGGCACCGACCTGATCACCTGTTCGGCGCTGCTGGACCTGCTGACCGCCGAAGAGGTGCGCAGACTGGCCGCGGTGTGTGCAGAGGCGAAGACGGCGGTGCTGTTCACCCTCTCGGTGACCGGTGAGGTGCAACTGGCCCCGGACGACCCCCTCGATGCCGAGGTCGAGGCCGCTTTCAACACTCACCAGCGGCGCGAGGAAGGTGGACGGCGCCTGCTCGGGCCGGACGCCCCCGGTGTCGCGGCGGCGGCTTTCGAGGAGGTCGGGGCCCGGGTGATCGTTCGGCCGAGTCCCTGGCGTCTGGGTCCGGCGAGCCCGGCACTGACCGCCGAGTGGCTGCGCGGCTGGGTCGGCGCGGCCCGCGAGGAGCGCCCTGACCTCGATCTCGACGAATATCTGACCCGGCGTCTGGGTACTCTTCCGCATGCCTCGGTGGGACACCAGGATGTTTTAGCGATCTTCGAGTGAACCCTGGAAGACCGGTTGGGCGTACTAGTCCTCGAGAGCTACGAGGGGACTACGGACGTGAACCGATCGATCTGGGCCTGGCTGCGACTGCTGGGTGGCGCCGCGATCCTGGCGCTGGTGCTCTGGCGCCTCGGGACCGGCGCGTTTGTCGACGGGCTGCGGGTGCTGGACATGAGCACGCTGGTGGCGGCGCTGGGGATCGGCGCCGCGACCACGGTGCTGAGCGCGTGGCGGTGGTGCCTGGTGGCCCGAGGCCTGGGTATGCGGCTGACGCTGAAGGACGCGACGGCCGACTACTACCAGGCGCTGTTCCTGAACGCGGCACTGCCGGGCGGGATCCTCGGCGACGTCGGGCGGGCCGTCCGGCACGGCAAGGACGAGGGTGACCTGGGCCGTGGGGTGCGGGCGGTCGTGCTGGAGCGGACCGCGGGGCAGCTCGTGCTCCTGCTGGTCGGCGCGGCGGTGCTGTTCTCCGTACCCTCGCCGGTCCTTGATCTGCTGAAGGCGCACGGACCGCTGGTCGCGGCGGTGACCGCAAGCATCGCCGCAGCAGGCGTCCTGGTTCTGTTCGTCGTGCGGAAGCTTCGGGGCGGGCACTCGAAGGCGGCGGGCGCGGCCCGGACCGGGCTGGCGGAGATCCGTTCCGGTCTGCTGTCGCGGCGCAGCGGCCCCGGTGTGCTGCTGGCGTCGGCGGCGGTGCTGGCCGGGCATCTGGCGACGTTCCTGGTGGCGGCGAAGGCGGCCGGGAGCGTGGCGACCGTTCTGGAGCTGGCCCCGTTGCTGCTGCTGGCGCTGATCGCGATGGGCCTGCCGGTCAACATCGGCGGCTGGGGGCCGCGCGAGGGCGTGATGGCCTGGGCGTTCGGCGCGGCCGGCTTGAGCGCGGCGCAGGGCCTGACGATCGCGGTGGCTTACGGCATTCTGGCCTTCGTCGCGGCGGCCCCGGGTGCGGCGATTCTTGTCGTACGAATGATCGCGAACCGTCGAACGTCGGCCCTTATCGTGGCGCCCGTTCCGGCCCCTATGGTGGCGCCCGTTCCGGCCCTTACCGCGGCACCCGCACCGGCCGTTTTCGTGTCGCCCGCACCGGCCGTGGCCGCGCTTCCGGTCATCGTGCCGCTTCAGGTGCGGCAGCCCGCTTACTCCGGTGGAGTCGCGGCTTGACGTTCGAACCGCTCGGACAAGGCGTAGCGCAGCAGCACGACGTCACCGATCTGGCGGACCTCGGCGAGGGTGGCCCGATCACCGGGCCCCCACGGGAAGACCCCGTCGTGGACGAAACGCGGCGCCCGCGGGTCACCGACGAAGAACGGTGCGACCACCAGCTGCAACTCGTCGGCGAGCCCCGCCGTGAGGAACTGGGTGTGCATCTGCCCGCCGCCCTCGACCATGAGCTTGCGCACCCCTCGCGCGCTCAGGTCGGTGGCGATCAGGCGCACGTCGACCGGCTCGCCGCCGTCGACCACGGTGGCACGGTCACCGAGCAGCTTCCGGGTGCCGTCCACGGCCGTAGTCGAGCAGTAGACGAACCGGTCGGCCTCACCCGTGGTGAAGAACGACGCCTCCGGGTCGAGGTCACCGCGGCCGGTCACGGTGACCTTCACCGGATCGGGCGCCTCGCCGCGGGCGATCCGGGCGGCCCGGCGTGCGGCGGACCGGATCAGCAACCGCGGATTGTCCTGACGGATCGTGCCGGCACCGACCAGGATCGCGTCGCACTGCGCGCGGACCGCGTCGACCCGGTCGAAGTCCGCGTCGTTCGACAGGAGCAGCCGCTCCTCCGTCGCGTCGTCGAGATAACCGTCGATGGACATGCCACAGCTCAGCAGGATGTAAGGACGCTCAGCCACCGATGACTCCTCCCGAGATCGGACCTCACCATAATCCCCGTGTGCGGGGGCCGATCTCGGGGCAGTGGATGAACCGGTGCGCCGAGTTCGGCGGGAACCAACGAGGAGGACCGATGTTCGAAGCCCCGGCAGTTACGGCAGTCACCAAGGCCACCATCCGCCGGCAGGTGACCGTGCCGTTGCGTTTCCCGGACGGCTACGCGACCACGGCGCGGGTGATGACGTTCGACGGACTCGACGATGGCAAGGAGCATCTCGCGCTCGGCCTCGGTGACTGGCAACGGGCGCTCACCAAGTCGGCCGCGGGAGGCCGGGCTCCACTGGTCCGGCCGCACAGCGAATGCCTGACCGGTGACGTCTTCGGCAGTCAGCGCTGCGACTGCGGCCCGCAGCTGCGCGAGGCGGTGGAACGGATCACCGACCAGGGCGGCTTCCTGCTCTACCTGCGCCAGGAAGGGCGGGGCATCGGCCTGTACGCCAAACTGGACGCGTACGCGCTGCAGGACGACGGCCTGGACACCTATCAGGCGAACGTGGCGCTGGGCCGTGGCGAGGACGAGCGGGATTACACCGCCGCCGCGCAGATGCTGCTCGGCATCGGTGTGGACCGGGTGCGGCTGCTCACCAACAACCCGGACAAGGCCGGACAGCTCGCCGATCTGGGCATCGACGTGACCCAGCAGATCCCGACCGGGGTGCACCTGTCAGCGGCCAACGTGCGGTACCTGAGCGTGAAAGCGTCGCACACCGCGCACACGATCGACCTGCCTCTGGCGGAGTGACGTTCGACCGGCCGCCGTCATCCACAGGGCTTACGGCGGCCGCCCGAACGGCTCTCTAGACTTCGCGGGGTGACTGACGCCCCTCCGATCTCCGTGTCCAGTGCCACCGACGCTCTTAACCGTGTCTTCGGCTATCCGTCGTTCCGCGGGCAGCAGGGCGACATCGTCGATCACGTGATCGACGGTGGCGACGCGCTGGTGCTGATGCCGACCGGTGGCGGCAAGTCGCTGTGCTACCAGATCCCCGCGCTGGTGCGGCCAGGCACCGGGGTGGTGGTCTCGCCGCTGATCGCGCTGATGCAGGATCAGGTCGACGCTCTGCGGACGGTGGGGGTGCGAGCCGGCTTCCTCAACTCCTCGCAGGACCTCGACGAGCGGCGGGTCGTCGAGGCCGAGTTCCTGGCCGGCGAGCTGGACCTGCTCTACGTAGCACCGGAAGGCCTCGGCACGGCCGGAGTGCAGCGGCTCCTGGACCGCGGCAAGATCAGCCTGTTCGCGATCGACGAGGCGCACTGTGTCGCCCAGTGGGGGCACGACTTCCGGCCCGACTACCTGGCCCTGTCGATGCTGCACGAGCGCTGGCCCGACGTGCCCCGGATCGCGCTGACCGCCACCGCCACCCCGGCCACCCGCGACGAGATCGCCGAGCGGCTGCAGCTGACCGAGGCACGGCATTTCACGGCCAGTTTCGACCGCCCCAACATTCAGTACCGGATCGTCGGCAAGAACAGCCCGTCCCGGCAGCTCCTGGAGCTGCTGCGCAGCGAGCACGCCGGCGACTCCGGCATCGTCTACTGCCTGTCCCGGGCGTCAGTGGAGAAACACGCCGAGTTCCTCAGCCAGAACGGGATTCCCGCGCTGCCGTACCACGCTGGTCTCGACGCCCGGACCCGGTTCACCAACCAGTCCCGGTTCCTGCGCGAGGACGGCCTGGTCATGGTCGCGACCATCGCCTTCGGCATGGGCATCGACAAACCGGACGTGCGGTTCGTCGCCCACCTGGACCTGCCGAAATCCCTGGAGGGCTACTACCAGGAGACCGGCCGGGCCGGGCGCGACGGGCTGCCGTCGACGGCCTGGCTGGCGTACGGGCTGCAGGACGTCATGCAGCAGCGCAAGATGATCGAGAGCTCAGACGGGGACCTGGCGTTCCGGCGCAACGCCGGACAGCATCTGGAGGCGATGCTCGCCCTGTGCGAGAGCGTCACCTGCCGGCGGGCGCAGATCCTGTCGTATTTCGGCCAGCCCTCCGAGACCGCCTGCGGCAACTGCGACACGTGCCTGACCCCGCCGTCGTCGTGGGACGGGACGGTTCCCGCGCAGAAACTGCTGTCGACGGTGGTCCGGCTGCAGAAGGAGCGCGGGCAGAAGTTCGGGGCCGGGCAGTCGATCGACATCCTGCTCGGCAAGCGGACCGACAAGGTCAGCCGGTTCCGGCACGACGAACTGTCGGTCTTCGGGATCGGCGCCGACCTGAAAGAGACCGAGTGGCGGGGCGTCGTCCGGCAGCTTCTCGCCGGTGGGTTCCTCGCCGTCGAAGGGGAGTACGGGACGATCGCCCTCACCCCGCGCAGCGCGGAGATCCTCAAGGGTGAGCGGAAGGTGATGATGCGGCGGGAAGTGCCCTCGCCACGGACTTCCTCGTCCCGCTCCGGTTCGGCCACCGGCAAGCCCCCGGCTGCCGCTCCCGCCGACCTCTCGCCCGAGGGCGCGGACCTGTTCGAGCGGCTGCGAGCGTGGCGTGGAGCCACCGCCAAGGAGCAGAGCGTGCCCGCCTACGTCATCTTCCACGACGCCACGTTGCGGGCCATCGCGGCGCTGGCCCCGCAGACGCTGGACCAGTTGGGGACGGTGAGCGGAGTCGGTCAGAGCAAGCTGACCAAGTTCGGTGACCAGGTGCTGGCGACGGTCCGCGGCGAAGCCGTTCCGGAGTCCTCGGCTGAGGCGCCGGCGCTCCTGCCCAGTGCCGACCCGGCTCTTTCCACCAGGTCCGCCGTCCCTGCTTCGCCCGCGCGGTCGGCCGCCTCCGCCGCGCCCGCCCGGTCCGCAGCTCCGGCTCGGACCAGCCGTTCACAGGCGGCGGCCGCTGGGCCTTCCCGGTCAGGCCGTTCGCAGCCTGCGGTCGCCGGGCCGGACGATGCGATCCCGCTGCCGCCGGAGCCCGACTTCGACGAGGATTCGGGCGCCTACGAGTTCTGACACCCGCTGTTCACGGCCGGGATGGCCAGCGCTTTCCCGGCCGGCCGCGCCTTGCACGGCCGGTCCGGCCGCGCCTTCGCACGCCTGGTCTCCGGCTCTTCGCGCGGCCGGTCCGCGATGTGGCGGACCGGCCCGCCTTCGCCGAGGGTCAGGCGCTGCGGATCGCCTCACCGGCGATCTCGATGCGGATCTTCTTGCCGACCAGGACGCCACCGGCTTCCAGGACGACGTTCCAGACGAGGCCGAAAGCCTCCCGGTCGACTTCGGCGGAGGCAGAGAAGCCGAAGATCTCGCGATCGTACGGATCTCGCCGCGCCCCACCGAACTCCATGTGCATGTCGACCGGCCGGGTGACGCTCTTGACCGTCAACTGGCCGTTGATCACGAACCGGCCGGAGGCACGGGTGGCCGCCGGCGGCAGATCGGCGACGGTGCCGCGCCGACTGAGCGGATTGTTGCGCAGCCGCGCCCAGTTGAAGATCGGGTCGCTGTCGGCTTCCCAAGTGATCCCGGTACTGCGGTACTCCAGTGTGGGATAACGGCTGACGTCCAGAAAATCCGGACTCGACAGGTGCGCGTCCCGTTCCGGATTGTGAGTGTTGATGCTGTCCGCGCGAATGGACGCGCTGATCGACGACTGCAGCGGATCAGCTCCTACCGCTATCGTCGCCGCGCCTTTCGCGAATTCGCCCCGAACCGGGCTGACCATCATGTGCTGTGCCACGAAACCGATGCGTTTGTGGGCTTCGTCCAGGGCGTAGACCCCGGGATCCGGAATGATCAATCCTTGCCACTCACGGACCGGTCGTTCGACCGTCACGTAAATCTCCCCCTCGGCACCATCGTTGCCGCAACGCGGCACACGAGCCCCCCTGGCTCCGATGCTGATTGGTCGAGATTCTATGCAGGAGTCTGTTCGGACAGTCACCCCCGATAATGCAGCATGTGCCCGCCACCACAGTCGAGCCGACACTTCAAGATCGACCATTCACTACAAAACAGACGAGAGCCCACCGGGGGTCTGGGCCACCATGTCGTAATTGCTTCAACAATTCGGAAACGCGGCACAAAGCGGTCCACCCGTAGACGTCGGAAGACCGACACGCAAAGTAAGGACGTGCTTATGAACACTCCGTGTTCGGTGTCACCCCGATGAACCGTCCGGCGGTGCCGCACGATCCGGATTCACCGATGTGTGATCATTTCGTGGGTGCAACCACCCAGAAGCCACCGGAGGGACACGAATGGGCACCTGGGATTTCGGGCCGTTCGACAACGACAACGCCGCCGACTGGAGCGGAGAGCTTCAGGACGCGGGACCCGAACGGCGTGTCGCCCTCATCCGGCAGACCCTCAGTGAAGTGCTGCACCGCGGCGAATATCTGGACAGCGACCCCGCCAACCGGGCCGTGGCCGCCGCGGCAGTCGTCGCGTCCCTCCAGCCCAGCGGCAGCACCCTGACCACCGCGTACGCTCCCGACTTCCTGACCGGCGGCGGCACTCTCGACATCCCCGCCGACCTGCCGGCTCTCGCCCTGCGTGCCCTGGACCGGATCGTCGGCGACGACTCCGAATGGCGCGACACGTGGGAGGACGGCCTGCCCAAGGCGCTGGCCGCTCTCCGGCCGATCCGCGACGCCCTGGAATCCGACGAGTAGACCTCCTCGCCGTTGGTGGCCCGGGGCGCATTTCGCGCCCCGGCGCCGCAACAGTTGATCAGCCGCCGATGTTGACCATCCACGGGACGCCGAACCGGTCGGTGAGCTGGCCGAACTCGTCGCCCCACATCTGCTTCTCCAGGGGCACACTGATCTGCGCACCCGCGGACAGCGCCTCCCAGTAACCGCGCAGAAGATCACCGTCGTCGCCGCTCAGGCTCACCGTGATGTTGGTGCCCGGCTTGTACTCCATCCCGGGCGGGGTGTCGGACACCATCAGCGTGTAGCCCTGCTCGGTGTCCAGCTGACCGTGCATCACCAGGTCCTTGATCGCCGGCTCGGGCGCGCCGAACTCGCCGAACGTGTTGACCTTCAGCTCACCGCCGAGGACCGTGCGGTAGAACTCGACGGCCTCGCGGGCGTTGCCGTCGAACGACAGGTACGGGTTGAGGCGGGACGTCATGGCTAGCTCCATCGTCGTCGTTGACTCCGTCCCCTCGGACGCTAGACCCCACCTCCGACGTTTTCGGCCCGATCGGCCGGGCTCCACCCGCCCGGCGCTACCCGCCCCGCTCCGTTCCACGCGCCCGGCTCCACGCGCCCGGCGGCGGGGTCAACGATGATCAGAGTCTTCCGCGGTGACGGCGGCCCTGCCAGCCTCCAAGCGGGCGATCGGGACGCGGAACGGGGAGCAGGAGACGTAGTCGAGGCCCACTTCGTGGAAGAAATGGACGGAATCCGGGTCGCCACCGTGCTCACCGCAGACACCCAGTTTCAGGCCGGGACGGGCAGCGCGGCCTTCTTCGGCGGCGATCCGGATCAGGCGGCCGACGCCGTCGGTGTCGATGGATTCGAACGGGGAGATGCCGAAGATGCCGAGTTCCAGGTAGCGCCAGAAGAAGGCGCCTTCCACGTCGTCGCGGGAGAATCCCCAGGCCATCTGGGTGAGGTCGTTGGTGCCGAAGGAGAAGAACTCGGCGGCCTCGGCGATCTGGCCGGCGGTCAGGGCGGCCCGCGGCACCTCGATCATGGTGCCGATCAGGATCTCCACACCGCTGGAACCGACGATCTCGGCGATGATCCTCTCCGCCTCGGTGCGTACGGTTTCCAGCTCTTGAACGGCTCCTACCAGCGGGACCATGATTTCCGGGCGCGGGTTGCCACCTTCGGCGGCCAGTGCGACGGCGGCTTCGGCGATGGCCCGGACCTGCATGGCGAAAAGACCGGGAATGACCAGCCCGAGGCGTACGCCGCGCAGCCCGAGCATCGGGTTCTGCTCGTGCATCCGGCGGACCGCGGCGAGAAGCTGCTCGTCGTGTTCCACCCGCCGCCCGTGTTCGCGCTGAACGGCGACCTTGACCGCGAGTTCCTCCAGCGACGGCAGGAACTCGTGCAGCGGCGGGTCGATCAGCCGGATCGTGACGGGCAGCCCGTTCATCTCCCGGAATATGTCCAGGAAATCAGCGCGCTGCAGCGGCTGCAAAGCCGACAGAGCAGCGTTCCGTTCAGTCTCGTCGCGCGCAAGAATGAGGCGTTCGACCAGTTCCCGACGGTCGCCGAGGAACATGTGCTCGGTGCGGCACAGCCCGATGCCCTGGGCGCCGAAACGTCGGGCGCGGGCGGCGTCGGTGCCGGTGTCGGCGTTGGTGCGCACGTTGAGACGGCGTTTCCCGTCGGCGTGCGTGAGGATCCGGTGCACCGCCGCGACCAGCGGATCGTTGGCCCGCGCCGGGTCGAGATCGCCTTCGAAATACTGCACGACCTCACTCGGGCGTACCGGCACCTCACCCGGGTAGACCCGGCCGGAGGTGCCGTCGATGGAGATCATGTCGCCTTCGCGGACGGTGTGCGAGCCGATCGCGAACGACGTCGCGGACACCACCATCTCGTCGGCGCCGCAGACGCAGGTCTTGCCCATGCCACGGGCGACGACGGCGGCGTGTGAGGTCTTGCCGCCGCGGCTGGTGAGAATGCCGTTGGCGGCGATCATGCCGGGCAGGTCGTCGGGGTTGGTCTCGCGCCGGACCAGGATCACCGGCGCACCGGAGGCGGCGACTTCGACCGCCTGTTGCGAGGTGAAGACGACCTGGCCGTAAGCGGCGCCCGGAGAGGCCCCGATTCCCCGCGTCAACGAGTCCGGACTTCCCGCCAGGTCGAACCGCGGGAACATCAACTGCCCGAGTTGCGCGCCGGTGACCCTGTTCAGCGCCTCGTCGAGATCGATGACGCCCTCGTCGACGAGCTGAGCGGCGATGGTGAACGCGGCGGCCGCGGTCCGTTTCCCGACCCGGGTCTGCAACATCCAGAGTTTGCCGCGTTCGATGGTGAACTCGATGTCGCAAAGATCCCGGTAGTGGCCTTCCAAGGTAGCCATGATCTGCATCAGCTCGTCGTAGGAGCGTTTGTCGAGCCGTTCCAGGTCGGCCAGCGACAGCGTGTTGCGGATGCCGGCGACCACGTCCTCGCCTTGGGCATCGGACAGGTAGTCGCCGTAGACGCCCTGTTCACCGGTGGCCGGGTCGCGAGTGAAGGCGACGCCGGTGCCGGAGTCGGCGCCGAGGTTGCCGAAGACCATGGCGACCACGTTGACCGCGGTGCCGAGGTCGGTGGGGATGCGTTCCTGCCGGCGGTAGAGGACCGCGCGGTCGGCGTTCCACGACCCGAAGACGGCCTCGACGGCTTGGTCGAGCTGTTCGCGGGGATCCTGCGGGAAGTCGTGGCCGGTGTGCTTGGCGAACACTTTCTTGTACGCGCTGACGAGCGCCCGCAGGTCGGCGGCGTCGAGCTGCACGTCGTCCTGGACGCCCTTGGCCACCTTGGCCTGGTGCAGCGCGTCCTCGAACTCGTGGCCGGGCACCTCGCAGACGGTCTTGCCGAACATCTGGATGAGGCGGCGGTACGAGTCCCAGGCGAACCGGTCGTTGCCGCCGGCCTGCCGCGACAGCCCGGCCACCGAGTCGTCGTTGAGCCCCACGTTGAGGACGGTCTCCATCATCCCCGGCATGGAGAACTTGGCACCGGACCGCACCGACACCAGCAGCGGGTCGTCCGGGTCACCGAGGCGGCGGCCCATCGCGGACTCCAGGGTGGCGAGATGCTCGTCGATCTCCGCGGCGAGCCCGTCGACATGCGTACCGGCGCTGAGGAACTGCTGGCAGGCCTCGGTGGTGATGGTGAATCCGGGAGGCACGGGCAGGCCCAGGTTGGTCATCTCCGCGAGATTGGCGCCCTTGCCACCCAGCAGGTCCTTGAGATCCTTGTTTCCCTCGGCGAAGTCGTACACGAACTTCATGCCCTACCTCCGGTTATGAATCCGTGGTGGATACCAGTTCCTGCCCTGGGATTCGTAAGGCTAAGCACGACCGGAGTGAATAGTTAACAGTCGGTGGCTTTTTCCACACAGCTACGACCATCACTGAGCGGTACGCGCTCTCTTCGCGCAGTAACGAGCACGTGTGCCACGGATCGCGTGGTGTGAGGGGGTCGCCGGGACGGTTCACGGCGGAAATTAAGAGCGCCGCTGCGAATTCCACGGGGGAAGAACTCGCAACGGCGCACCGCGAACATTAGACGACGAACGTCGACATGTCTATCCCACGCGCTGCACGACCGAGCCGACGAGACGCTTCCAGTCCGCTTCGAAGCCCGCCGACGGCGACGAGTTCTCCAGGCGGTAGACGGCGTAACTGTCCACAAGCACCACATTGCGGGTACGCAGCACGGCCACCGCGGTGTCGGCGGTGCCGGGGTGCTCGGACTCGTACAGCTTGTGGCGAATGATCACGAACCCGTTCCAGCCGTTCTCGTCCAGCTCACGGATCTCGACCGACTCGTTGTAGGCCGGCTCGTTGCGGTCCGACGTCACCGTCGCCGGGACCTCGGCCGTCGCCGGGCACTGGGCGGCGACGGTCCGCAGCAGCGTCAGCCCCGCCTCGGCGCTGGCCAGGTCGGCGTAGACGAGGGCGGACTGCTGAAGCGTCTGCGCGCCCTTCTCGCCCTCGTCGGCGGCGTTCGACGCCACGATCTCGGCACCCGGCGGGATCTCCGGGGCAGGACTGGCGCCCCCGCAGAAGCTGACGAGCTGCGCCGGGGCGGCACTCTCCAGCGGGGCGACCCAGGCCGGGCCGATCTCCGCGGGCTGCAGGAAGGCGCCCCGCATCGTGGTGACGTTGACCAGGTCACCGTCGGGCGCGGCGTCGTCGGAGGAACTGCACCCGGCCGCCAGCACCAGGGCGCAGACGGCGCCCACAGCGGCACGGAGGGTTCTGGCGGTCGAGAACATCCGGCCATCCTGCCAGACCGCGCCGGCCGGGGTTATCCACAGGACGGCGGTTCCCCGTCGCGCTCGGCACCGAACGCGATTAGCGTGACCACCAGGCACCGGCGCCGAGGAGGTCCACGATGAGCGTGATCGATGCGCTGGCCGCACGCTTGCGGTCCGAGCTGGGCTCCGGCCAGGTCCTGACCGACAGACAACAATTGCGGACGTACGAATGTGACGGCCTAGCCCAGTACAAGGTCGTCCCCGCCCTCGTCGTCCTGCCCCGCAGTGCCGCCCAGACCGCCGCGGTGGTCCGCGCGTGTGCCGAGGCGAAGGTCCCGTTCGTGGCCCGCGGCTCCGGCACCGGCCTGTCCGGCGGGGCGCTGCCGCACGCCGAGGGTGTCCTGATCGTCACCGCCCAGCTGCGGTCGATCGTGTCGCTGGATCCCGCCGACGAGCGGGCCACCGTCCAGCCCGGGGTGATCAACCTGCAGGTCAGCGAGGCCGTCCGAGACTTCGGCTACTACTACGCGCCCGATCCGTCCAGCCAGCAGATCTGTTCGATCGGCGGCAACGTGGCGGAGAACTCGGGCGGTGCCCACTGCCTGAAATACGGCTTCACCACCAACCACGTCACCGGCATCGAGATGGTCACTCCCGCCGGTGACCTGGTCCGGCTCGGCGGGGCCGCCCCCGACACCCCCGGTTACGACCTGCTCGGCGCGTTCGTCGGCTCCGAGGGCACGCTCGGCATCGCCACCGAGGTGACCGTCCGGCTGACCCGGCTGCCGGAGACCGTCCGCACGCTGCTGGCCGCCTTCCACAGCACCGACCAGGCCGGGGCCGCCACGTCGGCGATCATCGCGGCCGGGGTGGTGCCGGCCGCGATCGAGATGATGGACGCGCTCGCCATCGAGGCCGCCGAGGCGGCCGTCCACTGCGGTTACCCGGCCGGCGCCGATGCCGTCCTCGTCGTCGACCTCGACGGCCCGTCCGCCGAGGTGCGGTCCCAGTTCGACGAGGTGACCCGGCTCTGCGCGGAGCACGGGGCCTTCGAGACCAGGGTGGCGGCCGACGACGAGGAGCGGGCGCTCATCTGGCGGGGGCGCAAGTCGGCGTTCGCCGCGGTCGGCCGGATCAGCCCCGACTACATCGTGCAGGACGGCGTGATCCCCCGGACCGCGTTGCCCGAGATGCTGCGGCGCATCGCCGCGGTCGCCACCGAGCACGGCGTGCGGGTCGCCAACGTCTTCCACGCCGGCGACGGCAACCTGCACCCGCTCGTCCTCTTCGACGACGCGGTGCCCGGTGAGGCCGCCCGCGCCGAGGCCGTCTCCGGCGCCATCCTGGACCTGTGCGTCGAGTTCGGCGGCTCGATCACCGGCGAACACGGGGTCGGCGCCGACAAGACCCGTTTCATGCCGCGCATGTTCACCGACGACGACCTGGACACGATGCAGCTACTCAGATGCGCTTTCGACCCTTTCGCCCTGGCCAACCCCGGCAAGGTCTTCCCCACACCCCGCCTGTGCGGCGAACGCCCCGGCCGTCACCAGGGCGCCCACCCACTCCAGGTGGCCGGCGTGGCGGAGGTCTTCTGATGAGCCCATGTTCCGCCCCTCCCTGCTCTTCGCCTCCGCGCTCTTCGGTTCCCCGCTACCGGTCTCCCCGCTCCTCACCTACCTTGACCTCGGCCTTTCCAGGGCCGCCCATTTCACACAGCACCGGTCTGAGCCGGTCCTTCCCACCGATTCCTTCGCGGGTCATTCGACTTCCGCGCGCCCGACCCCTTCCCACCGGGATTCTCGGAGGGCGGCAGTGAGTGCCTTGGACGATCTGGCGGTCAAGGCCGGGGATGACGACGTCGTCGGGGGTGTCCAAGCTCGACTGGTGGCGGCGCCGGCATCTACCGCCGAAGCGTCCGCGCTGATCGCCGCCACGCCGGGGCTCAACGTGGTGATCCGGGGTGGTGGCACGAAGCTGCAGCAGGGGCCGCCGCCGCGGGAACTGGATCTGATCATCGACACCCGGCGGCTGGCTGGAGTGGTCGAGCACGCCGCCGGTGATCTGATCACCGTGGTCCGGGCCGGAACACCGATGGCCGAATTGCACCGGCTGCCCGGTCAGCAACTCGCGCTGGACGCGCCGACCGGGGCCACGGCCGGTGGCACCGTCGCGGCGAACGGGAGCGGGCCCCGGCGACTGCGCTACGGCACGGCCCGCGACCTGCTGATCGGCGTCACGGTGGTCCGGCCCGACGGCCGGGTCGCCAAGGCGGGCGGCAAGGTCGTCAAGAACGTCGCCGGGTACGACCTGGGCAAGCTCTACACCGGTTCCCTAGGCACGCTGGGCCTGATCACCGAGTGCGTCTTCCGGTTGCACCCGGTCCCGGTCGCCACCTCTTTCGTACGGGCCCTCGCCCCGCCCGAAGCCACGGCCCGAATTCTGGCCGGCCAGTTCGCACCCAGCGCCGTGGAGATCAACGCCGAGCCCGGCGCCGAACCGGAGATCGCGGTCCTGTTGGAAGGCACTCCCACCGGAGTCCACGACCGCGCGACGGCACTCGCGGCGCTCCTGGACGGCGAGATCACCACCACCGCGCCGCCTTGGTGGAACAGCCCGCCGTGGCCATCCGGCGGTCTGGCCCTGAAACTGACCGCGACCCTCTCCCGGGTCCCCGCCCTGGTCACCGCAGCCCTCGAAGCGGGCCTCACCGTCCGGGGCTCAGCCGGCACCGGCGTCCTGTACGCGGGCGGCCCAATACCGGCCCGCCCCGCTCTTCCCGGCACCGCCCTTCCTCCCGGTACCGCTCGCCCATTCAACGGGCCGGCGCCAGTCGGCATCGTCGAGGCGCTGCGGGCTGCGGCCACCGCCGCTGGTGGGCATGCGGTCGTGGTGGCCGTGCCGGAGGGAATGGCTGACGGGATCGACATGTGGGGGCCGGTTCCCGGAATCGAACTGATGCGCCGGGTCAAGGAACAGTTCGATCCAGACCATCGGTTCGCGCCGGGGCGTTTCGTGGGAGGCATCTGATGCCGGAAACCAGAGCCACTCCAAACGACGACGTCCCCAGCATGAACGCCACTTCTGAAGACGCCACTTCGGAGAAGGGCTTGGCGGAAGACGGTATGGCGGAAGATGCCCGTCGGCCTGGGTTGCCGTCAGGCGACGAGGCCAGGACTGCTCCGCGGGATGCGCTTCGGGCTGCGGAGCGTGGGGTGATGGTCACCGCCTTTGATGGGGATCGGCCGCCCAGTGCAGATCTGGTGTCTGATTGTGTTCACTGTGGGTTCTGCCTGACCACCTGTCCCACCTATGTGTTGTGGGGCGCGGAGATGGACTCGCCGCGGGGGCGGATCCATCTGATCGGGCAAGGGCTGTCCGGGGAACCGCTCAGCGACTCGATGGTCGGGCACTTCGACCGTTGCCTCGGATGTATGGCGTGTGTCACCGCCTGCCCGTCGGGAGTCCAGTACGACCGGCTCATCGAAGACACCCGGGCACAGGTCGAGCGACGGCACGTTCGGGGAGTTCGGGAGCGGGCGCTGCGGGCGGCGATCTTCGCGCTGTTTCCGTACCCGCGGAGGTTGCGGCTGCTTCGGGGGCCACTCCGGGCGTACCAGAAATCGGGCTTGCAGAAGCTGGTGGGCCGCACCGGTCTGCTTCGGCGGCTGGCGCCGACCATCGCCACCCTCGAGTCTCTCGCACCGCGGCTGCACGGTGTGCCGCGGCCACCGGCCCGGGTGCAGGCCCGTGGTGAACAGCGCGCCGTCGTGGGGATGCTGACCGGTTGTGTTCAGTCGGCGTTCTTTCCGGACGTCAACTCCGCGACCGTGCGGATCCTCGCCGCCGAGGGGTGTGAGGTGCTGATTCCGCCGACGCAGGGCTGTTGCGGCGCGCTCAGTGTGCACAACGGGCGGCGGGCGGAGGCGCAGCGGTTCGCACGACGGCTGATCGACACGTTCGAGCGGACCGGGATGGACTATTTCGTGGTCAACGCGGCGGGGTGCGGGTCGTCGCTGAAGGAGTACGGAGAGTTGCTCGCCAACGATCCGCGTTATGCGGGGCGAGCTGCCGGGTTCGCGGCCAAGGTTCGTGACCTGAGCGAGCTTCTGGTGGAACTCGGGCCGGTCGCGCGCCGGTATCCCCTACCGATGTCGGTGGCCTACCACGACGCCTGCCATCTCGCGCATGCGCAGGGAGTGCGGACGCAGCCACGGGCGTTGCTGCAGGGCATTCCGGGGCTGGAGGTCCGCCGGATCGCCGAGGCGGAGATCTGCTGCGGTTCCGCCGGCGTATGGAACGTCCTGAACCCCGGCCCCGCCGCCGACCTGGGCGACCGCAAGGCGAAAGCGGTCCTGGCCACCGACGCGAACCTCCTGGTAACCGCCAACCCGGGCTGCCTGATGCAGGTCGCAGCCGCCGTCCGACGCCAGGGCGGCACGATCGCCCTGGCCCATACCGCCCACGTCCTCGACGCCTCGATCCGCAACCTGCCCCCAGACACCCTCCTAACGCGAAGCTAGCCCACGTCCTCCGGCATCGCGCCGCTCAGCGACCCAGAACGGCACGGCGCGGCACGGCACGGCACGGCACGGCACGGCACTGCGCGGCACGGCACTGCGCGGCACGGCACTGCGCCAGAGGTTCCTGCTGGAAAACCGCGGCTTCCGCAAGGGCATGCCTGGGGTAGGCCGCGACCACAGCGTGGACAAACCTGGCTAGGAGACCACGACCGTAACGAGTACGGACCTTGCGGGAAGGGCGGACCGCGGTCGGGGTCGCGGCGCCGGATGTCGGTGGGGTGGAACGCGGGGAGACGGGCCCCGTAGCGGCCGGTCTCCCCGCGCTCTCCCAGCCGGTGGCCGCCGAGTGAGGTCGTGGCGCACCAGCGCTTTTCGGCCTCACCCTCCACCGCGGCCGGCCGGCCCGCGCGGCACCCATCCCATCGCGCCGCACGTCTCACCCAGCACCTCTTCGGCGCGGCGGCGACGGGCCCGGCGGCGTAAAAACGCCGGACGGGATAACCGTTCTCCAATCATGCATCGATGTGCGTTAATTGGGAGCGCTCCCAGCGTGCGCCGTCCCCGCACGCCCGTCAAGCACATCCCCGGAGGCATCCCGTGCAAAGACGTAAATGGGCCGTCCTCGCCCTGTCCACCACTCTGCTCACCGGCACCGCCGTCGCGGCCGCCACCAGTGCGAACGCCGCCGCCGGCTGTTCGGTCAAGTACACCGTGTCCAGTCAGTGGCCGAGTGGCTTCGGTGCGGCCGTCGACGTCACCAACCTCGGCGACCCGATCACCTCCTGGTCGCTGGTGTTCACGTTCCCGGCGGGTCAGACCATCACCCAGCTGTGGAGCGGTTCCGTGACCCAGTCCGGGTCCACCGTGACCGTCCGCAACGCCGCCTGGAACGGTTCCGTCGCCACCAACGGCACTGCCTCGTTCGGCTTCAACGGATCGTGGACCGGGTCGAATCCCGTACCGGCGTCGTTCGCCCTGAACGGGGTGACCTGCACCGGTGGGACCACGCCGACATCGTCACCGACCAGCTCGCCGTCCACCTCGGCGTCTCCGTCGCCGTCGAGCTCACCGTCCACTCCGCCGACGTCGCAGCCGCCAGCCGGCACCCCGGTCAAGATCATGCCGCTGGGTGACTCGATCACCGGCTCGCCGGGCTGCTGGCGGGCCTTGCTGTGGCAGCAGCTCCCGGCCGCCGACGTCGACTTCGTGGGGACGCTTCCCGGCGACGGGTGCGGGTTCGCGTACGACAGTCAGCACGAAGGTCACGGCGGGTACCTGGCGGTCAACGTGGCCAACCAGAACCTGCTGCCGGGCTGGCTGAGCGCTAGCGACCCGGACGTGGTGCTGATGCACTTCGGCACCAACGACGCGTGGAGCAGCCTGTCCACGGCGACGATCCTGAGCGCCTACACCACGCTGGTCGGGCAGATGCGCGCCGCCAACCCGAACATGAAGATCATCGTTGCGCAGATCATCCCGCTCAACCCGTCAACATGTACGGAGTGCGGGCAACGTGTGATCAATCTGAACGCCGCGATCCCGGCCTGGGCCGCGTCGCTGTCCACGGCCGCGTCCCCGGTCACGGTGGTCGACCAGTGGACTGGGTTCAACACGTCAACTGATACATACGACGGCGTCCACCCGAACGACGCCGGCAATGTGAAGATCGCCGCCCGCTGGCTCCCCGCCGTGCAGGCCGCCATCGCCTGATCCCCGGAACGGCGCGGCAGGCGTCTCCCCCCAGCGCCCGCCGCGCCAGCCCTGGAGGTACGGATCCGAGAGAGAGAACAAGGCCGACGTCACCGTTTCGCGGTCCGGGTTGCGTGGTGATTCAGGGTGCGAATCGAACCGCAAGTCACCACACCGGAAGGCGGTCGCGCCTTAACCGCGAGGCCGCGAAGCCCCGAGAGTGCGAAGCCGCGCGAGGCCGAAAGGCCGCGCGAGCGCGAAAGGCCTGGTGGGATGTTCGCATCGCCGGGGGTGAGCGGCGAGGCCTATGGTGGTGGGATGGCGGAGCCGAAGACGAGCCGGACCGAGCAGAGTGTCGCCACGTTCCTGGCCACCGTCGCGGATCCGAGGCGACGGGCCGACGCGGAGGCCGCAGTCGCGCTGTCCGCCGCGGTAACCGGGGCCGAACCGGTCATGTGGGGCACGGCGATCGTCGGTTTCGGCGCCTACCACTACCGATATGCCTCCGGCCGTGAGGGCGACTGGCCCGCGGTCGGTCTCTCCCCGCGCAAGCAGGCGCTGACGTTCTACATCGTGCCCGACTTCGACGGCTACGACGAACTGCTGGCGAGACTGGGGCCACACACGCCCGGCAAGTCGTGTCTGCTGCTGAAGCGGCTCGACGATGTCGATCGATCCGTCCTGTCGGACCTGATCTTGCGGGGTTTCCGGCACCTGGACGGGCAGACGGTGGGCGCGGGGGCGCAATAGGCCGATTCGGGCGGCATAATCGGCGGGGTGAACAACTGGGAGTACGCGCGACTGGAATATCGCGCCGCGGGCACGCTCGGGTCCGACCGTTTCATGGACTGGACCGCCACCTTCAACCATCCGGGTGGGGTGCTGCGCTGGGGCACCGACGAGCGGTTCGACGATCTGCGGCATCTGAACCGGGCGGGGGCGGCCGGCTGGCAGGCGTACGACCGGGCCGTCATCCATGTCAAGGATGAGCCGCACCGGTTGAGCAGCGTGACGTACTCGATGCGCCGCCCGATCCCGGATGATCTGGCGGATCACGATGCCTAGGGAGACCGGGGTCAAGCTGATCGCCTCGAACAAGAAGGCGCGGCACGACTACGCGATCCTGAAATCGTACGAGGCGGGGCTGGTGCTGTCCGGCACCGAGGTGAAGTCGCTGCGGCTGGGGCGGGCGTCGCTGGTCGACACGTTCGCGCAGGAGCACGAGGGCGAGATCATGCTCTACGGACTGCACATCGCGGAGTACGGGTTCGGTTCGTGGACCAATCACGCGCCGCGGCGGACCCGGAAACTGCTGTTGCACCGGGTCGAGATCGCGAAGATCCTGAACCAGCTCAAGGAGGGTTCGGGGCTCACGCTGGTGCCGCTGTCGCTGTATTTCAAGGACGGCTGGGCGAAGGTCGAGCTGGGTCTGGCGCGCGGTCTCAAATCGTACGACAAACGGCAGGTCATGGCCGAGAGGGACGCCAAGAAGGAGATCGCCCGGGAGTTCGGCCGACGGGTGAAAGGCCGAAGGTGAAATTCCAGAGCCGGTAAGATCTTCAGGTGGAATTCGGACTGGATACTTTCGGCGACGTCAACGGCAAGCCTTACGCACAGGTCATCCGGGATGTGGTCGAGCAAGGGGTGCTCGCCGACGAGGTCGGTCTCGACTTCTTCGGGGTCGGCGAGCATCACCGCGATGATTATGCGATCTCGTCCCCGGAGATCGTCCTCGCGGCGATCGCCGCGAGGACCGAGCGGATCAAGCTGGGTACGGCGGTCACGGTGCTGAGTTCCGATGACCCGGTCCGGGTCTTCGAACGTTTCGCCACCTTGGACGCCGTCTCGCAGGGCCGTGCCGAGATCATTCTCGGGCGTGGTTCGTTCACCGAGTCGTTCCCGTTGTTCGGGTTCGACCTGGGCGACTACGAGAAGCTGTTCGCGGAGAAGCTGGACCTGATGGCCGAGCTGCTCGGCGAGGGCCCGGTGTCGTGGGAGGGCACGATCCGCCCGCCGCTGGTGGAGCAGCAGGTCTATCCGAAGACGGAGTCGGGTTCGATCCGGACGTGGATCGGGGTGGGTGGCAGCCCGGAGTCGGTGGTGCGGGCCGCGCAGTACGGTCTGCCCCTGGTTCTGGCGATCATCGGCGGCGCTCCGGCCCGTTTCGAGCCGTACGTGGACCTGTTCCACCGCGCCTTGAAGGAGCTGGAGCAGGAGCCGCAGCCGGTGGCCGTGCACTGCCCCGGTTTTGTGGCGGCCACCGACCAGGAGGCGATCGACATCCTGTGGCCGCACGCCCGCCGCAACCTGGACCGGATCGGCCGCGAACGGGGCTGGCCGCCGGCGACCCGGGACCGTTTCGAGGCGGACGTGGCCGAAGGCGCCTGGCATGTCGGTTCACCGGAGACGGTGGCGCAGAAGGTCGCCGCTACGATCAAGGCGCTGGGCATCGATCGTTTCGACATGAAGTACGCGCACGGCCCGCTCCCCCACGAGCACTTGATGACGTGCATCCGGCTCTACGGTGAGCAGGTCGTCCCCCGGGTGCGGGAGCTGCTCGCCGAGTAACGGGTCTGTCGAATTCGATCAGTGCGTCTCGGGTCCCGGAGTCGGACTTCTGCAACGATTAAGTCACTGGCCGTGAATATTGGCAGCAACCCGGCGAAAGTGAATAATCTTGGGCTTCGGCCCCCACCCGAAGTTGCGGCCGTGGAACGCTGGCCGATACTTGGCGGACCGTTCAGCGCTTCACGCAGCTCGGGTACCACCTGAGAGGACACTAATCGCCATGCGCAAGTCTTTACTCGCCCTGGTAGCCGCCGGCCTCCTGACGTCGGCAACACTCACGGCTTGTGATGGCGGGACAGACGGTGCTACTGGTAGTGACGCCGCTACCATCAGTGGTGGCAGTGAGAAGGTGACCGGAACTGACGGTATCGCCGTGATCCTGCCGGACACCACGACCGACCGCTGGGTCAACGACGACCCGAAATATCTTCAGGCCCAGTTCGACAAAGCCGGCGTCCCCGCGCAGATCTTCAACGCCGAGAGCGACGAGGACGAGTTCAAGCGGATCGCGAAAACCGCTCTGGACAAGGGCTTCAAGGTCCTGATCATCGCGAACCTCGACGCGGCCAGCGCCAAGGCCGTCATCGACGACGCGCACTCCCGCAACGTGCCGGTGATCGACTACGACCGGCTCACCCTCAACGGTGCCGCCGACTACTACGTCAGCTTCGACAACGAGAAGGTCGGCCAGTTGCAGGCCGACGGGCTGCTCGACTGCCTGCGGCGCAAGCGAGTCAGCAACCCGGTGATCGCCGAGCTCAACGGCTCCCCGACGGACAACAACGCCTTCCTGTTCAAGGCGGGTTACGACACGGTCCTCAACGAGCGTTTCGACAACGCCACCGCGGTCAAGGGCCCGGACCAGTTCGTGCCGGACTGGAAAGAGGACAACGCCCGCGAGATCTTCGAGCTGATGTTCAAGCAGTACCCGAACATCAACGGTGTCCTCTCCGCCAACGACGGTCTCGGCAACGCGGCGATCGAGGTGCTCAAGAAGAAGGGCAAGAACGGCAAGGTTCCGGTCACCGGTCAGGACGCCAGCATCAAGGGCCTGCAGAACATTCTCGCCGGTGACCAGTGCATGACCGTCTACAAGGACACCCGGATCGAGGCCGAGGCCGCTGCCGAACTGGCGATCAGCCTCTACAAGAACGAGAAGCCGGTGGTCGCGGACAAGTTGAAGGACCCGGAGTCCGGCCTCTACATCCCGTTCAAGCGGCTGGAGCCGAAGGCCATCAACATCCGCAACATCAAGTCGGTCGTCGACGGTGGTTACGTCAAAGCCGCCGACCTCTGCATCGCGGCGGTCCGCGAGGCCTGCCAGACCGCCAAGATCATCGATTAAGCACGTCGCACCACCGGCGAGCCGTCAGGTCAGGACGACCAGGCGGCTCGTCGCGCGTGTCATGGCCACATAACGGTCGACGGCGCCCTCGATGCCGGCGCCGAACGACTCCGGTTCGATCAGGACCACCAGATCAAATTCCAGGCCCTTCGCGAGTACGGGGGTCAGAACCCGTACACCAGACCGGTCTTGATCGCGCTCTGCCCTGATCACGCAGGCGGTGCCCTCGGTGTGGCCGTCGAGGATCGCGTCCAGCTCGGCGAGCGAGCCGTGGTGCACTCCGATACCGCTGCTCCGGATCGAGGTGGGCACGTTGGCGTCCGGCAGGACGGCCCGGATCACCGGTTCCGCCTCGGCCATCACCTCGGCCGGCGTCCGGTAGTTCACCGTCAGCGACGCCGTCGTGATCCGGGCGACCCCCACCCGTTCCAGCCGCTCCCGCCACGACTCGGTGAAGCCGTGCCGGGCCTGGGCCCGGTCGCCGACGATCGTCAGGCTCCGCGACGGGCACCGGGACAGCAGCATCTGCCACTCGGCGTCGGTCAGCTCCTGCGCCTCGTCCACGACCACGTGGTCGAACGTCTTCTCCATCGAGTCACCAGCCGGCTCGTCACCGGCCAGCACCTCCCGCAGATCCTGCTGCCGAAGCATGGTCATCAGGCCTTCGCCGTCGTCGTACTCGCTCGAGGCGATCAGATCGTCGACGACCCGGTCCATGCCGGCCTGCCGGACTCCGGCCGCGGCCTCCCGGCGGCGCCGGTCGCTCGCCGCCGCGGGATCACCGAGTCGACGCCGCACCGCGTCGAGCAGCGGCAGGTCGGCGTCGGTCCAGGCCAACGGATCGGCCCGCTGCAGCGTGCGGATCTCGCCGGCGCTCAGCCAGGGCGCGCATCGGCGCAGGTAGGCGGGCACCGACCAGAGATCCGCGACCAGGTCGGCGGCCTCCAGCAGCGGCCACGACCGGCTGAAGGCCCGCCGCAGGTCCCGGCTGCGGGCCAGTTCCGCCTCGCCGGTCCCGGACTTCGCCGCCAGGATCGCGAGCAGTTCGGCCCAGACCTGGTCGCGGGCGTCGTTGTGCGGGGTGCCCGGGTCCGGGGCCTCGAACGCCGCCGCCCAGTCCGCCACGCTGACCGGGACGTCCTCGTCCTCGGTGCTGACCACCATGGGCTTGCCGGGTGGTTCCTGATAGAACCGGACCGCCGTCTCCATCGCCGCCACCAGGTCCTTCGAGGATTTCAGCCGGGCCACCTCCGGGTCGGTCTCGGGGACCGCCGTCGCCCCTTCGGCGACCAGGCCACGGATGGTGCAGGTCTGCACGTCGTCCTCACCCAGGTTCGGCAGCACGTCGGCGACGTAGGCCAGGTACGGCTCGTGCGGGCCGACGAACAGCACCCGCTTGAGCCGGGGATCGGAGTAGCGCAGGTAGGCGGTGCGGTGCAGGGCCACCACGGTCTTGCCGGTGCCCGGCCCGCCGTCCACCAGTAGCGCGCCCGCCGAACCGGCCCGGACGATGGCGTCCTGGTCGGCCTGGATGGTGCCGAGCACGTCCCGCATCCGCGGCGACCGGCTGCTGCCGAGACTGGCGATGAACGCTGACTGGTCGTCGAGGGCCACGTGCCCCCGCAGACCGTCGGCGGTGAACACCTCGTCCCAGTAGTCGGTCACCCGGCCGCCGGTCCACCGGTAGCGTCGGCGGCTGACCAGGCCCATCGGGTTGGCGTGGGTGGCGCCGAAGAACGGTTCAGCGGCCGGGGAACGCCAGTCCACCAGCAGCCGGCCGCCCTCGGAGTCGGTCAGCCCGAACCGGCCGATGTAGATCGTCTCCCCGTCCGCCCGGACCATCCGCCCGAGGCAGAGGTCCAGGCTGAACCGGCGCAGCGCCCGCAGCCGGCCGGTCATCCGGCGGACCGCGTCGTCCCGGTCCACGGCCTGCCGGCCCTTACCGGCGGGCGCCTTGCGCTCGGTGTCGAGCCGCTCGGACAGTTCGGCGATCGACCGTCCGAGGCTTTCCGCGATGCCGCCGAAATGCTTGTCGTCGGCGGCGATCATGGCCGTCTCCGCCTTGGCGGCGAGCCGGTCCGGCAGCGCGAAGGCCGTGGTGAAGGCACTGGTGGTGGACAGGTTCAAGGCTTCCCCGCTTCGCCGGATCGTGTCGTCGAACAGCGATTCTGCGCCCGCACCTGGGTCTTGCGGCAAGACCCCCTACGTGCTATACGTTAGAAGTGGCGACGAGGTATTCGCCCTTTTTTTCTGCGCCAACCTGTCAATAAGCTGCGTGTTGACGCGCGACAGGTGTCGATTCCGGCCCCGCTGGGCACACTGGATGCATGGCTTCCATCACGCAGCGTATCCAGGCCTTCCTCAACAGTCCCAAGGGCCGTCAGCTCGCCGAGCAGGGCCGCCGTCAGCTGGCCAAGCCGGAGAACCAGCAGAAACTCAAGGGCCTCCTGGCGAAGTTCCAGGGACGCGGCAGCCGCCGCTGAGGTCAGCCCCAGGTGCGGAACTCCCTGACCAGCTCGGGCAGGGAGGGTGGCTCCAGGCGGTCGGGCAGAGCGGTCAGCGCGGCCGGGTCGACCCACCGATGGGCGATCAGTTCATTCTGCTCGTACGGCAGCAGATTGTCCCGGACCAGCGGCGGCCGCACCGTGGGGAAGAACGCCGCGAAGAACTGCTCGGCCCCGGTGTACCGGACGCCTTTCCAGACGCTGCCCCGTTCCACGTCGGCGAACCGCTCCCCCACCAGGGACGCATCGAGCCCGGTCTCCTCGGCCAGTTCCCGTCGCGCCGCCTGCCACGGTGTCTCCCCCGGATCGATCCCGCCACCCGGCGGCTCCCAGAGCCGTTCGCCCGAGACCGGGTCCTCCCAGTTCAGCAGCAGGACCCAGCCGCTGGCGTCGAAACAGAGCACGCGAACTGCCGGTCGGTGAACGGACGTCATGCGGGAAGCCTAAGCTGTCGAAAGTGGCCAAGTACTTCGACGTGCACCCGGACAACCCGCAGCCCCGCAGCATTCATCAGGTCGTCGACCTGATCCGCGCTGACGGGCTGATCGCCTATCCGACCGACTCCTGTTTCGCCCTCGGCTGCCGGATGGGCAGCAAGGACGCCCTGGACCGGATCCGGGCGATCCGGCATCTGGACGACCGGCACCATTTCACGCTGCTGTGTCATGACTTCGCACAGCTGGGGCAGTTCGTGACGGTCAACAACGCGCTGTTCCGGGCGGTGAAGGCCTCGACGCCGGGGCCGTACACGTTCATCCTGCCCGCGACCAAAGAGGTGCCGCGACGGCTGCTGCACCCGAAGAAGAAGACCGTCGGCGTCCGGATCACCAGTCACTCCACGGCCCAGGCGATCCTCGCCGAGCTGGGTGAGCCGCTGGTCTCGTCGACGCTGTTGCTGCCCGGCGAGCTGGAGCCGATGACACAGGGCTGGGAGATCAAGGAGGCCCTGGATCACGTGATCGACGCGGTGATCGACTCCGGGGAGTGCGGCACCGAGCCGACAACCGTGATCGACCTGTCCGAGGGCACGCCGGAGATCCTGCGGGTCGGCGCAGGCGATCCGGACCGGTTCATGCCGAGCGGAGTTTGACCGCCAGCTCCGCGGCCCGTGGGTGGTCGATCCGCTCCAGCAGGGCGAGCGCCTCCCGCCACTGAGCCGCCGCCTCCGCACTGTCACCGGCCCGGATCAGCGCATCACCCAGGTGCTCCCGGATGTCCGCTTCCCGGAACAGGTCGGTGATCTCCAGGCCGAACTCCAGCGCCTGGCGGAAGGCGGCGATCGCCTCGACGTGGTCGCCGAGGTTCATATGCGCCCAGCCGATGCTGTCCCAGGTCGAGGCACTGCCGTGCCGGTCGTTCATCTCCTGGTGTAGCACCAGGGCGTCGCGAAGGTACCCCAGGGCCAGGTCGTGGCGTCCGTCCCGGGCCGTCGACCAGCCCAGCGCGCTGAGGGCCCGCGCCTCGACGACCTTGTCGCCTGCCTCCCGGAAGAGCGGGCGGGACAGCAGGATCAGCTCCTGGCACTCGGCGTGGCGGCCCTGCTGGTCGCGCATCCAGGCGAGCCCGAACAGCACGTGGGCGCGCCCGCCCGGATCACCGATCCGCTCGTAGATCCGGGACGCCTCGGCGTACTGCTTCTCGGCATCGTCGTACTGGCCGACCTTGATGTGGCTGCGCGCCAGCGACCGGCGGGCGGCGGCCTCGGCGACCGGCTCGCCCCGGCGGTGGGCGGCGGCGACGGCGATCCGCTCGACCGCGCTCCAGTCGTCCCAGTGGCCCTGCCGTTCCAGGAAACCGGACATCTCCCAGGGCATCTGCCAGCCGTAGTCGTCGATCTCGGCGGCGAACCGGAGGGCCGCCATCAGGTTCGGGATCTCGGCGGCGAACCAGGTGAAGCACTCGGCCTCCCCGGCGAGCCGCTCGGGCCGCACCCCCGCCGCCGGTTCGCTCGCCGCCCGCCGCGGGCGATGCGGCTCCCGGAGCGCGGCGGCGGCTCGCGCGGTGTGCAGCAGGTGGTCCAGGAGGCGGCGCGCCGCCGGGTCACGTTCGGTTTCTTCCAGCAGATCAGCGGCGTACGCCCGGAGAAGGTCGTGCATCACGTACCGACCCGGCCGCTGCTCGCTGATCAGGCTGGCGGTGACGAGTTCGGTCAGCGCCGCCCCGGGCTCGTCACCCACGCCCGTCAAGGGCCCGGTCACGCCGTCCGGGGAGCCGGTCGCGCCCTCCAGGGAGCGGATCGTGGCCGCTGAGATGTCCGGGCCCGGGTTGACGCCGAGCAACCGGAACAGCCGGGCCCCGGCGGGGCTGAGTGCCCGGTAGGACCAGGAGAACACGATCCGTGGATCGGTCTCGTCGTCGCCGTCGCCGAGTCCGTCGAGCCGGGACGCGGCGAGTTCGGCGGCGAGTTCGGCGAGTGGCTGCCCGGTGCGCATGGCGGCCCGGGCGGCCACCGTGACGAGGGCGAGCGGCAGGCCCGCGGTGGCGGCGACCAGGGCGGCGACGGTGTCCGGTTCGGCGGTGAGGCGGACCCGGCCGAGGCGTCCGGCGAGCAGTTCCCCGGCCTGTCCGCCGTCCAGGACGGCGAGCGGCACCGGCAGGGCGCCGTGCGAGGCGACCAGGCCGCTGAGCCGGTCCCGGCTGGTCACGATGACGGCGTTGTCCCCGGTGCCGGGCAGCAGCGGCCGGGCGTGGGCGGCGTCGCGGGCGTTGTCCAGCACGATCAGCAGTCGCCGCCCGTGGAGCAGGCTCCGCAGCAGCCCGATCCGGGCGTCCAGGCCGGGCGGGATCGGGTGACCGGGTGCGAGTGCGGTGACCAGGTTGTGGGCCGCCTCATCGGGGGTCATCACCTCCTCCCGGCGGTCGAAGCCGCGCAGGTTGAGGTAGAGCTGCCCGTCCGGGAACCGCTCGCGGGCGCCGTGTCCCCAGTGCACGGCCAGCGCGGACTTGCCGACGCCGGGCGGGCCGGTGACGACGGCGATCCGGGAACCACCGGCGAGGATCCGGTCGAGTTCGGCGGCCTCGGCGCGGCGGCCGGTGAAGGCGATGGCGCCGGCCGGAAGCTGGGCGGGCGCGGCGGGACGAGCAACCGGGGCGGGTGCAGGCGACGTCGGCGCAGGAACTGCGGAGGCGGGCGATGCGGAGGCGGCGTCGTCGCGCAGGATGCGGGTGTGCAGGCCGGTGAGTTCCGGGCCGGGGCCGGTGCCGAGTTGGTCGGCGATGGCGTCACTGGCCCGGGCGAACGTCTCCAGGGCCTGCGCCGGGCGGCCGGCCTCGACCAGGGCTCGCATCAGCACGGCGGCCAGGCTCTCGGCGGTGGGGTGTTCGGCGGCCACCGGGGCCAGGATCCCGGCGGCGTCCTCGGCCCGCCCGGCGCGCAGGACGGCGCGGCCCAGCCGGGTGTGGACGTCGAGACGTTCCCGGGTCAGCGAGTCCCGGACCCGGGCCGCCCAGGAGCCGGGCACTCCGGCGAGGGCTTCGCTCTCCCAGCCGTCGAGGGCGGTACGCAGCAGTCCGATGGCCTGCTCGTGGTCACCGGTGTCCTCGGCGGCACGGGCCTCGGTCACGTGGCGGCGGGCCCGGTGCAGGTCGACCAGTTCGGGGTCGCAGTCGATCAGGTAGCCGCCGTCGGTGAACCGGATGCTGCCGGGACCCAGGACCGGGTCGAGGACCCGGCGCAGGCGGGTGGCGTACGGCGCGAGCGGGGTGCCCGAACGCGGTGGCGAGTCGTCCCAGACCCGGTCGATCAGGGTGCCGGCCGGGATCACCTGGCGTGGGCTGAGCAGCAGGGCGGCGAGCAGGCAGCGTTGTTTCCCGGGGCCCAGATCGATGTCGTTCCCGCCGGTCCGCAACCGCATCGGCCCCAGTAGCCGCCAGTGCATTGGCCGTCTTCCTCCGGTCGGTGTGATCAGCCCGAGAGATAGACGATTCCGCACGTGCAAACCATTTGCAAACGAAGATCGTCACGATGGAACGGCGTCCACGACCCACGGGGGGTCGTGGGCGCGATACCCGCTGCTCAGACGCGCGGATCGCTCAGCGGAACAGATCCAGCGGGATGGCCGCCGCGAGCGCCGCCGTGCCCAGGTCGTTGGGGTGCAGTCCGTCGCCGGAGTCGTACCGCGCCTGCATCCGCTCCGGGGCGGCCGGGTCACGGACCGCCGCGTCGAAGTCGACCACCGCGTCGTACTCCCCGCCGACCTTGATCCAGGTGTTGAGGGTGTGCCGTTTGATCAGGTTGGCCGGGTTGTTGTAGCGGGCCGAGGCGGCGCCGAACGGCAGCAGGGTGCCACCGACCACCAGCAGCCCGGCAGACCTGGCCCGCAGGATCAGCTCCCGGTGCCCGGCGATCAGCTGGGCCGGTGTCACCGACGGGTTGTTGGCCAGGTCGTTGACGCCGATCAGGGTCACCACGTAACGCACGCCGGGCTGGCCTAGCACGTCCCGGTCGAACCGGCGCAGCGCCGCCGCGCCCACCGACGCCTCCTCCGCGGCCTGCCCGGTCTTGTCCTCATAGCCGAAGAGCAGCCGGTTGCCGCTGAGACCGACGTTGAGCAGCCCGCGCGGCACCCGATCGACGCGGAACCGGGCGGCCAGCAGGTCGGGCCAGCGGTGATTGGTGTTGTCGGTGGTCTCGGTGCCGCACGTGATCGAGTCACCGAGGGCCACGATCGAGGCCGCGTTACGGACCGTGCGCACGCTGAGCCCGGTGATCCACAGGTAGCGGGTGACCCGTTTGCCGGTGCCGGGGCCGTCCACTGCGGTGGCGTCGCCGGCGACGATCAGGTTCGACTGCTTGGAGCGGGGGCTGACCGTGCCGACGATCGTCGGGTCCGGCAGGTAGAGGCTGATCACCAGGTCCATGCCGGCCCCGATGATCATGTCGGCGACGTCACTGACCACCGTCTCGCCAGGCGGGATGACGACCTCGGTCGCGCCGTCGAAGGTGAGCGGGCGGGCGCTGCCGGGGACGGTGTTGCTGGACCGGCCGGTGCCGGAGCGCACGGCGATGCTGGCGGCGCCGATCCGGACCGGCTCCGCGCCGTACTCGTTCGACAGGGTCAGGCGGGGCAGGTCACCGCCGACGCTGGTGTGCACCACCTGCCGGACGGTCTTCGCGGCGAGCGTGAGAATCTTCTCGGTCGGGACCGCTGTCGGCGCGGCGGCCCAGGTGCCGACCCGGGCGGGCGCGCGTGCGATGCTGTCGCGCTGACCGGCCTCACCGGGCGTGCCCATGACGACGGTCGCGCCGGCGCCGCCCAGCAGGAGGCCACGGCGGGTGACCCCCCGGGCGAAACCACGCCAGCCCGAAGATCCGATAAGAGATGTTTTCTGCTTTATGGGGGCAATGTAGGGATACTCCCACTGCCTCGTCAAGTTACCCCTCCGATAACGGGCGCCCCCGGCGGCGCGACCTCGATCACACTGCCGGGGGAACCGTCACCGGAGCGTCATCCGGTGGAGCACGTTAGGTTCTGAACCTGTGGCGCGGCTGTGCCGGAGGCCAGGAAACCGAATGTCACGTAACCGTTGGCCGGGACCGTGGCGTTCCAGTTCTCGTTCGTCACCGACACCAGCGAACCGCTGCTGGTGCCCTTGCCACTCCAGACCTGGGCGAGCGTCTGACTACCCGGCCACGTCCAGGAGGTGTTCCAGCCGTTCACCGCGGTCGCTCCGGCGTGCACCATGATCTCTCCCTGGAACCCGCCGGTCCAGGACGAGACGATGCTGTACATCGCCGTACAACCGCTGGGGTTGGGGTTGGGGGTCGTCGAAGTGGTGGGTGAAGGGCTCGTCGACGGTGACGGACTGGTGCCGCCGCCGACCCCGGTGACCTCGCCGTTGCCGCCGTCGAAGATCACGTCGGAACAGCCGTAGAAGGTCTCCTGGCTGTCCGAACGCGCCCACACCGAGTAGATCAGGTGCTTGCCGGTCTTGCCGGCCGGGAGCGTGCCGTTCCAGTAGTAGTGGCCGTCGTCGGTGCCCGGCCCGCCGGTCTCGGCCGGGTTGGTGACCGCGTCGAACGCCACCGGCTCCAGGTCACTCCAGGCCAGCGTCTTGGTCGGGTCGTAGCCGTTCTTGGTGATGTACAGCGAGAACGTGCCCGGGTGGCGGGCCCAGTTGTTGTACTTGAACTGCACGTTCGCGCCGGACGTCAGGTGGGTCAGCGGCCAGTCGTTGCGGGCCAGGTTGAATCCGGTGAAGTTGTACGGCCCACCGGTCCCGCCGCTGCACAGCTGCCCGTCCGGGAGGAAGCCGTTGACCCGGCCCGCCCCGTCCGAGCGGAGCACGGCGAACCAGTTGTAGAGCGAGTTGACGCCACTCGCCGCGACGGCCGCGGCGCAGGCGGCGTTCTTGGGCTCGATCGCGCCGGTCGACGGGTTACGGCCGTCCTGGTAGCAGAGCCAGGTACGGCTGCCGGGCGCCTGGAGCGCGCCGTGTGCCTGGGCGGGACCGGGCAGAGCCAGGATCCCGGCCGCGGCGGTGAACAGGACCACCGCGGCCATCTTCAGCAAACGCATGATCACCCCTGGGGGAACAGCCGGGCGTATTCGGCGTAGCCGGTTGCCACGTCGACCTGCGCCCAGAACCGGTGGTAGTTGAACGTCGGCGCGGCGCCGCCGTTCAGGTACGCCTGGACCTTCGGGAAGTCCGGGTCACTGCGGTAGAAACTGCGGATGTCCAGGAACGAGACACCCGGCTTGATCACGTCACCGTTGGGCATCTCCCCGGTCCAGCCCGGCGGGATGTAGAGACCCTGGCCGGTCGAGGCGTTGTAGACGTCGTCGAACCGGTTGTAGTCGGCGCGGGTCTCGGTGCTCGACACGCCCTTGCCGTCCTTGAACGCCCAGATCGCGTCGAGCAGCCCCTTGGCCGCCGTCTTGGCCTGCGCGTTACCGGACTTGGCCGCGTAGAACGTGAGCAGCTTGGCGAACGAGCCGGCCACGCCCAGGTCCTGGCTGTGGTTGCTGACCGTGACGTGCAGGTTGGTGTTGGCCGCCGGACTGGACGGATTCCAGGTGGCCGGCGCACCCGACCAGGCCAGGTCGGACGGGATGGCGAAGGTGGTCGTGCCGATCGTGGTGTTGGCCAGCGCCCACGGCACCCACTTGTCGAGCACCGCCTTGGCCTTGGCGTTGCCGGTCACGTAGTACAGCTCGGCGAGCCGTTCGAGGGACCAGGTCTGCATGCCGAACCAGCGGTTGGACGGCGGGTCCTCGTAGACCGGGGCCTCGACGTACGACAGCCCGTAGAACTGCGGAACGTTCGTGGGCCGGGCCGAGTAGTCGCCGTTCCAGCTGTTGGTCGCGCCACCGGCGATGGCCCCCTCGGACGACTGCAGCCACTGGTAGAACTCCAGCTGCCGGTCGAGGCTGGTCTGCCAGTCGGCCTTCGCGGTCGGTGACTTCGGGTTGAAGGCGGTGACGTTGGACAGGATGTAGGCGGCCATCGGGTTCTGGTAGCCGAAGTGGCTGGTGCTGGAGCCGATCCGCCACGCCCAGCCGGCACTGGTGTCGTAGGCGCCGCCCCAGGCGTAGTACCAGGACATCAGGTTGCTGGAGGCGTTCTTGCCGGTGCCCGCGGGACACGAGGTGGAACCGCAACCGGGCTGCTTGAAGTACTTGTCGTAGAACGAGTAACGCAGGTAGTCGCCCATCTTGGCGGCGTTGGTGACGGCCGACGCGACCTGGGACGCCTTGCCCTGCTCGGTGGCCCACTGCAGCGCCCAGTAGGCGACCTGCACGACCCGGGCGTCCGCGTCCGGGGCGTTGGTGTACTTCCACTGCTTGGCGTACGACGCGTCCTTGGTGAACAGGTCGAGGTAACCGTTCGGGCCGCCGTGCGCGAACGTGTCGCACGCGGGCTGCGGGACGGTCTCCCAGGTCGATTCCTGCGGGCCGCGCTGGAAGGTGTTGATGTAGGCGACGCGGGTGGTGCCGTCACCGCAGTGGCCGAAGCCGTACGTGTTGTCCACGTCCAGCAGCCAGTGCATGCCGTAGATGTCATCGGTGCCGTACGCCGTCTTCAGCTCCGCGGCGAGCGGGTCGGTGCCGACGCTGACACTCGTGTCGAGCTGCGACGGGTACTGCGACGGCAGCGGGTGTTCGGCCGCGTACGTCGCCGGTTTGGCGGGGTTGTAGTTGGCGTTGGTCGGCTGGTCGGCGTGCGACGGGATGATGTACTTCTCCATCGTCGCCCAGGCGCTGTTGAACGCCGTCCAGCTGCCGCTGATCCGGGCCTGCGAGGCTTCCAGCCACAGCCAGTAGCTGAAGGCCTCGCTGGTGGTCTCGTGGCCGTGGTCGGGCGCCTCGTCGATCAGCGTCTCGATCGAGTGGTACGGCACGCCCTCCGGGCTGAAGTACCCGTTGGCCGGGCTCTTCAGGTCGTTGTAGAGCTGCGTGAACCGGGCGTCGACCGAACCCTGGTCGGCGACCGTGACCCCGAGCTGGGCGGCGGTGTAGCCGCTGCTGGTGGCCGAGATCGTCGCGGTGGCCCCGATCGCCGCGGCGGTGGAGGCGGCGACCGTGACCGCCTGGCCGGTGCCCCAGTTCGACGGGGTGAAGGTGAGACTCGCCGGGGTCACGGTGACCGCGGTCGACCCGGCGCTGCGGGCGACGGCCACCGTGACGTTCGCGGTCGGCGCCTTGCTCAGCGACACCCGGAACGCGCCACTGGCACCCGGTGAGATCGCCAGCGAGGTGGCGTCGGCGACGATCGCCGGGGTGGTCGACGCGTCCACGAAGACCGGCACGTCGGCGGTGCTGCTGCGGGTGCCGGCGTTGTCGAACGCGACAGCCTGCAGGTGGTAGGCGGCGGACTGCGCCGGAACCCCGTCCCAGGTGTACGCGTACGGCGCGGTGGTGTCACTGCCGAGCAGCAGGCCGTCGTGGTAGAACTCGACCCGGCTGATCGTCTGCCCGGTGGCCGCGGTGGCGGTGGCCGCGATCGGGATGGACGCCGGAGCGGTGTACCTGGTGTTCGCCGCCGGGCTGCTGATCGCCACGGTGGGCGCGTTCGCCGTCTGGTTGCAGGTGGTGCCGTTCAGGGTGAACACGGTCGGCACCGGGTTGGCCGTGGTGAACGTGCCGTTGAAACCGGTGCCCACGGTCGCGCCGGTGGCCAGCGCGCCGTTCCAGGCCGCGTTGTCGACGGTGACCCGGGTGCCGGACTGGCTGTAGACGCCGCTCCAGCCCTGTCCCGCCTTCTGATTGGCGTCCGGGAAGTCGAACTGCAACTTCCACGTACTCAGCGGGTCTCCGGTGTTCTTGATCTGGATGTCGCCGGTGAACCCGCCGGTCCACTGGCTCTGCACCTTGTAGACGACGGTGCAGCCGGCCGCGGCATAGGCCGGGGCGCCGGCCGCGAGGACCGCGCCGGCGCCGAGAACGGCGACGCCGGAGACGGCCAGCCTGCGTCGCAGGCGTTGTCTGAAGGGACTCACGGGGGATGTTCCTCTCCGCCGGGGTTTCTCCGGTGGCGCCCGGTCGGACCCGGGCGCCACCGGACCGGCCTACGGGGTGGTGGAACAGGTGACGGGGGACGGGATGGGGTTGGTGGTGCCGGTGGTGCTGCCGAGGAATCCGAAGGTGGTGGAGGCCCCGGACGCGAGGGTGCCGTTGTATCCGGCGTTGACGACGCTGACGGCGGTTGCGGACTGGGTCGCGGTGCCGCCCCAGCTCTGGGTGACGGTCTGGCCGGCGGTGTAGGTCCAGCCGACCTTCCAGGCGTTGGTCGTGGCGGTTCCGTTGTTCCTGACGGTGACCTCGCCCTGGAAACCGCCCGACCAACTGCCGGTCAGCTTGTACGTCGCCGAACAGCCGGCGGACGGGCTGACGCTGGTACTAGGGCTGACGCTGGTACTGGGGCTGACGCTGGTACTGGGGCTGACGCTGGTACTAGGGCTGACGCTGGTACTAGGGCTGACGCTGGTACTAGGGCTGACGCTGGTACTGGGGCTCGCGGGCGTGGACGGGGTCGGCGAAGCCGGGCCTCCGGTGCGGTCGGCGTAGAGGATGCCGCGGCCGTTGGTGCCCAGGTAGACCCGGCCGTAGACCCGCGGGTCACCGGCCAGGGCGTCACCGGCGTTGCCGTACTGGTGCTTGTCGTCGTTGATCCGGACCCAGTAGGCGCCGCTGTTGTCGGAGCGGAACACCCCGTCCACGCCGTCGACCGTGCCGACCAGGAACACCGCGGGGACGGTCGCGCCGGGAGCAGCCTTGCCGAACGCCACGTTGATCCCCTCGGAGACGCCGCCGCCGACGGTGGTGAACGTCTGACCGGAGTCGGTGGACCGGAACAGCCCGTTCTTCGCCGCCACCCATACCTGACCGGCGGCACCGGGGACGGCCTTCACGTTGACCCGGCCCTCGGTGGGCAGGACGACCGACCGGGCGGTGAACGTGGCCCCGCCGTCGGTGCTGGTGTAGAACTTTCCGGCGGCGTACGCATAGAAGGTCCCGGGGTTGACCCGGTCGCTCTCGACCTTGGCCCCGGCCGGAATACCGGTGGAGGCGGTCCAGGTGCTGCCGCGGGTGGTCGAGTAGTGCACGCCGACACCGGCCGGGGCCCAGACCACGTTGTTCGCGTCCGCGCCGACCGCGACGGTGCCGCCGCCGGTCACGCCGGCCGGTTCCTGACCCTGGTACCAGTTCTTGCCGCCGTCGTTGGAGATCCCGATGTGCGGGGCCGCGTCACCGTTGCCCACCCGGACGAAGAACGCCGGGCTCAGTTCGGCGAAATCGAGGCCGGTGTTGCTGCCCAGCGAGGGGGTGTCGTGGAAGTTCGGCGGCACCGTGTCCAGGTCGGCGTGGTGGAAGCCGCCGACGTCACCGAGTGCGCTGACCAGCGGGGCTCCCGACGGCGGGCTGGCCAGGTCGAGGACCGCGGTCTCCTCGATGCCCTTGGCGTACGGCTTGATGGTGAACGTGGTGTTGCTGTCCCAGTTGGTCAGCTGGGTGGTCCCGTAGACGGTCGCGCCGGTGCCGTAGAGCAGCCGGTTGGAGTCGAACGGGTCGATCGCCAGGGACTCGTTCATCCAGCCGAGTTTCGGGCTCTCCTCGGGCGCCTGGGCGGTGCTGTTGAAGTCCAGCCACGGGTTGGCCGAGATGTCCATGGTGTAGCGCTTGGTCCGGCTCGGGTAGCTCGTCCAGTCCCAGGCCCGGGTCCAGGTGGCGCCGTAGTCGGTGGAGCGGAAGAAGATCGCGTCGGGCCACCAGGAGATCTGGGTGGCGACCATCAGGGTGCCGGGCTTCTGGGCGTCCACGGTCAGGCCGGAGTAGCCGTAGTAGCGGTCGGCGACCGGGGTCGGTGAGATGTCGGTCCAGACGCCGGTGGTGGTGTCCAGGCGGGCCACCTGACCGGCGGCGCCGTCGTACGGTCCGCCGGTGTCGCTGGTGGCGATGAACAGGTATTTGCCCTGGATCACGCCCTTGTGTGCGAGATATCCGGTCGGTTGCCCGGCGACGCGCTCCCACGTGGCGCCGGAGTCGAGCGAGCGGTAGACCGGGTTCTCCTTGTCAGCGACGCCGACGTATACAGCGGGTGACGCCGGATCGAATGTCACCCATGTCAGCCCTTGGTTCTGGTTCAGATAGCCGTTCGGGTCGGACGGGTCGGCGACATAGTTACCGGCGTTAGGGAAGTTGGTCACTTTCCCCCACGTGACGCCGTAGTCGGTGCTGCGCCAGAGCCCGTTTCCGCCCTCGGCGGCGAAATAGACCTTCCGGCTGTCCCTGGGGTCGACGGCGAGGCGCTCCCCCATGCCGCGACCGGGCATGTTGCCGCCGACCTTGAACGGCAGAGCCGTCCGTGACCAGGTGTTTCCCTTGTCGGTCGACCGCAGGATCGCGCCGTTGTTGGGGTCCCAGGAGTTGGTGTACATCCCGACGGCGGCGTAGACCCGGCTGGTGTCGACCGGGTCGGGAGCGATGCTCAGCACACCGTTGTGACCCCAGTCGTCCTGGCCGACCCAGTCCAGCAGCGGGGTCCAGCTCTGCGCGGACTGGCTCCAGCGGTAGGCGCCGCCGATGTCGGTCCGGCTGTAGATGAGGTCCTTCTCGCCCGGGTTGAAGACGATGCCGGGCACGAAACCACCGCCGTCGATCCGGACGTTCTTCCAGGTGTAGGGCTCGGCGGGGGCGGCGGTAGCGACGTGGGGGCCGGCGGCGACGGCGACCGCGGTGGCAGCGGTCATGAGGGCGGCGACGATCACGCCGCCGGTGGACCTTCGCATGGGGGATGACCCTTTCATTGACGCACATGAGTGGGAGCGCTCCCAAAGCGTCTGCCGATGTCATCTTCATGTCAAGAGCCGGAAACTTCACGGTGACATCAGGGCGACAGTGGGCTACTGGTCGGCAACCATCCGATGGAAGTGGACAATCAGTGACATTTGACTGCTGGAAAGGCTGTGTATCATTCGGCCGGAACACGCAGGTCGGCGTCATCCGGGGCGCGGGCCGGCCGGCCCGGCGAGAGGCCGGTTAAACCACGTTCCGCATACGTGGCGTAACCGCGGGTACGGCGTAGCGGTGGAGGAGATTGCATGAAGGTTTGCGTTGTCGGTACCGGCTATGTCGGCCTCACCACGGGCGTCAGCCTGGCCTTCCTCGGCCACGAGGTGACATGTGTCGACCTCGACCAGGCCAAGGTGGACATGCTGCGCGGCGGCAAGTGCCCCATCTACGAGCCCGGGATGGAGGAGCTGCTCGCCGAGGCCGAACCGAACCTGACGTTCACCACGTCGTACGAGGAGGCCATCCCCGGCGCCGACGTGGTCTTCGTGGCGGTGCAGACCCCGTCGGCCGCGGATGGCAGCCCGGACCTGCGCTACCTGCGCAGCGCGGCGGAGAGCGTGGCGCAGTCCCTGAACCACGACTTCACCGTCGTGGTCAACAAGTCCACAGTGCCGATCGGCAGCGGCAACTGGGTCGACGCGATCCTGCGTGACTCGTTCGCCACCCGCGAGGACCGGCCCGAGGGCGTCGAGTTCGCCGTCGCCTCGAACCCGGAGTTCCTGCGCGAGGGCAACGCCATCTCGGACACGCTCTACCCGGACCGGATCGTCATCGGCTCGGACAACCCGCGCAGCCTCGAGGTGCTCAACCACCTCTACCGGCCGATCATCAACCAGACGTTCACGCCGCCGACGTTCCTGCCCCGGCCCGAGGACGCCACCGCGGTCCCGCTGGTCTCCACCGACCTGGCCTCGGCCGAGCTGATCAAGTACGCGGCCAACGCGTTCCTGGCCCTGAAGATCAGCTACGCGAACGAGATCGGCCAGCTGGCCGCGAAGGTCGGCGCCGACATCACCGAGGTCGCCCGCGGCATGGGCCTGGACCAGCGGATCGGCTCCCGGTTCCTGCAGCCCGGCGTCGGCTGGGGCGGCTCCTGCTTCGGCAAGGACACCAAGGCCCTGATCGCCACCGCCGCCGAGTACAACCTCGAGATGCCGATCGTGCGCGCCGCCCGCGAGGTCAACACCCGCCAGCGGGCCATCGCCGTGGAGCGCCTGCAGGACGAGCTGCGGATCCTCAAGGGCCGCAAGATCGGCCTGCTGGGTCTGGCGTTCAAGCCGAACACCGACGACCTGCGCGACTCGCCGGCGCTGGACATCGCGAACTCGCTGATCGCCCGGGGCGCCCGGGTCAAGCTGCACGACCCGGTCGCCTCCGAGCGGTTCCGGGTGGAGCAGCCGGAGCTGGCGCCCTACCTGAGCACGACGATCGACGACGTGTTCACCGACTGTGACGCCGTGGTGCTCGTGACCATGTGGTCGCAGTACCTGGAGCTGGACTGGTCGAAGTTCGTCGGCCTGATGCGCACCCCGATCCTGCTCGACGGCCGGCACGTGCTGGACGCCGACCGGATGCGCCGGCTCGGGTATCGCTACGTCGCCGTCTCCGGCTAGACCTCGTTACGCTCGTTACCGCCGTGGCGGCCCGCTGGGCTGCCGCGGCGGTTTCCTTTTTGCGCTGTACCGCCGGATTAGCCCTGTCCAGCAAAACCGACTCACACCATACCGGTGAGGCGTTTAGTCCGGATAAATATGGGCATCTACCTACGAAAAGGTTCGGATACCGATAGGCTCTTCCACCAATCTTCTTAACCGGTTAAGGTGCCGGAGGGTCGCAGCGATATCGTTACCGACTCGATCGCGCCGAAATCATTGCGCAACTTGCTGGTTACCTCTTGACTGTTGGTCAAGAAGCGCTTCGGACGGCGGCGTCGCAAGACGCCGGAGGCGCTATATGACATAGGGAGCGGTATGTTCGTTCAACGTGGGAGTTCGCGATCACGGGTCGCGGTCGCCGGTGCCCTCAGCGTGGGCCTGGTCTTCGGTCTCAGCGCTTGCGGCGACAGCAGCGAAACGGACAGCGGGACCACCGGGAGCTCGGCGGCAGCCATCGACTGCACGCCCTACACCGCCTTCGGTGACATCAAGGGCAAGACGGTCACGATCTACACCGGCATCGTGACCCCGGAGGACGCCCCGCACAAGGAGTCCTACAAACCCTTCGAGCAGTGCACCGGTGCCACCATCAAGTACGAGGGCGACAAGGCCTTCGAGACCCAGGTGCTGATCCGGGCCGAGGCCGGCAACCCGCCGGACCTCGCGTTCGTGCCGCAGCCGGGTCTGCTGCAGCGCCTGGTCGCGACCGGCAAGGCCAAGGAAGCCCCGGCCGAGACCGCCGCCAACGTCGACAAGCACTTCGGCAAGGACTGGAAGGCGTACGGCACGGTCGACGGCAAGTTCTATGCCGCACCGCTGGGCGCCAACGTGAAGTCCCTGGTGTGGTACTCGCCCAAGGAGTTCAAGGACAGCGGCTACGCCGTCCCCACCACCCTGGCCGAGCTGAAGACCCTCAGCGACAAGATGGTCGCCGACGGCAAGAAGCCGTGGTGCGCGGGTATCGCGTCCGGTGAGGCGACCGGCTGGCCGCTCACCGACTGGATGGAGGACTTCTTCCTCCGTCTCAGCGGCCCCGAGGCGTACGACAAGTGGGTCAAGCACGAGATCCCCTTCAACGGCCCCGAGGCCACCGCGGCCCTCGACGCCGTCGGCGCCTACCTGAAGAACGACGCCTACGTCAACGGCGGCCTCGGCGACGTCAAGAGCATCGCCGGCACCACCTTCCAGGACGCGGGTCTGCCGATCCTGGACGACCAGTGCTCGCTGCACCGCCAGGCCTCGTTCTACGCCGCCAACTTCCCGAAGGGCAAGACGGTGGCCGAGGACGGCGACGTCTTCGCCTTCTACCTGCCGGGCGAGACCGCCGACAGCAAGCCGGTCCTGGGTGGTGGCGAGTTCGTCGTCGCGTTCGCCGACCGTCCCGAGGTCAAGGCGTTCCAGACCTACCTGTCCAGCGACACCTGGGCCAACGCGAAGGCCAAGCTCTCCTCGGGCTGGGTCTCCGCCAACAAGGGTCTGGACCCCAACAACCTGACGAACCCGGTCGACAAGCTCTCGGCTGAGATCCTGCTGGACCCGAACGCCACGTTCCGCTTCGACGGCTCGGACATGATGCCCGCCGCCGTCGGTTCCAACGCGTTCTGGAAGCAGACCACCAACTGGATCACCGGCCAGGACACCAAGAAGACGCTCGACAACATCGAATCGGCCTGGCCGAAGTAATCTGCGAGTAACAATGGGCCGGTCGGGTATCCCCCGGCCGGCCCTAGCAGTCTCTCGCTTTCTGTTCTTCACTTAACCTCCTCTCTCGCTTGGAACAACCAAGGAGGAACGGGCCGCGTGTTCACCACCGCCTCCACCACCGGTCATAAGATCGGTCAGATGTTCGCGGCGATCCTGCTGTTCGCCGCCGTCGTCGGCCTGATCCTGTTCATCGCCGGGCGTTTCACCGGCAAGCGCGACCGTGCCATCGCCGCGCTCTATCTCGCACCGACCGTGCTGCTGCTCAGCGTCGGGCTGCTCTACCCCGGACTCCGCACCATCTACCAGTCGTTCCTCGACGCGTCGCTGACGAACTTCGTCGGGCTCGACAACTACCAGAAGATCTTCACCGATCCGGAACAGCTCACGGTCCTGCGGAACACCGCGTTCTGGGTGCTGCTCACGCCGTTCGTCGCAACCGGGATCGGCCTGCTCTACGCCATCCTGGTGGACAAGGCCCGGGTCGAGTCCTTCGCCAAGGCGCTGGTCTTCCTGCCGATGTCGATCTCGTTCGTCGCGGCGTCGGTGATCTGGAAGTTCATGTACGAGTACCGCCCCGACCAGCGCAACGTGAACCAGATCGGCCTGGTCAACCAGATCATCGTCGCGATGGGCGGCAAACCGGTCCAGCTGTGGATCGAAGCCCCGCTCAACACGTTCCTGCTGATCGTGATCCTGGTGTGGATCCAGGCCGGCTTCGCGATGACCGTGCTGTCGGCGGCCATCAAGGCGATCCCGGACGACATCATCGAGGCCGCCCGCCTCGACGGCGTCGGCCCGTGGGGGATGTTCCGCTTCGTCACGCTGCCGGCGATCCGCCCGGCCGTCGTGGTCGTGCTGACCACCATCGCCATCGGCACGCTGAAGGTCTTCGACATCGTCCAGACCATGACCGGCGGCCGGTTCGACACGAGCGTCATCGCCAACGAGTTCTACAGCCAGACCTTCCGCAGCGACAACCGTGGCTTCGGCGCGGCGCTCGCGGTGGTGCTGTTCATCCTGGTGATCCCGATCGTCGTCTACAACATCCGCCAGCTTCGCCGTTCGGAGGCGTGATGACCACCGCTGCACCCATCACCACCACGCCAGGGGCGAAGGCCGAGGGCAAGAAGCTGTCCGCCGCCGAGACAGCGAAGCGGAAACTCACCTCGCCGTGGGCGTCACTGGCCGCGATCGTCATCGCGGTGCTGTGGACGATCCCCACATTCGGTCTGCTGGTCTCCTCCTTCCGCCCGGAGGAGCAGATCAAGAAGACCGGCTGGTGGACGTTCTTCTCCGACCCGCAGTTGACGCTGGACAACTACAAGGCCGTCTTCGACTCGGAGAACGGCGTCAACCTGGCGGACTACTTCCTCAACTCGATCGTCATCACGATCCCCGCGGTGCTGATCCCGCTCTGCCTCGCGGCGCTCGCGGCGTACGCGTTCGCCTGGATGAACTTCCCGGGGCGCAACTTCCTCTTCATCGCGATCTTCGCGTTGCAGATCGTCCCGCTCCAGGTGACCCTGCTGCCGCTGCTCCAGCTCTTCGTCAAGCTCGAGATCGACGGCACGTTCTGGACGCTGTGGCTGTCGCACTCGACGTTCGCGCTGCCGCTGGCGATCTACCTGCTGCACAACTTCATCAAGGAGGTCCCGGCCAGCCTGATCGAGGCGGCCCGGATCGACGGCGCCGGGCACGTGTCGATCTTCTTCCGGGTGCTGCTGCCGCTGCTCACCCCGGCGCTGGCGGCGTTCGGCATCTTCCAGTTCCTCTGGGTCTGGAACGATCTGCTGGTCGCGCTGACCTTCACCGGCGCCCCGGAGATCTCCCCGATGACGGTGCAGTTGTCCAACCTCAGCGGCACCCGGGGCACCGCCTGGTACCTGTTGTCAGCCGGCGCCTTCGTCTCGATCGTCGTGCCGGTCACGGTGTTCCTGCTCCTCCAGCGTTACTTCGTCCGAGGTCTGCTCGCGGGCAGCGTCAAGGGCTGATCTGTCAAGCAAGGGGGCCGCACCGGTTTGATCCGGTGCGGCCCCCTTGCTGTCTCATACAAACGTCTCAGCCGGGCGTCTCAATCACGGGTCTCAATCAGCCGTCTCAATCAGCCGTCTCAACCAGGCGTCTCAACCAGGCGTCTCAACCAGGCGTCTCAACCAGGCGTCTCAGCCGGGCGTCTCAACCAGGCGTCTCAACCAGGCGTCTCAACCAGGCGTCTCAACCAGGCGTCTCAACCGGGCGTCTCAACCGGGCGTAAAGCTCGGTATGCGATCAGCAGGCTTGTCGCCAGCAGCAGCGCCGGGATCAGGTAGGCGCCGCCGACGGCCGCCGCTAGTTCCGGGCGCAGCGCCTGGCGGGCCGCCGGATCCAGGGTGAGCATGCCGCCCACTCCCCCGGCCTCCGGCGCGCGCGCCGTGACCAGGAGGCTGAGCGAGACCGCGACGATCGCGCCGCCGGTCGCCGAGGAGAGCTGGTTGACCAGGGTCAGCAGGGTGGTGCCGCGGGGCGTCTGGTCGTGGTCAAGATCCCGCATCGCGACCGTCATGGCCGGCATCAGCGTCGCGCCGGAGCCGGCGGCGAACAGCATCGCCGCCGCGATCAGCCACGGATAGCCGGCGTCGGCGGTCATCGCGGTGCCCAGCGCGAGAACCCCGGCCGTGCCGAGGGCGGTCCCGGTGAGCACAATCCGCCGGGGCGGGATCCGGTCGACCAGTCGGGTGCCGACCTGCGCGAACACCGCCACCACGATCGCCTGCGGCAGCACCAGCAGCCCGGCCACCGCAACCCGGTCGCCGCCGACACCCTGGACGAACAGCGGCAGCACCGCCATGGTGCCGAAGTAGGCCGCCCCGAAGCAGGCCATCACCCCCAGCCCGGCCCGGAACGGCCGATGCTCCAGCAGCCGCAGGTCCACCAGCGGTTCCGGGATCCGGCGGGACCGCCTGACGAAGGCGGCCAGCAGCCCGAGCCCGAGGGCGAGCAGCCCGAACCAGCCGAGGGAACGTTCCAGGAGCGTGCCGCCCAGGACCACGGTGGTGGATCCGCCGGACAGCAGCGCCAGCCCCACCAGGTCGATCGGACGGCCCACGGCGGCGGGTTCGTCCAGCGGGAGCACCCGGCGGCAGACGGCGAAGGCGAGCAGGCCGATCGGCAGGTTGATCAGGAAGATCCAGCGCCACGAACCGGCGTCGACGAGCCAGCCCGCCAGTGGCGGCCCGAAGACCGGGCCGATCGCCAGCGGCAGGACCAGCAGGCTCATCAGACGGCCCCGCGCATGGCGAGGCACCGCCCGCAGTCCGATGGCGGTGCCTACCGGAGTGAGCAGGCCGCCGCCCAGCCCCTGGACGAAGCGGAAGAAGGCCAGGGAGAACACGTCCCAGGCCAGCCCGGCCAGTAGGGACAGCACGGTGAAGACGATCATCGCGCTGAGGTAGACCCGGCGGGCTCCGAACCGTTCCACGGCCCAGCCGGCCAGCGGGATCACCGAGACCAGTCCGAGGAGATAGCCGATGGTCACCCACTGGGCGGCCGGCAACGACGTGTGCAGGCCGGCGACGATCGCGGGCAGGGCCACCGCGGTCACTGTGGTGTCGACGACGACCAGGAGGCCGCCGAGAGCGAGGGTGAGGCCGAGGACACGGATACCGCGGCCGGCGTGGGCGATGTCGGTCATGATGGCCAGCGTCGGTCCTCAACCGCGCTTGAGGTCAAGACGAAGGGCCGTACCGGAAACCGGTACGGCCCTTCGTTCAGAACGCTGGTGTCACTGCTTGCCGGAGCGGACGCTCATGCTGTCGTCCCGGCTGATGCCGCAGTAGCGGTCCGGCGGGCAGAGCTCGGTCCAGGTCGCGCGCTTGGTGAACAGGTACCGGCCGGTGCTCGGCATCTTCAGGGACGCCGCGCCGCTGGTGCCGTTGAACTTGAAACCGACCGCGGTCTCCTTGCCGAGCAGACCGCACGAGTAGTTGTCGCCGCTCTTCTCCTTGAGCCCGTTACTCGCCACCCACAGGCCGGCGGCCTTGAGCGGGGAGACCGGGATCGGCAGGCCGGTCACGAACTTGACGGCGCCGACGACCGAGAGCTTCGACGGCTTCTTGGTGCAGACGGTCGGCTGGAACACGATGGTGTTGGCCTTGGTGACGCCCTTGATCATGACCCCGAAGCCGTGGTCGCCGTTCGCCGGATTGGCGTCGACCTTCGAGCCGCTCTTGACGAGTTTGAGGTCCTTGAGATTGGTGTTGACCGAGTACTGGTACACCTTCCAGGCGGCCGTTCTCGTCTTCTTGCAGGAAATGATCTTCACTGCGGAGTAGCCGTTCTTGGTGTTCTTCCGGAAGTAGAACGGCGGGTCGACGACGACCTGATTGCTCTGGGTGAAGTGGGTGACGAACTCGTATTCGTTGGAGACGCTGTTCAAGTAGACCGTCGAGGTCTTGATCTTGTAGCAACCGGCCTGGGCGGCAGCGGCCGAGGCGGGCGGCGAGCCGGCGAGCAGCACGCCCGCGGCGACACCGGTGGCCACGAGACCGGCCAGAACCCGTACGCCGATGGAATTGAAGTTTTTCATTTCTCCCCGTTTCTCAAGAGACCGATCGATCTCTCGATACGGGGACCTTACCGACTCCGGGCCCTTTGAGAACTGACCGGATCTTGACAGAGAACGGGGCCCCGGAATTTCTCCCGGGGCCCTATGGAAAACCGTTTACGGCTGGCTGCGCGGGCTGTCCGGCGCCAGGGTGTCGATGAACTCGTGCGGCTCGTGCACCTTGCTGCTGCTGCGGGCCTGCTCGGCCTCGGCCTTGAGCGTGGCCGCGACACCGGCCTCGTCCACGCCCGGGATCGCCTTGACCTTGTCGTAGGCCTTCTCGGCCAGCGCGTACGCCGCCCGGTAGTCGTGCGCGGCGAACGCCTTGCTCGCGCCGCCCAGCAGCAGGTCGGCGGTCTTCAGCGCGGTCTTGCCCTTACCTGCCGGAACGGTCGCGGCGAGCCGGTTCGCGGCCTCCCAGTAGGCGGCGGTCAGGAACCGGTCGCTGTTGTCCCGGTCGAACTGGCTGAAGTCCCAGTTGACGTCGATGTAGCTCATCATCGAGTTGTTCTCGTCACCGGCGTTGGCGTAGTAGAACTCGCCGGCCCCGCCGTAGTCGACGCCGCTGGCGCTGTCGTAGCCGTCGTGCGGGTGGCTCATGCCCAGGTGGTGGCCGACTTCGTGGATCTGCGTGGTGGTCAGCCCGTACCCGGCGGCGACCACTTCGGGCGAGATGAACGAGAACACGTACGACTGGGTGCCGTCGGTGTAGTTGTCGTCGGCGAAGCCGAGCGCCGGAACCCCGACACCCGCACCGACCGCGTAGTTGAACAGCGGGATCTCGTAGTCGACCTTGCCCTGGTCGTCGAGGGCCCGGTCCAGGTTCTCGTTGTTGTAGAGGTAGAGGTTGCCGATCGGCGGCAGACCGGTCTCCGGGTAGCACGACTCGCCGGTCAGCACCCCGAGGTAGCACTGCTCGGCCTTCGTGTCGTACGGCAGGTCCTGGAAGTCCTGCGAGAACCGGTTGCGCCAGCGCAGTTCGGACAGCTCGCCGACGAGCAGTTCCGGAGTGATGTACTCCTTCGACGCGTCGACGCCGGGCCAGCCCTCGTAGGTGTTGTTGTCGATGTCCAGGGTCTTCGGCGGGTTGGCCGTCGGCAGCTCGACCGGGTACAGCGGCGACGTGGTGAACAGCAGGTTCAGTGCCACGTAGCGGGTGATCTTGCCGAGGTCACCGGCCAGAGCGGACGGGGCACGGTAGCCACCGGCCACGTACTCCCAGGTCGGCGGCATCCGGTAGTCGGGCACGCCGTCACCGTCGACGTCGGCGTTGTCCACGTCGTAGTTGGCCGTCCACGACTCGGGGCCGGCCGACAGGTCGTGGAACCAGACCCGCCGGGTGGCGCCCAGGCCGGTCTCCTCGTCGTCGGCGGTGGTGCCGCCCCAGGCGATCAACTTGCGGCTGTCCCGGTTGGCGCCGAAGTCGTAACCGGTGTCCGGGTCCGGCTCACCGATCTTGGTGTAGACGTGGTGCTTGAAGTCGGGCCGGCCGAACCAGTTGACGAAGAATACCGTGTTGCGGCGGGTGTCCACCCCGGACGGCGGGTTGAAGGCCAGCCACTTCTCCACGCTCGGCGCGTCGATCGTGGAGTTGTCGGCGATGTCCAGGACGTTGTTGGCCTGGTCGTTGTAGGCCTGCTGATAGGCCGTGAGCGGGGCCGGTTTCGCCAGTTTGCCGAGCTGCTTGAAGAACTTGTTCTCATAGCTCTGGTTGGCGTACGTCAGTTTGTAGTCGTACTTGTAGGTGATGCCCAGTTTCTCGGTCTCGCCGTACCAGAGGCGGGACCGGACCACCGGCTCGTAGTTCGTCGCCAGCTCGCCGAGGAACGCGCTCTTGGCGACCTGCGACGGCTCGTAGCCGACGAACACCACGTTGACCGGAACCTTCTCGACGAGGCGCGGCTGACCGCCGGGCTTCAGGTAGCCCAGTGACGGCGCGGCCGCGGCGGAACCGGCGGGTCCCGCCGAGGCGCCGACGAGGACCGCGACGACAGCCACGGCCATAGATCTCTTCCATCCCATGCGGACACGCTGCCATCAACGCCGACCGATGGGAACCCTTGACTCAGTCCCGAGGGCGAACCAGCGGCTCGTAGGAGAAGTTGACCTCGAAGGTGTCGTCGCGGCGGACGGTCATGGTGATCCCGTACCAGGGGTCGTCGCCGTCCTCCGTGGTCGACTCCCAGAGGTCGATCAGGTAGTCGGCGATGTCGTCGAGTGACTCCGGGGCGTCGTCCCAGTCGATGTGGTACGAGGTGCCGTCCGCCCGGTACATGGTCAGGTCGTGGCTCGACCAGTCCTCGTCCAGCTCGCCGTCGAGGACGATCTTCACCGCGTCGTCCGGCAGGACGTCGCGCAGCACCACGGCCAGGCTCTCGATGATCTCCTCGGTCTCGGGCTCGACAGGCGTGAACGTCACCTCGGGCTCGCCCTCACGGCCGACCGTGACGGTGATCTCGTGCCACGGGTCGCCGTCGCCGGCGTCGTCGGCCTCCCACAGCCGGATCAGCAGCGCGCTGATCTCGTCGGCCTGCTCGGGGTAGTCGTCCGGGCCGAGGCCGAACTCGGTGCCGTCCGGCCGGCGCACGGCAAACGACGCGCTGGAGTAACCCTCGTCGGCCTCGCCTTCGAGAACGATCTCGGCGGCCTCGTCCGGGAGCATCTCCCGCAGAAGCGATGCGATCTTGCTGATGACGTCGTCGCCCACGACGCGGGAGCCTATCGATCACGCGCAACGCCCGGCGCGCAGGGCCTCCCCATGACGGAGACGGCCGAGGGCCGCACCCCGTTGCGGAGGTGCGGCCCTCGGCCGATCGAGCCGGGTTCAGCTCTAGCGGGTGCCCTTGTAGCCGTAGCCACCGCCCGGGTGACCGCCGTAGCCGCCGCCCGAGTGGTGACCGCCGTAGCCACCACCCGGGTGGTGACCACCGTAGCCACCGCCCGGGTAGCCGCCGTAGGAGGAGACCCGCAGGGCCCAGTCGCTGCCGTAGCCGCGGTTGACCCGGACGCAGGAGTACCGGTTCCACTGCCGCTTCCACTGGCCGACCTTGCCGATCCGGTCGCAGGTCCGCAGGCTGCGGTAGACCCCGACGACGCGGTCCCGGCGCGGGAAGGCCTTCTGCTGGGTCGCGACCCGCTTCTCGCCGACTGAGGGCGCGGCTGACGACGACGGAGCCGCCGAGGCCGGACCGGCCGCCATGGTCACACCGGCGGCGACTGCCACACCGGACATGACGATGGCACGAACAACCTTGTTCATACGATCACCTTTTCCGCAAGAAGGGTTATTTCTGGACGGGGAGAATCGTATGGTCACGGAAGGTCTTAAATCATGGCAAAACTGGACACTTTGGAGTGAATGATCGAGTGTTAACTGTCTAAACTCATACTTTCAGCCAGAAACGTGCTCCCCGTTCAGGGGAGCACGGATCGGTCAAACGGCGATCTTGGTACGGGCTGACGGCCGAAGGTAGACCACCCACGTGACCAGCACACAGAGCGCGTAGAAGCCGATGAAGCCGATGTACGCGGCGTCAGCGTCCTGATAAGTCAGGAACGACTGACGGAACGCCAGGTTGACCAGCACACCGCCGACGGCGCCGATCGCCCCGGCGATACCGATCACCGCACCGGAGATCCGCCGGGCCGTGTGCTCGTCATCCGCGAACTTCTGCTTGAAGATCGCCGGGATCATCTTGTACGTCGACCCGTTGCCCAGTCCACTGAGCACGAACAGGCTGATGAAACCGACCAGGTAGAGCGGCAGCGACCGCTGCTGGGCCGCGACCAGCACGATCGACGCGCCGGCCGCCATCGCGATGAAGTTGACGAAGGTGACCTTCGCGCCCCCGAACCGGTCCGCGAGAGCCCCGCCGAACGGCCGGATCAGCGAACCCAGCAGCGGGCCGATGAAGGTCAGGTACGCGGCCTTGACCGGAGTGTCGAAGGTCTCCGCGAACTGCACCTGCAGCACCTGGCCGAACGCGAACCCGAAACCGATGAACGAACCGAACGTGCCGATGTACAACACCGACATGACCCAGGTGTGACCCTGCCTGGCGGCGTCCCGCATGCCGCGCTTCTCGTTGCGGGCCTGCGTCAGGTTGTCCATGTAGAGCGCCGAGCCGACCGCCGCGAGCACGATCAGCGGGATGTAGACCCCGGCCACCAGACCGGGACTGCCGGCACCGACGACCGCGAGCACGAACAGGCCGACCAACTGCACCGCGGGGACACCGATGTTGCCGCCACCGGCGTTGATGCCGAGCGCCCAGCCCTTGAGCCGGTCCGGGTAGAAGGCGTTGATGTTCGCCATCGAGGAGGCGAAGTTGCCGCCGCCGACACCGGCGAGAGCGGCCAGGATCAACATCGTCTGGTACGAGACCCCGGGCTCGATCAGGATCGCCGCCAGAATCGACGGGATGAGCAGCAGGGACGCGCTGACGATGGTCCAGTTGCGGCCGCCGAACCGGGCGACGGCGAAGGTGTACGGGATCCGCAGCCCCGCCCCGACCAGGGTCGGCACCGCGGTGAGCAGGAACTTCTGTGCCGGGTCGAAGCCGTAGGCGGGCCCGAGGAAGAGCACCATCACCGACCAGAGCGACCACACCGAGAAGCCGATGTGTTCGGACAGGATCGAGAAGATCAGGTTGCGTTTGGCGATTCGCTTGCCACCGTTGTCCCAGAACTCCCGGTCCTCGGGCCGCCAGTCGTCGATCCAGTGGCCGCTGATGCTCTTCGCGGCCGGCCGTTCCAATGTAGCGGTCATCGTCAGACTCCCAGAATGATGTGTCCGTCGTCGACCCGCACCGGGTAGACGTCGATCGAGGGCTGGCCGGACTGGGAACACCCGGTGGCGAGGTCCCATGCGTACAGGTGCAGCGGGCAGACGACGACGCGGTTGTCGATCTGCCCGTCGGCGAGCGGGCCGCCCTTGTGCGGGCAGACCGCGGAGACCGCGCGCAAGGAGCCGTCACGGAGGCGGAAGACGGCGACCATGTCGTCGTCGACGCTGTAAGTGCGCCCCTCACCCAGGGGGATCTCTTCGAGCGGACCGAGAAGTGTCATGCCCGCACCGGAACCTGCGGGAGGACGGTCAGCGGCAGGCTGGTGCGGAACTGGCCGGGCGTGGCCGGCACCGCCCGCTCCTTCCACGGGTCCCGATAGGACTGCACGGCTTCTTCCACCGCGGCGTCCAGGGCTTGCGCGATCCCGTCCGAGTCGTCCACGACGATCTCCCGGATCCGGTCGATGCCGATCCGCGGGACGAACGCGTAGGTGCGCTCCAGCCAGTTCGCGTTCTCGCGGTAGTACTGCAGGAACCGGCCGGTCAGGCGGATCACCTCGTCGGCGGTGCCGACCGTGGTGAGCAGGTCACCCTTGCGGATGTGGGCTCCGGCGGCGCCGCCGACGTAGATCTCCCACCTACCGCCGTCGATAGCGACGACACCCAGATCCTTGACGTACGACTCCGCACAGTTGCGCGGGCACCCGGAGACGGCGAGCTTCATCTTGCCGGGGCCTTCCAAGCCCTGATACCGCTCTTCCAAGGCGATGCCCAGGGCTGTCGAGTCACCGACGCCGAAACGGCAGTAGTCGGAGCCGACACACGTCTTCACGGTGCGGAAACTCTTCGCGTAGGCGTACCCGGACGGCATGTCCAGGTCCGCCCACATCGCCGGCAGCTGCTCCTTGGGCACCCCGAGCAGGTCGATGCGCTGGCCACCGGTGAGCTTCACCATCGGCACGCCGTACTTGTCGGCCACGTCGGCGATCTTGCGCAGCTGGTCCGGGGTGGTGACGCCGCCCTTCATCTGCGGGACCACCGAGAACGTGCCGTCACGCTGGATGTTGGCGTGCACCCGGTCGTTGATGAAACGGGCGTCGCGTTCGTCGATGTATTGATCAGCCCACATCATCTTGAGCAGAGACGCCAGGCCCATCTTGCTCTTCGCGTCGTGTTCGCCACCCGGCACCAGTTTGTCGAAGACTGCCGACACACTCTTCAGTTCGTACCGGCGGATGACGGCCATCAGCTCCTGCTTCGGCATCGGGACACCCGGCACGTACCAGGACGCGGCCGGATCCTCCTCGGCCTCACCACCGGCCGCCCACTCGACGATCCGCTGCACCAGGGGCTTGCAGGTGCCGCAGCCTTTGCCGGCGCGGGTCTTCTCCATCACCCCGCTGACCGTCTTGCAGCCGCCGTCCACCACACCGCAGATCGTCTGTTTGTCGACACCGTTGCAGTTGCAGACCTGGGCATCACCGGGCATCTCCGCCGGCGTCACCTCCTGCCCCGGGCCTCCGAGATCAAAAAGCAGCTCAGCGCGTACGTCCGGAAGGATCTGTGCTTTGTCGAACGCCTGGATCAGACCGGCCGCCTTGCTGTTGTCACCGACCAGAGTCGCGCCGACCAGCACCCCGTCCCGGATGATGACCTGCTTGTAGAGGCCCTTCTTCGGCTCGCTGTAGACGATCACCTCGTCGTCGTCGCTCGCCGGCTCCTTCAGGCCCATCGCTGCCACGTCGATGCCGGCGACTTTCAGCTTCGTGTGCAGTTTCGAACCCTGGTAGGCGGCCTCCGGATTCCGGCCGGTGAGGTGGTCGGCGAGCACCTTCGCCTGCTCCCACAGCGGCGCGACCAGGCCGTACATCTCGCCACGGTGCTGGGCGCACTCCCCCACCACGTAGATGTCGTCCTCGCCCACGGCACGCATCTGGTCGTCGACCACGATGCCGCGCTCCACGATGAGGCCACTGTCCGCGGCGACCTGGGTGTTCGGGCGGATGCCCGCGGCGACCACGATCACATCAGCGTCTATCACCGTGCCGTCGGCGAGTTTCACACCGGTGACCCGGTCCTTGCCGAGGACCTCGGTGGTCATCGCGTTCAGGATCACCCGGATGCCGAGGCGGCTCTCCACACTGTCCTTGAGCATGGCGCCGGCCCGCTCGTCGAGCTGCACGTTCATCAGGTGACCCGCGGCGTGCAGCAGGGTCACCTCGCTGACGTGGTTCTGCAGCCCGCGGGCCGCCTCCAGGCCGAGCAGGCCACCGCCGATCACGACCGCGCGCTCGTGATCCCGGGCGTACCGGATCATCCCCCGCGTGTCGTCCAGCGTCCGAAACGCGAAGACGCCCTGGTGGTAGCCCCGCTTCGGGTTGTTGATGTTCTTGATCGGCGGCGTCCACGAGCTGGATCCGGTCGCGATGATCAATTTGTCGTACGGGGTGGCGGCCCCGTCCCCCGCGACGACCACCTTCGCGGCGCGGTCGATCCGCTCGATCCGGGTGCCGGAGTGCAGGGTGATGCCGTTGTCTGCGTACCAGCCCAGATCATTGAGGAAGATCCCGGACTCCTCCTCCACCCCGGCGAGCAGGTTGGAGAGCATGATCCGGTTGTAGTTGCCGTAGGGCTCGTCCCCGAACATGGTGATGGTTCGCTCTTGGTCCCGGTCTCGGGTTTGGTCTCGGGTTTGGTCTCGGGTTTGATCTCGGTCTCGGGCGAGGATCTCCTCGACCGTGCGGGCCCCGGCCATGCCGTTGCCGATAACCACCAAGCGTTGCGTCATCAGATCTCCAGCAGTCCGGGCGTCTGGTCACCGGTGATGCTTCCGGCCCGCCGTTTCCCGCCGGGGCGCCTGGCGGTGACGCTGCTGTACAGGAATCCCTACAACCCACTCGCCCCCGTTGTGACTACAACCGGCTACCGGCCGTTGTGAGAAGCGCACTGTCGAACCGCTGCAACACCAGATCCGCCACCGCCGGCTCATGACACAGCGGCGGGGTCACCGAGTCCGCACCGGCACTGTGCAGAGTGCGATAGAACAGCCCCTCAGCCAGCAGATACGCCGCCACCGCCACCGTGCGCGCCCCTTCCGCCCGCAGCCGGTCGACCACATCATTCACCCGCGGCCCACTCCCCGACGTGTACCCGAGCTCAACCCGCCGCCTACCATTCCCGGCCCACCGCCCATCACCACCGCCGGCCCCCACCGCCAACCGCCTACCGTCGCTGCCAGCGTCCTTCACCCGCTGCCCGCCATCGCCGCCGGCGTCCCGCACCGACCGCTCACCACTGGAGTCGGAGAGCTGGGCGGCCACCTCGCGGATACCGGCCACCCAGAGCGGGTCCGAGGAACCGGCCGAGGCCAGCACCACCGCGTCGGCGTCCGGCAGATTGCGTCGCATGCTGTCCAGGAAGACCGGGTCCGGGCCGAGCGGCGCGGTGACCGGAAAATGTGTCGACTTGACCGCATCGGCGATATCAACACGGACGTGATAGCCACAGGACAACAGCAACGGCACCACCACCGCGTCCCGGACGGTCGGCACCACGTCGGCGACCTTCGGTTCCTGCACGTCCACATAGCAGAGCCGAACGTCCAGACCAGGCCGCCGACGGGCAACAGCAGCGGCGAGCCGCTCGATCTGCCGCCGCCCGTCCGGCGACCGGGTGCCATGGGCAACGGCGATCAGAGTCGGCAAACCAGCCCGCGCAGGGAAACCGGTCTGCGCAGGGAAGCCCGTCGGGGCAGGAAAGTCGGTCACGGGCGTCTCCTCAGGCTTCAGCGCTCCCGTACGCCTTCGGCGCGAGGGAACTGTCGTCGTGCGCAATGGGAGCGGCCCGGCATGGCATCAGGCTCGCGATTTCCCGGTACGGGTATCCGGTCCCGGCATGGACATCGGGATCTTCCGGATCCGGCCTCGTCGCCGGCACTGCTTCGTATTGACGTGACTCGACTCGTCTTAACTTTGATTCGAGCTACATCATCTTGAATGACACATCTTGACCAGCACGCATTGACTAGCTCGATTTGCCCCGCACGTCTTGATTAGCTCGTCTTGCCGGGCATGTCTTGACTGGCATGTCTTGACTGGCATGTCTTGGGCGGCAGGCGCCGGGCTGAGTTGAGTTGAGTTGAGTTGAGTTGAGTCAGGCTGCTTCGTCTATGCGTAAGCGGTAGCCGCGTTTGATCACGGTCTCGATGTGTTTTCCGGATCCCAGGGCTGCCCGGAGACGGGCGACCGCCACGTCTACCGCATGGCCGTCGTTGCCCCGGGGCAGGGACATCACCAGCTGTTCCTTCGACACCACGGCTCCGGGGCGGCTGGCCAGGGCGGACAGGATCGCCATCGCCGCGGGCGCGAGCGCGTGGGTCACTCCGTCGATGAGGACCGCGTGTCCCCGTACCTCGAGAATGGTTCCGGCGACGTGCAGTCGCAGCGCCCGGCGGGGAAGCTCGTCGGTGACCGTCTTGATCAGGGCGCCCAGCCGGTACCGCTCCGGCATCACCACTTCGACACCCCGCTCGATCAACGGCGCGGCGGTGACCGGCCCGACACATGCGGCCAGGGTGCCGCGACCGAACGCGGTGGTCACGTCCGCCCCGGCGTCTTCCGCGATCATCAGGAACGCCTTGACCGCAGGCGCGCTGGTGAACGTGACAGCGTCGATCTGACCGGCGACGACCTGTTCGGCGAGGCGTTTCACCGGCGCGACGTCGGGTGGGAGCGCCCATCGGTAGACCGGTACCTCGACGACCGCTGCACCGGCCGTACGCAGCGCTTTGACGAATTCGGTCTGGGGTTCGCCGTGTTCTTGCACCACGATCCGGCGGCCGGCGACGCCTTCGGCGAGCAGGCGTTCGAGCACCTCTTCGGAGGCCTCGGTCTTGGCCGCCCAGTCCTCGATGAGCCCGGCCGCGCGGATCGCCCCGCACGGTTTCGGGCCACGGGCGATGATCCGCGCGTTGCGCAGTGATTCGCGCAGCGATTCGGCCAGACCCCAGCCTTCGGCCGCTTCCAGCCAGCCGCGGAAGCCGAAGCCGGTGGTGGCGACGACCAGGTGCGGTTCGAGTCCGATGCAGGCGGCGGTCGCCGCATGCAGCGCGGCGTCATCGACGAGCGGGACGATGGTGATCGCCGGTGCGCTGATCACCCGCGCCCCACGCCGTTCCAGTAGAGCCGCCATCTCGCTGCGGCGCCGTTCCGCGGTCACCGCCACGGTGAAACCCGCCAACGCACCCTCGATCATCCGGTCCCCATCCTGTGCCGCCTGTCCGGTGCAAGAGTCCTGATACCTGATTTCGGGACCGGCAAAGCAATGTTTCCGCCAGAATAACGGCTGGTCACATGCTTCTCAGGGGGACATGTGAGCGGCCGATCACGCGTCGTCCGGGTCGTCGAGGAACGACCGCAACTCCCGGTTCAGGTGGTACGCCGCGATCCGGCCGTCCAGCAGACCGACCCGGTAGTCGGGGCCGACCTCCGGATCCTCGGCGATCTGCGGATCCCGGAGTCCGGCGGCCCCGTCCATGCGGCCGGCGTTGTAGGCCACCAGGGCGTCGTCCATCGAATCCTCTCCCGAGTATCTCTCCCGCCGCGTGATGATCTTCAACGCGGAACGTCGCGACAATCTCGCACGTGGTGAGGCTCCGGCGACCCGGCTGATGGTGCCGATCCGGCCGCCGGAAGGACACCGCAACCTGACCGAAACCGTTCAGCACCCGAAGTTCAGCTGACGCAGTGGATGTCTCCGGTGGGGAGGACACCGTCGAGTAGATACCGGTTCACCGCACCGTCGACGCATCCGTTGCCGGCTACCAGGTACTGGCCGTGACCGAACCGGCCCCGCAACGTCACCATCCGCGACCCCGCGAGCGCCTCATGCATCACCTGTTGCCCGGCGTACGGGGTGGCCGGGTCTCCATCGGCTCCGACGACCAGCGCGGGCCTGCGGTTACCGATCACGGTGGCCGGCTCGGCGGGGCGGGCCGGCCAGAACGCGCACGGGCTGATGTTGCGGGTCAGCGGACCGAACAGGGGCTCGGCGGCCCGGTGACGCTGGATGTCACGGTAGTAGGTCGCCGGGTCGCGGGAGACGGCCCGGTCAGCGCAGAGGATCGGCGTGCCCGCACGGTCGGAGGCCGGCCCGGAGCCGGTGAACAGCATGGTCAGGAACTGCGTCAACGACTCGTCCGGGGTGCCGGTGCGAAGCGCCCGGAGCTTGCCGGCGAGAGACGCGTACACCTCGGGGCCGTCGTCGTAGAGGCCGGTGAACAGCAGCAGCGGCAGAACGTGTGCATCCACCTCGTACAGCCCCGCGGTCGTCGTCTTTTGATCGAGTCTCTCGACGGTCGTCAACACGTCGTTCCGAGTCGCACCGAGGCCGTATTCGGCATGGTGTTCGGCCGCCCAGGACGCCCAGTTCTCCAGCGCGGCCTGGATCGCCGGGGCGCTGCGGGCGAACAGGCCCGGGCCGTAGATCGACGGGTCGACGGCGCTGTCCAGCACCACCCGGTCCGCGTGGTCGCCGAACATCTGCAGGTAGACCGCCCCCAGATAGGTGCCGTAGGAGTAGCCGAGGTAGGAGATCCGGGACTCGCCGAGTGCCCGCCGGACCCGGTCCATGTCGCGGGCCGTGTTGCGGGTCGACGCGTGCGGCAGCAGGGTCCGGTCGGCGGCGCATCCAGCCGCCAGGTCTCTCGCCAGTGTCACGCTCGCGGTGAAGGTGCTCCGGTCCGGGCCGGCCCCGCGCAGGAACGTGTCGGTCTTCCAGCGGCAGTCGATCGGGTTGCTGCGCCCGACGAAACGCGGATCCATCGCCACCAGGTCGTAGGCGGCGGCCACCTCCGGCATCAGCGGACCGGCGAGGACCATCTCCAGCGCGCTGGTGCCCGGTCCGCCCGGATTGAGCATCAGGACACCCCGGCGCCGGTCCTGGTCGGTGGCCCGCTTCCGGGTTACCGCGACGGCGATCGTACGGTCGTCAAGCTCGCGATAGTCGACCGGAACCGTGACCTCGCCGCACTCCGCACCGGCCGCGTCCAGGACCGGCCCGGCCTCGTCGGACGGCCCGGTCGTGCAGCCGTGCCAGGCGATCGGCGGGATCGGGACGGCCGAGGCGGAGACCGGGGCGGACAGCCCGGACAGGGCCAGCGCGGCGACGGCCAAGGGCGCGGTGACCCATGTGATTCGCATGTGTCGAACCTAGGAATCGGCGCTCGCGATCGCGATGGTGCACGGCCCACCTTCGCGGGATGGTTTCCACTACCGCCGGGGTATGCCCAGCACCACCTTTGGCCCGTTCCCCCACCTCTGGCCTGTTCCCCGGCTCGGCCCGCTCCCCGGGTTCGGTCGTTCCGGCGGCGGCGGTCCCGGGCCGGCCGGATACTCGGCTCATGGCCGCTGACGCCGACACCGTCCGGAAGGTTCTGAGCACGACGATGCTCGCCGATCTGCCGATCACGCCGGTGTTCGGCGACTGTCTGCTGATCAGCGGGGTGGATCCGGCGGACGTGTTGCCGGCCTGGCGGACGGCGCGCGCGGTGATGCCGTCGACCGGCCGCCGCCCGGTCTTCCTCGACGGCGACGCGCCCCTCTTCGACGATGTCGCCCTCCCCGGCCCGCCGCTCCCGTCTCTCCCTGATCTCCCTGATCTCCCTGATGAGGACTTGGACGACGACTTCGAGGCGGACGCGTGGTCGGGGCCGGAACTCACCGAGCTGGACCGGCAGGCACGGGCCGGCGACCCGTGGCAGGCCTTGAGGCGGCCGTGGTGGGACCTGCCACTCACCGATGACGCGTTCCGGGCACAGGTGCCGGCTTTCGACATTGATTTCAACATTGATTCGGTACGGCACCAGGTCCCCGATCCGACCTTGCAGGCCGTGAACCGTTGTCTGTTCGACCGGATCCGGGGCGATCCCGAACTGCTGGCTCAGGTGCCGCCGTACCGCGACCGTCTCACCGGGCTCCACAACTGGTACCGCCCCGATCGGGTGGAACTGCTGCTGGCGCCCACCACCGAGGCCCATCTGCTCGCCGCGTGGGCCGGCTTCCACGGCACGCTCGGTCAGCACGAGGTGCTGGCCGGTGTCCTGCTGCACTGGCACGACCGGTGGCAGGCCGATCTGGTCGCCGGCTGGGAGACGATGCTCCAGTTCGTCGTGGGCCGGCGTCCGGAGACCGCCGATGACGCGTGCGAGCTGGCGTACCAGATCACGCTGCTGGCCGGCAACCTGGAGATGAACCTGTGGGAGACGGCGCTGGCCGTGACCCGCGGCGACGAGTGGTTCCTGCACGACCGCCCGTGACCCGGCCCCTCATCAGTCGCTGGTGAAGTAGTCGACGGGTCGCGGCCGCTGCAGATCGACGCCGAGGGCGCGAAGCTCGTCCGCGGTGAAGGCATGATGGGCCCGGTCACCGAGGAACAGCCCGACGAGTTCCTCGAGGATGATCAGGTGATCCTCACGGGACTCGTTGTTACGGGACCAGATCCGATCACTGGCGGCCATCACTTTCGTGCCCGCCTCGCCGGCCCGGTCCAGTCTGAGGTGCAGAAGCCCCGCCTCCAGGAACCCGGACCACGGATCAGTAAGCGCGAGCACCGACTCCACAGTCGACCGGAACAGCATGTGCAGCACCGGATCCGGAATACCCTCCGGCGTCAGCCGCACCTCGAAGAGCCGCTCCAGCCCGTCAAGCATGCCCTGGTGGTGAGCCCGGAGCGCGGCATTGAACGCTCCGGCCTCCCGCCGATAGCCGCCATACCGCTCCCCGTCTCGACAGCCCAGATAGGCCTCGACGAGTTCACGCCGCCCGTACCATCGCTGCTCGCTCATGATCTTGAACTTATCCCGGCCGCACGGTCCGCCGGCGCCCTCACCCGGCGCCCATGGAAGCCGTCCGTCACCTGGCGCCGCATGGGAGCCGTCCGGTCAGCTGCCGCTGCTCGGGAGCAGGCCGGAGGCGTGCCAGAGGGTGATGCCGGGGCCGCCTATCAGGTTGAGGCTGGACAGGAACGTGACCACCCGGTCGCCGGCCCAGCGCAGCGTCTCGCGGTGGTGCGGGTTGGCCCGGGCTGCCCGGCGGCCCTCGTCCGGGTCGATGCCGACGGCTCGGTACACACGCGGGTCGATCAGGCGGGTGCCAGTCAAGTAGGCGGCTCGGGCGATCACCAGTCTGTCGAAGTGGAGGCGGGAGCGGCCGGCCGTGCGGATCTGCCGGGCCAACTCCTCCCGGGCGTACCGGACATGTCTCGCCTCTTCGACGACGTGGATGCGGGAGACCATCCGGACCAAGGGCTGCACATCGCTGTGGCTCATCGCCTCGCGCTGCAGGGTGTCCAGGATCTCCTCGGCGATCAGGATGGCGGCGTACATACGCGGGCCGGCGCCGGTGTGGGCGATCCACTTGCCGAGCCACTGGTTGACGCCGGTGGGCTGGTAGACGGGGGTGCCGAGGCGGGCGATCATACGACCGAACATGACCGAGTGGCGGCATTCGTCGCCGATCTCGGTGAGGGCGTACTGGGCGTGCGGGGCGGTCGGGTCCTGATTGAAGTAGTCGCGGATCAACAGTTGCATGAGGATCGTCTCGAACCAGACGCCTAGACCAGCGATGCTGGCGACCTCATGTCTAGTCAAGTCAATACGTTGCTCCTCGGTCATCCGCTCCCAGAGTGCGGTGCCGTAGAGGCTGGAGCGGTGCGGAGGGACGAAATACCTCCCGGGCACGAACGGGGCCGCCCAGTCGATCTCCACCTCAGGGTCGTAGGAGTGTTCGGCCGACGCGTGGAGCAGTCGTACAGCGGTGCGGTCTCGGTCAGTCATCCCGGCCCTCCCGGAAAAGCTTGACGTTACCGGCGGTAACAGTTACTTCTTGTACTATGAGCCCGGTCACTCCACCCGTCAATCCCGGCAGCTCCGGCGACGGCCGCCGCGGCCGCTGGGACGGTCATCGTGCGCAACGACGAGCCGAACTGACCACGGCGGCCATCGAAGCGATCCGGCAGCACGGCCCGGACATCGGCATGGAGGCGATCGCCGCGCACGCCGGGGTCAGCAAGCCGGTCCTCTACCGCTACTTCGCCGACAAGTCCGAGTTGTGGCTGGCCGTCGGGCAGGCGGCCGGCCAGATGGTCCTCGACGACATGATCCCGGCGGTCGCGGCCGTCCGGGAGGAGCGCGCGATCGTCGCCGCTGCCATCGACATCTACCTTGCTCGTATTGAATCCGACCTCAATCTGTATCGCTTCGTCGTGCATCAACCCGACATCGCCCGGCGCCGGGACGTGGTCGCCGACGTGATGGACACGGTCGCCAGCGGCCTGGCCCGGATATTCGGCGACCTGCTGCGCGCCCGGGGCCTCGATTCCGGGGCGGCGTTGCCCTGGGCGTACGGCGTGGTCGGCTACGTCCAGGCGGTCGGCGACTGGTGGCTGCGACAGCAGCAGCCGATCAGCCGAGAGGCTCTCGCCGACTACCTGACGACGTTCCTGTGGAGCGGCATCGCCGGCATGCGCCGCGCCGCCGACATCCCGGGCGGCTTGGCCGCCCACGAAGAGTGGGCGCAGGAGACATGACCACCGCCCGGCACAACAACGCCCCCGGGAGCGGTCGCCCTGGGGGCGATGGCCACGGCAGCGATGACTACGGCAGCGATGGCCACGGAGAGAACAGCCTCGACAGCTCTGGCCCCGGCAGTGCTGACCGCGGTGATGACGGCCGTGACGACTCTGGCGCCGGCAGTGATAGCCGTAGTTGTGATGACCTCGACAACAGCGACCCCGGCAGCGATGGTGACGATGGCCTCGACAGCAACGACTTCAGTGGTGACCAGGGGCTCGGCGGTGACCAAGGGCTCAGTGGTGACCAGGGGCTCGGTGGTGGGAATGGTCGCGGTGATGGGAACGCGGGGTATCGGGGGCCGGCGACTCTGCGGCTGGATGACGGACCGGTGCCGGTCGAGGTTCGGATGTCGGTGCGGTTCGAGCCGGTCGAGGGACGGTTTCGGTGGGCCGGGCGCACCGGGCCGCACGACATGCTGCGTGAACGGGTCGGCGCCGGACTCCGCGCGGCCACGATCGTGGTGCCCGGTTCGCCGGAGACCACGGTCAAGCTGAGCGATCCTGATCCGTGGGGTGGTGTCCGGATTTCGGGTACCGGAACTCCGCCGTGGTTCACACCGGGAGACTCATGAACCTCATATGCACCAACCTCACATGCACAAACCCCATACTCGCCAGGTTCATATGCACTGGCTTCATTTGTAGCCGTCTCACATCTACCGACTTCACATGCATGGACTTCACATGTTGACTGGACACTTCGACGTGTTGATCGTCGGCGCCGGCCTGTCCGGGATCGGGGCCGCCTGGCGGTTGCAGCGGCAACGGCCCGGTGACACCTACGCCATTCTCGAGGCCCGCGACGCGATCGGCGGCACCTGGGACCTCTTCCGTTATCCCGGCGTCCGATCTGATTCGGACATGTACACGCTCAGCTATCCGTTCCGGCCATGGCGCGAACCCGAGTCCCTCGCCTCCGGCGCGAAGATCCGCCGCTACATCCAGGAGACCGCCGACGAAGCCAGCATCACCGACAAGATCCGGTTCGGTACGCGGGTCACGCGCGCCCAGTGGTCGTCGGCGGAGTCCCGCTGGACCGTCCACACCAACTCCGGCGATCAGATGACCTGCGATTTCCTGTACGGATGTGCCGGCTACTACGACTACTCCCACGGGTATCAGCCAGACTTCCCCGGCCTCGGTGACTATGCCGGGCGGCTCGTGCACCCGCAGTCCTGGCCGGATGATCTCGACTGGTCGGGTAAGCGGGTGGTGGTCATCGGCAGCGGCGCGACGGCGGTCACCCTGGTTCCGGCGATGGCCCCGGCGGCGGCTCACGTGACGATGTTGCAGCGGTCCCCCACGTACGTCACACCGCTCCCGGATCGGGACGCGGTCGCCGTCCTGGCCCGGCGCCTGCTCCCGCCGAAGGCCGCCAACCGGGTGGCGCGTGCCAAGAACATCCTGCTCACTCAGGCCTTCTACCAGCTCGCCCGGCGACGGCCCCAGTTGGTCCGGCGGGCGCTGCGCGGGATCGCCGTCCGGTTCCTGAAGGATCCGGGATACGTGGACAAGCACTTCAAGCCCCGCTACGACCCGTGGGATCAGCGGCTCTGTGTCATCCCGTCCGGTGATCTATATCGGTCGATCACCGAGGGGCGGGCTTCGGTGGTGACCGACCACATCGACACGTTCGTGCCCGAGGGCATCCGGCTGAAGTCCGGGACGGTCCTCGAAGCCGATGTCGTGGTGTCCGCGACCGGGCTGTCGTTGCTGCCGGTCGGAGGGATCGAGCTGACCGTCGACGGATCGCTGGTCGACGTCGGCGGGACCGTGTCGTACCGGGGCCTGATGCTCGGTGGGGTGCCGAACTTCGCCTACTGCATCGGGTACGTCAACGCCTCGTGGACGCTGCGCGCCGATCTATCCCACCGATACATGTTGAAGCTACTTGACCACATGGATCAACACGACCTGGCGGCGGCGACACCGGTCGCACCGCCCGGGACCGGACGGCCGTTGCTCGACCTGTCGTCCGGGTACGTCCAGCGCGCCCTCGACCGATTCCCCCGTCAGGGCGAACGCGATCCGTGGATCATCCGGCAGAACTATCTGCGCGACGCACTCACCACCCCGCGAGCCGACGTGACCCGCGACATGACCTTCACCCCCCGCCCGACGCGAACCCCCGACTTCCCCGCCCCTTCCTCGTCCGCTCCCACCTCACCGGTCGCCGCGCCGCCCGGCCCTGCTTCGCCCGGTCCTGAGCCCTCCGCAGCCACCTTGCCCAGCCCTGCGGCGCCCAGCCCCGCGGCGCCCAGCCCCACGTCACCCGGTCCCGAGTCTCCCGCTCCTATCCCGCCCGGCCCTACGGCGCTCGCAGCCTCCTCGCCCAGCCTCACCTCTTCCGCCGCCGCGTCGTCCGCTCCGACTTCGCACAGCGCCGCGGCGACCGCTCCTACCTCGCCCGGCACCGCGGCGACCGCTCCAATCTCGCCCAGCACCGCGGCGACCGCTCCAATCTCGCCCAGCACCGCGGCGACCGCTCCAATCTCGCCCAGCACCGCGGCGACCGCTCCAATCTCGCCCAGCACCGCGGCGACCGCTCCAATCTCGCCCAGCACCGCGGCGACCGCTCCAATCTCGCCCAGCACCGCGGCGACCGCTCCCTCATCGTCTGTTCTTCCGTCGCCTGTTACCTCGTCAAAGGTGGTCTGATGTCCAGTCGTCTTCCCGAGTACCGGTTCGCCGGACGCACTGCCGTCGTCACCGGAGCGGCCAGCGGCATCGGCGAACACCTCGCCTACGGGCTGGCCTTCCAGGGCAGCGACCTGGTGCTGATCGACGTGACCGAGGGTCGGCTCAGCATGGTCGCCGAGCGGATTCGTACCGCCAATCCGTCGTTGAATGTGCAGACCCTCGTCGCCGACCTCGCCGACCGGGCCGCCGTCGAATCCGTCGCCAGCCGTGTGCTCGCCGACCACCCAGCGATTGGGCTGCTCGTCAACAACGCCGGCATCGCGCTCGGTGGCCGCTTCGATCAAGTGACAGTTGACGAGTTCGAGCACGTCATGAACGTCAACTTCAGGGCGCCCATGCTGCTAACCCACGCCTTGCTACCCGCATTGACTGCATCGCCCGGCGGCCATCTGGTCAACATGTCAAGTCTGTTCGGGTTGATCGCGCCGCCCGGGCAGAGCGCCTACAGCGCCAGCAAGTTCGCGTTGCGCGGGCTCAGCGAGGCGCTGCGCGGCGAACTGATCGACGACGGCGTGGGAGTGACGACGGTTCACCCCGGAGGCATTCGGACCCGGATCGCCGAGTCGGCACTGATCGGGTCCCACGTACCAAAGGATGAGATCGAAGGCCAGATGAAACGCTTCGCCGCGCTGCTCAGCTTCCCCCCGGCGAAGGCCGCGGAACTGATTCTGCGCGCCGTCACGAAACGCAAGGCCCGGCTGCTCATTGCCACCAGCGCCAAAGCACCCGACCTACTGGCCCGGCTGCTGCCCGTCGGGCACGCCGCCGTCGTCCGCGCGGTCACCGCCGCCACCACGCGCGGCACACGCCCGGCGGGCACGGTTCTCAAAAGATGAGATTCGCGGTGGTACGGGGAACACGCATCCGCCTCCACGAGACCGGTGATCCGGCTGCGCCACCGGTCGTCCTGCTGCACGGCATCGGGCGCAGCCTCGAGGATTGGGAGCTGCAGCATCCACTGCTCGATGACGGGTACCGGGTGATCAGTATCGACATGCCCGGCTTCGGGATGTCCCAGCGCATGCCCGAACCCGCCACCCTCGAGGTGCTCGCCGACGGCCTGTGGGCGACTCTCGACGCGATCGGCGAGACCCGGCCCGTTCACCTGATGGGAAATTCGCTCGGCGGTGCCGTGTCGATGACGATGCTCGCCGGCGCGCCCGGCCGCGTGTCCAGCTTGACCCTGGTCAACAGCGCCGGCTTCGGCAAGGAGGTGACCGCCGCGCTGCGTTTCCTGGCCGTACCCGGACTCGGCCGGCAGATGCTGCGCCGCATCGACCGGGCCACCGCGGCCCGGATGGAAAGCCTGCTCTTCGCCGATCGTGACCTGGTCACACCGGCTCGCGTCGAGACGGCGATCCGGATCGCCCGGCAGCCCGACTTCGCGCCCGTCTACCTGGAGATCGCCAAAGCCCTCGGCGGCGTCCGCGGTATCGCCGCCACCTGGCGAACCGAACTCCTGGCCCAGCTGGCCGGCACCGCTGTTCCCACCACTCTGGCGTGGGGCGACCGCGACCTCATCCTGCCGAGCCATCACCTGGAGGCGGCGCGGGCCGCGTTTCCGCACGCCCGGGCACACCTATTCCCGGAGACCGGCCACATGCCCCAGATCGAACGCCCAGCCGAATTCGCCGGATTGGTCCGCCCGATGCTGTCCCAGGTGACCACTTAGTTCCCTCACCGTCGCTACCGGGCCGTCTGCATCGGGCCGCCCGCGCCGAGCCGTGAGCGCCCGCAGGCATCGCCCGACCGCATGCATCGGGCCTTGAGTTCGGCCGCAGGCACCGCACCGTGCCCGCAGGTAACGTTCGATCGCATCGCACCGCACCGCACCGCACCGCACCGCACCGCACCGCACCGCACCGCACCGCATCAGCGCGCTGCCGCGCCCGCCTCGCCGCGCATCTTTTGGCTGCGCGTTCCTCTGCTTAACTCCCTTGCCGGTGTCGTGTCGCGCCACGGTTCCCGGCCTGAATACGGGGCCGGTTACCCCGCCGCACGACGAACCGTGACCTCGCTGCGGGCCAGGCTGCTGGGAAGTGTGTCGCGGGACTGTCCCACGCTCAACGTCCGAGCCGTCGCCGGGTCGACGACGACCACCGCCAGCTGGAACGTGTCCTCGCCGCCGCTCTCCAACCCGGCCGGACCGCAGGTGAAACTCCAGCCGCTCGGGCAGGCACCCACCACCTGGTAGGCGGTACCGGCACCGTGCCTGCGCAACAGCCATACCTGATGGTCGTCCGGAAGGTCGGCGCTGCCACTGACGGTGGCGGCCGCAGTGATCGTGTCACCGTCGCGGGGTTGACTGAATCCGATCGATGCGGTCCGCTCCACCGTCCCGGTAGCGGTCAACCCCGTGGCAGTCGGCGCGGGAACACCACCCGGAGTCATATTCGCCGATGGCGCACTCACGCCCGGACCCGCTGGGGACGGGGCACTGACGCCGGACGGCGACGCCCCGATCCGGCGATCCACCGACGACGACGGACGTGCCCCTGGTCCAGGGTGACTCCCGCTGGTGGCGGCCGGTTCGTAAGGCGCCAGCCCGGAATAGACCGCGGCTGCGGACACTTCGGACGCAGGCGCTCGGGCCGCCGCCAGCGGAGGCATCCGGAACTCCGGCCCCGACGGCACCATCCCGAACGCGGAGGCGGCGACGGCGCCCACCCCCACGGTCACCATCCCGATGGTGAAAGCCGGCCGTCTCCGCGCCTCCCGACCCAAAACTTCAACAGCCCCGCCGAGTACGGCCACAGCCTGCCCGACCAGAGCCACCCCACGCCCCGACACGGCGACGACCTGCTCGAGAACAGCCTTGGCCTGCCCCAGGGCAACCGCCCGATCCATCAGTCCCACGGCGTATCCCGGCCCACCACCAATACGTTCCAGTACAGCCGTCGACGCCCCTTGCCCGCCACCGGTCCGGCCCAGCACAGCCGTCGAAGATCCCGGCCGTTCCCCCACCCGCATCAACACCACTGTCGAGGGACAGAGCTGGCCGCTACGGCGCTCCAGCACAGCCGTTCCCCGCCCCGCCACGCCCAGACCATGCCCCAAATGACCACCGCCCAGCCCAACCCCATGCGGCCCGGCCGCATACGACCCACCACCATGCAGCCCGGCACCGCGCAGCCCGGCACCGTACTTCCCACCACCGTGCAGGCCAACACCGTTCGACCCCGCACCGTCAAGCCCGGCACCACCAGCCCGAACCGGTACACCACCCTGCACATCGGCAACCCCCGTCAGCACAGCAGTGACAGCAGCCGAAGCCCGAGAAGCATCAACCCCTACCAAGCCCAACCCGCGAGTTGTTCCCCCTACACCCGTCAATACAGCAGTAACAGCGGCCGACACCTGAGAAGCATCAACCCACTTCCCCAGCGCAGTACCAGTACCAGTACCAGCACCAGCACCAGCACCAGCACCAGCACCAGCACCAGCACCAGCACCAGCACCAGCACCAGCACCAGCACCAGCACCAGCACCAGCACCAGCACCAGCACCAGCCTGATGATCACCCACACCCGTCAACAAGGCGGTCACAGCAGCCGACGAGCGAGTTGCATCGACCCCTGACCGCAATCCAGATCCCGAACCCGCGCCGTCATGCGCGCTGCCCACACCCACCGTCGCCGGAACAGAGGCCCGCGCAGTCTCACCCCGCGCTGCTGAGATGCCACCCGAAAGACCGGACTCCGCACCCGGAATCGCAGAGGCACCACCAGAAACTCCATAAAGCCCGCCGGGCACCGGAAAGTGATCCCCGGTCCCCGGCCGAACCTGGCCCGCCACTATGCCGGCGGCCATGACGGCCTCGCCCAGAACCGCGTCCGGGATCCCTGGGGCTGCGGCAACCTGCGGCGCCGAGACACCTGACGTTTCCGGAGCACGACCAGAAACCGCCGCGCCGTAGATCCCTGAACCTGTGTCATGCCCGGAAGCCCCAGACACGTCATGCCGCGTCCCGTCCACGAGCCGCGTCCCGTCCACGAGCCGAGCGCCGTCGACTCGTTGCGCATTCTCGGCTCCGCGCTGGGACGTTGGGGTAACCGCCGTGGTCGAAGCGCCGCGTCCTCGAATGTCAGCAATACCGACGGATTCCAAAACCGACAGGTTCAGCACCGGTTGAATCGCTGTTGATTCCGTCAATGTTGATCCAGGACATGTTGAACCGGGGCATGTTGATCCAGAACATGACGATTCAGATGACCCTGATTCAGACGACGTCGATTCGGGTGATGTTGGATCCGTTGATGTTGAATCCGGCGATGTTGAGACAGGTGATGTTGATTCGGAGGACGGCGATCCGATCAATGTGGGCTTTTCAGGCGTCAATATTGCAGGCGTCAGTGTTAGCGACGGCTGTGTTGATGACGGTTGTGTTGATCCTGTCGCCCGTGTGCCAGGCCGATCGTGATCGGGGCCGCGGGCGAGAAGCGGATGTTGCCGGGTGGGTGTCCTGGGCGTGGAATCGGACGATTTCTCGGGCGTGCCGTCGGATGCGGATCCCTGGGAGGTGACAACCATCGAACGCCTTCCGCATGATCGGAGGCCGCCGGTGAACCGCCGGCCGGAGCGCCATTCTCAGCGACGCCATCCGACCCGATAACCCAACTGACACCCATTTAGATGCGGTTGTCCGTAGTGACACTATTGTGGCGATCCTCTCTCGCGATCCGAATCATGACTTCACGATTCCCGCGCAACGGCAATGCAACGACAAAAAACAGACCCGCAAACCCGCATCCAGGCAGGAACAACTCGCCCGGCCACCGAACGGCGATCGCCCTACCACCGCCCAGTCGGCAACCACCCGGCCGACGACCGGCGATCAACCAGCCCACGATCAACCGGCGATCAATCGGGGGGAGCCAACCGACGATCAACCGGTAGGCGACCGGTTGATCGTCCGGTGAGCGGTCGGCGAGCGACCGGATGAGCGACCGGGTGGGCGGTCGGCGAGCGACCGGATGAGCGACCGGGTGGGCGGTCGGCGAGCGACCGGATGAGCGACCGGCGGGCGCACAGCCTTACGAACTTCAGGCCGAGAATCCAGCAGAACCCATACGTCAGGGCCGAGGTTAGGAACACGGAACAAGAACAAAGGCAGCGGTCAGGCGCTGGGGGGTACGACTGCGGGCGGGGGCCAACCGGCGACTTCCGTGGCGTCGCGTTCGGCGGGTCCGACGTAGTCGGCGGATGGGCGGATGATTTTGCCCAGGCGCTTCTGTTCCAGGATGTGGGCGCTCCAGCCCGCGGTTCGGGCGCAGGTGAACATCGCGGTGAGCATCTCCGCTGGTACGCCGGCGAAGTCGAGGACGACTGCAGCCCAGAATTCGACGTTCGTCTCCAGGATTCGGTCGGGTTTGCGTTCCCGGAGTTCGGCCAGTGCGGCCAGTTCCAGCTCACGGGCGACCTCGTAGCGTGGGGCCGCCAGCTCACGGGCGGTCTCCCGCAGGATCCGGGCGCGGGGATCCTCGGCACGGTAGATCGCATGTCCGAAACCCATCAGGCGCTGACCGCTGTCCAGGACCTGCCGGACGTACCGCCGGGCGTCCGCACCCCGCTCCACGTCCTCGATCATGCCGAGGGCCCGGGACGGCGCCCCACCATGCAGCGGGCCGGACAGCGCGGCGATCGCGGCGGACACGCATGCCGGCGCGTCGGCTCCGGTGCTGGCGACGACCCTCGCGGTGAACGTGGAGGCGTTCATGCCGTGCTCGGCGGCACAGATCCAGTATCGGTCGATGGCAGCCACATGCCGCGGGTCCGGCTCCCCCTGCCAGGCGATCATGAACCGTTCGGTCGCGGTCCGCCCGGCGTCGACCAGTCGTTGCGGCACCGGCGAAAGCCCGGCCGCCCCACCAGAACTCGCCCTGCCGAAGCCCGCACCACTGAAACCCGCACCATCGAAGCCTGCCCCGCTGAAACCCGCCTCACCGAACCCCATTTCGGCAGAGCCGGCCGGAGACCCGGAAGTCCCGAACGAGACCGAGGTGGTCGCCGGATTCAGCAAACCCGAACCGTCGAAAGATCCGGGTTGGGAAGAAGCGGCACGAACGGCGACCGACGACGGGGGAAAGGCGACTCGGGCGGCTCGGGCTACGTAGTCCAGGACCGCGGCCGACGTGGTGGCCAAATCTTCGCGGGCCCGATCGTCGGGGATGTCGATCAGCTGGCGCAGCGACCACCGTGGGGCCAGAAGCGACACCGCGGCTTGTACGTCGGCACGGATGTCGCCGGTGTTATCCACAGGCGGGAGGGGTTCGGCTGGCGGCAGGCCGCGGCGGAAGTCACCATCGACGAGCAGGCCCCAGACATCACCGAACGAAGCTCGCCCGGCCAGGGAGTTGATGTCGACGCCGCGGTATCGCAGCGCCCCGCCGTCCCGGTCGGGTTCGGCGATCTCGGTGTCGAAAGCGACGACACCGGCAAGCCCAGGATTGACTGTCAACATGACCTCAATGTGGGTAATCAACATGTTGATGTCAATGTTGATCCAGTCAATATGAGAGGATGGCAACATGACCCCTCAACCACTGCTGACCACCGAGGAAGTCGCTACTCTGCTGGGCGTCAAACCAGCGACGGTGTACGCGTACGTCAGCCGTGGTCTTCTCGCCAGCCAACGCAACGGCGACGGCAAGAACAGCCTGTTCACCAGGTCCGACATCGATGCTTTTCGGGCCGGCCGCAAGCGGACCACCACCCCGGGCATCCAAACCGGCATCACCCTGATCAAGGACGGCCGCCTCTTCTTCCGCGGTCACGACGCCACCGTCCTGGCTCGCGAGACCTCCTACGAATCCGTAGCCACCATGCTGTGGACCGGCCCCCAGAGCAGCGACCCGACCAACACGCAAAGCAGCGCCCCGGCCAGTACGCAGAACAGCAACTCAGCCAGTACGCAGAAAGGCGGCCCGCCCAGAACGCAGAACAGCAACCCGACCAGAACACAAGGCGGCAACCCGGCCGGTACGCACAGCAGCGGGCAAGCCAGTACGCAAAGCAGCGACCTGCTGTTTCCCGTCCATGCTGAGCTGCGTGACCTGGCCGTCGAGGTGACGGCGAAGCTGCCGGCGACCGCTCGGCTCACCGACCGGCTGCGTGTCATCGTCGCCGCCGCGTCCGCCGCCGACCCGCTCCGGTTCGACACCACGCCCACGGCGGTGATCGCCACCGGCCGGCTTCTTCTCGCCACGATGGTGCACAGCCTGCCGCCCCGCACCGGCATCCCGGTCAAATCGATCCCCCTGGCCGAGGCGCTGTGGCACCGGCTGACCAGTGTGCGCGCGACAGATGACGGGCTGCGGGCGCTCAACGCCGCCATGGTTCTGCTGGCCGATCACGACATCGCCGCGTCAACACTTGCGGCAAGGGTTGCGGCGTCAACACGTGCCCATCCATACGCGGTGGTAAGCGCCGGGCTCGCCGCCCTCGACGGGCCGTTGCACGGGGCGGCGAGCGGTCTCGCGTACCGCCTCTTGATCGAATCCTCCAGTGGCCCCGGACCGGCGGCGACCATCTCGGAACGCCTGCGCACCGGAGTGCCGGTTCCCGGTTTCGGGCATTCGTTGTACCCCGGCGGCGATCCGCGGGCGACCGCCCTGTTCGACCTGCTCGACGACGGCGCGGCGAAAAGGGACGCGATGCGGCTGGACGAGACCATGCGTACCAGATCGGGCACCCCGGCAAACATCGATCTGGCGCTCGCCGCACTCGCTCTGGAGTACCGCATGCCGGCGGAGGCCGGCGAGGTGATCTTCGCGGTGGCCCGGACCGCGGGCTGGCTGGCACACGCGCTGGAGGAGTACGGCGACCGCCCGCTGCGTTTCCGCCCGTCCGGCACATACGCGGGCCACCAGCCGACGTGAACCCCGGCCGGCATCGGCTGCCGGCCGATGTAAACCCCAACCAGCTCGCACGCGCCATCAGCCGACGTGAACCCCAACCGACCGACGCACGCCACTGGCCGATTTGAAACCAAACCGGCCGACATAGGCCCGACCGGCCGGCACCGATCGGCCACTGCTGGCCATCAGGGCTGACGTGAATCCATCCCGCAGACGCGGGCCGCCAGCCGACCTGAGCCGCTACCGGCCAGTAGGCTCGCCGGCATGACGGACCCGAACGCTCTACCTCTGCTGGAGGCGTTGCACTCGACGCCGGCCCGCCGCTACCTGTCCACCGAGCCGGTCGGCGACGATGTGATCCGCGCGATTCTGGACGCCGCGATTCGGGGTCCGTCCGCCGGCAATGGTCAATTCTGGACATGGATCGTGATCCGCGAGCCGGAGACGAAGAAGCAGATCGCGGGCTGGTACCGGGAGGGCTGGGAGCGTCACTACGGTTCCCGTCGCGAGCAGATCCTCGGTGCGCCCGACGGTGGGCCGATGAGCAAGAAGAGCTTCCTGGCCGCTGATCACCTGGCCAACCACTTGGAGGAAGCGCCCATCTGGATCATCCCGGTCATGCTGGGCGCCGCGAAGTCAACCAACCCGCGCCTCGGCTCGTCGATCTACGGGGCCGTCCAGCACCTGATCCTGGCCGCCCGCGCGCACGGCCTCGGCGCCACCCTGACCACCCTGCACATCGGGCACGAGGAGGACGTCCGCACGCTGCTCGGCCTCCCCGACGACGCGCTGACGATGGCCCTGATCCCGATCGGTCACCCGAGCCGGGGCCGCTGGTCCGAGCCGAAACGGCGCCCCCTCGACGAGGTCGTCCACTTCGAAAAGTTCAAGACCACCTGATTGTCGTACGCCCGAAGCGCCGGCCCGTTCCCCCACGGGCCGGCAACGACCTCGATCGGACGACGGCCCGGCCGCACCGGGTTTCCCGAGCACCCAGGCTTGGAACGAGCACCCAGGCTTGGAAGACGTTTCGCGGTAGAGGTGTGAGAGCCCTTCGACGTAGTGGGTTCGGGTGCGAATCGAACCAGAGATCACCACACACCCCTGACCACAAAAGGTCTCGGGAGACCGGCCGACCACGAGAGAGCCCAGACCAGGAAGGGCCTCGGAAACGATCGAGAAGGGTCTCGGGACCACAAGGCCCGAGGACCGCGAGAGCCGAAATCCCGAAGACCGCGAAGGCTCGAGACCCGCCGAAGGCCTGAGGACAGCCAATGTCCGGGACCCGCCGAAGGTCTGGGGACCGCGAAGGTCCGGGACCCGCCGAAGGTCTGGGGATCGCAAAGGTTCAGGGCTGACTGGGGCTTGGCGGGTTCAGTTGGGCTGGATGGATCCGCTGGCGAAATGGAAGATGTCGATCTGGGTGGCGTCGTTCTCCTCGCGGATGTGGCCTCCGTAGCCGGCACCCGAGACGTGGGGTTCGATGAGTTCGAGGAACTCGTGGATCTCGCCCATGCCCTCGTCAGGGACCAGCACCCGGACGTGGAGGCCCCATTCGACGATGTCGCCGTGCGGGCCGAAGCCGCGCTTCTGCTGCTGGAACAGGGCCAGGTCGCCGCCCGGAAGGCGGCTGGCCGGGTCCGGGTCGAAAGTCTGGTACGGGAAGGTGTCGTCGCCGAGATGCCACGGCCGTTCATCGGTGAGGCCCAGCAACCAGAAGAGCGTGTCCAGAACAGTATCCGGAGTGTGTGCTTCCAGGAAGCAGCTGACAACGACCTCGTAATGAACACTCACGGGCGCCGACGATAGGGCCCGGCCGAGCGCGGATGATCAGCGGGTCAGGGTGGCGTAGTGGCCGTTGTCGTGGAGCAGGGACTCGTGGGTGCCGGACTCCAGGATGCGACCATGGTCGATCACCGCGATCTGGGCGGCGTTGCGGATCGTGGACAGACGATGGGCGATCGTCACAGTGGTGCGGCCCGCTGCCAAGGAGTCGAAAGCCTGCTGGACGGCACGCTCCGTCTCGTTGTCCAAAGCGCTGGTGGCCTCGTCCAGAACCAGGATGCGAGGGTCCCGCAGCAGCGTGCGGGCGATCGCCAGGCGCTGTTTCTCGCCGCCGGAGAACCGGTGGCCACGGGAACCGACCATCGTGTCGTAGCCGTCGGGCAGTGCCGCGATCAAGTCGTGGATCTGGGCGGAACGGGTCGCGCGCTCGATCTCGGCGTCCGTCGCGCCGGGTTTCGCGTAGCGCAGGTTCTCCCGGATCGTGGTGTGCAACAGGTACGTCTCCTGGCTGACCACGCCGACCAGACCGGCCAGATCGGACAGTGACAGGTCGCGGATGTCGACGCCGTCGATCGTGACCCGGCCGGACGTCGGATCGTAGAGGCGAGCGATCAGGGCGGCGATGGTGCTCTTGCCGGAGCCCGTCTCACCGACCAGGGCCAGAGACGTGCCGGCCGGGACGTCGAAACTGACGCCGGCGAGGGCTGCGGTGACGCCTCCCCCGTACGCGAAAGTCACGTCCTCGAATTTGAGGTGCCCCCGCGGCTCGGGCAGCCGGACCGGATCGGTGGGCTCCTGGATGTCGACGGGTAGGTCGAGGTACTCGAAGATGCGCTGGAACAGCGCCAGCGACGCGGTCAGCGTCACTCCGACGTCGAGCAGGCTCATCAGCGGGCGGAACAGGCCCGCCTGCAGACCGGTGAACGCGACCAGGGTGCCGATGCTCATCGCGCCAGCGGCGAACGGCAGCCCGGCGGCCAGGTAGATCACCGCCGGAATGACGGCGAAGACGATGTTCATCGTGGCCATCCGCCAGCGGCCGGCCAGCTCGGAACGCAGCTCCAGGTCGATGAGGCGTGACGACGACGCGGTGAAACGGTCGGTCAGCGCGCCGGTCGCACCCATCGTCTTGGCGAGTTGCACGCCACTGATCGACAGGCCCTCGTCGATGACCACGTTGAGGTCGGCCAGCTCACGCTGCCGCTGGGCGGTGATCGCCTGGCGCATCCGGGCGACCCGGCGGGTCCAGTAGATCGCCGGTGGCAGCGCGACCAGCGACACCAGGGTGAGCTGCCAGGACAGCGCGGCCATCGCGACCAGGGTGGCGACGACGGTCGTCAGGTTGGCGGCGACCGAGGTGGCCGTCGAGGTGACGACCTGCTGCATGCCGCCGATGTCGTTGGTGATGCGGGACTGGACCTCGCCGGTGCGGGTGCGGGTGAAGAACGCCACCGACTGCCGCTGCAGGTGGGCGAAGACGTCGGTGCGCAGCCGGTGCATGACCCGCTGGCCGACGGTCGTGGAGATCCAGGTCTGCACGACACCGAGCGCGGACGTGGCCGCGGCGACACCGACCATGCCGGCCACCAGCAGCGACAACAGCCGCAGATCGGACTCGGGCAGGGCGACGTCGATGACCTCGCGCAGAAGGAAGGGCGAGGCCATCGAGATGATGGACGAGACGAAGATGACGGCCACGACGACGGCGAGCTGCCGGCGGTGACCGATGAACAGGGCGCCGATGCGGCGCAGCGACACGGCGCGGGCCTGCGCCTTCTCCGCGGGGGTCGACGTGCGTGCCGCGCCGCGACGGGGGATTTCTGCCAAGAGCGGTGCCTTTCTGGTACGGGTGGGTCGGGTCGTTTGATGACCCGGCGATATGCTGAGGTTACCTCAACGTGAGGGAACAACGGTAGTCGCTGGTAGTTTGTTCCCGTGGAGGACAACCTGCTGGAGACGTTCTGGGCGGTGTCCCGGAAACTTCGCGAGCACACCAGGATCACCCTGGAGCCGTGGCACGTCTCGCCGTCGCAGTCCCGCGCCGTCATGGTGCTCTCCAAACACGGCGAGATGCGTCTCAGCGCCCTGGCCGAGCACCTGCGGATCGCGCCGCGCTCGGCCACCGAGGTGATCGACGACCTCCAGGGCCGTGGCCTGGTCGAGCGCCGCCCGGACCCGTCCGACCGGCGCGCCACCCTGGTCGTGCTCACCGACCAGGGCGCCGGCATCTCGCAGGCGATCCGCGAGGCCCGCGCCACCGAGGGCGAGCGCCTCTTCGCCGGCCTCGACCCCGCCGACCGCGCCGAGCTGTCCCGCATCCTCCGCGAACTCCGCGACAGCCGCTGACCGAAGACCGGGCCGCGCGCGAGACAAGCGCGACCGGGCGAGGGGCCGGCCTGACCGGAAACGACCACCGGCCGTCCCGAAGGACGGCCGGTGACAGACGAGCGCGAAAAACAGAAAGAGCGTCAGGGCAATTCGGAGGGACGGTACGAGGTGGTGCGGTCGCCGGCGTGAACGGTGATGGTCATGCTGTCCACCTCGCCGCCCTCGGGTCCCGGCCACCAGGCCGCCCACCAGCCGGACTTGACGCTGGCCTGCAGGAGCGCCCCGCTGTCGAGACGGACCTCGACAGCGGTGACCCCGGGACCGGCCAGCCCGACGATGTTGGACCACTGGTCGTCGCCGTCGCCGTAGGAGCTCATCGTCTCCAGGTTGATGGTCCCCTCGGCCTGAGGCGGCGGTCCACCGGCGTCGGTCAGTGCCATCGAGGCGGCCCGGTCGACGTCCCCGACCATCAGGCATTCGACGATGCCGTCGTCCTTCCGCATGATCAGCAAGGTGGCGTCACCGCGCTGCTCGGCGAGGAGCACGTCGGACGGCTCCGCGGTGGAGTTTCCACCGACGCCGTTGGCGGCACACGCCCGAGCCTGCGGCATCACTTGTTCACCGGCGCGGGAGGCCGGCATCGCGGTCCACGACGCGATGGCCTTCTCGGCGTCCCCGGGAACCAGGGCCGGGACGGCGATCGCGGCGACCGCACCGGCGGCCATCGCGGCCGCACCGGCGACGGCCCAGCGCCGCGCCATCGGAGCCGGACCGGAGGTGGAGACGCGGGCGGTGCCGTCCATCACACGCTCCACGAAGGCCTCCGAGCGGGTCCATTCCATGGCGCTGGGTTCACGGCCACGGGCGGGGTCGAGAACAGCGAGACGATCCAGGTCATTCATGGCTGCGGCTCCTTGACGATCATGGCGGCGGCCGAGGGGGTGGCTGAGGAAGCCGGACCGCGGGGAGACGAGACGGGGACAGACGCGGCAGCGGCACCACGGGCCGACAGGAGGGCAGCGGATCCGTGGGTGGAGGAGGCGGACCGAAGAGAGGAGGCAGAAGCGGGAGCGGCGGAGCCCGCGGCGGAAGAGGCTGGCGCGGCGGAGGCCGAAGTCACCGGTTCGAGGGCTGTCTGGAGCCGTTTGCGGGCCCGGGTGAGGCGCATCGCGAAGGTGGACCGACGGCAGTTCAGCACGGTGGCCGCCTGTTCGGAGGTGAGGCCGTCGAAGGCGATCAGCGCCAGGACCTCACGATCTCCGGAGGAGAGGGTCTTCCAGGCCCGTTCCAGGTCGACACGGGTGGCGGCGCCGGGGGCTCCGTCCGGTTCGTGCGACTCGGCGCCGCCCAGCCGTACGTCCAAGGCCTTCCGCCGCAGCCAACCGCGGGTCTGGTTGGCCATGGTGCGCCGGGCCACCGCGAACAGCCAGGGCCGCGCGTCGTCCGGGATGTCGCCGAACCGGCGCCAGGCGGTGAGGAAGACGGTGGACACGATGTCCTCCGCCTCGTCCGCCGGTACCCGTCTCTCGACGAACCGCAGCAGATCAGCGTAGGTGTCCCGGTGCAGCGCCCGGAACCGCTCTTGTTGGTCCATGCCCCCTACCTGTCCGGGAGCCGGAAGGCTGTCACACCGGAAACCGAGAAATCGTCACGCCCCGGCGACGGAAAGCCCGGGGAGGCAAGACTGCCACCCCGAGCGCCGAAGAGCCCAGCCGGAAAGCGGCCTCGGGCAGCGGAAACCCCGAGGGACCGCCCGGCGGGAAACCGATGGCCGGGCGGAGAAGGGTCGATGAGACGGGAGGACCCGGTGCTACCTCGCCGGTCCGGCCAGGGCGGAGACGCAGCCGGCGGTTCCGGCCGCGCACAGCAGGGCGAAGTACAGGCTGGACGGCACGGTGAGCAGGCCGGCACCGTCGAGGAGACCGGCGCCGATCAGCACCGCCAGGAACCACAGCAGGGCCACCCGGGCCACGTGACCGGTCGCCGACCGGGCCGCACCGGGACGGCGGTGGGGCTGACGGCCGGGGTGGATGCGCAGCGTCTCGCCGTACTCGTCGGCGGCCAGCGCCAGGGACGCGGCATCGATGGCGGTGCTCATCGCCCTCTCGAACGCCTGCAGGGCGGCCCGCGCTCCGGCGTGACCGAAATCGATCGCGAGTGCCCGGCCGACGGCCTCCCGTGCGCTGAGGGGCCGGCCGATGGCGAACAAGGCCATCGCGTACGTGACCATCAGGTCGGCGTCATAAGCGGCCATGTCGACGACACACCGGAGTCCCTCGGCGGCGTCGGTGGGCAGGCCGGCGGCCAGCTGGGCCTGGGCGAGGCGGTTGTGCAGACGCGGGTTGCCCGGATCCTCCCGGCAGGCGGCGGCCGCGGCGGCGATGGCTTCGGCGTGGTCGCCCAGGTGGGAGTGGGCGGCGCTGAGCCAGTGCAGCGATTCGGTGCCCCAGGGGTCGAGGTGCCACGCGGCCTGGGCGGCGAGCAGCGCCTCGGCCGGGTCGCCGAGATCGAGGCGGGCGCGGGCCATCCGCTGCCAGCCGCCGACGTTCTCCGGTTCCCGGCCGACGAACGGGGCCAGCAGCCGTGCGGCGTTGTGGGCACGCCCGCGGGCGAGCAGGGCGTCGGCCTCGGCGAGGAGCAGATCGGTGTGCACGAAGCTCCCGATCGGCAGCGACCGTGCCGGGTTGGGGCTGCGTCCCGGTGCACGTGCGTTGCAAAACCTTTGGCTGCCGTACGGCCGCAAGCTCGGTGAGACTCACCACCCGCAACGCGCGTCGCGGCCGTAAGAAACGCCGGGGCCGCGTGGCGCAACGCAAAAGCGGAACCGCACCAGACGCCGGGCAGCGCGACACGCCGAACCGCAGGAACCGCCGGGGCCGCAAAGAACGATGGAAGGCGGGCGTCAGGAGTTGCGCAGTTCGTCGCGGTAGGCGACCAGTGAGCCGATCATGCCGTTCAGGAATTTCTCGATGGTCTCCAGCTCGCCGACGCTGAAGTCGTTCATCACGGCGTCGGTGCGGGGCGCGAGCGGCGTGAAGAACGCCAGCGCGAGGGCCATCCCGGCGTCCGCGTAACGCAGGTGCACGACCCGCCGGTCGGCGCTCTCCCGGGATCGGCGCAGGTGACCGCCGCGTTCGAGCCGGTCGATCAGGGCGGTCGTGGCGCCGGAGGTCAGGCCGATGGACTCCCCCAGCTTGCCGGGGGTGAGTGGGGTGCCCCGGCGCTCGGCCTGCATGACGGCGAGCAGGGCGTGCATGTCGGTGTTGTGCAGCCGGTGCTGGCTGGCGAAGGCGTGCCCGATGTGCTGCGCCTCGCCGCTGTACGCGTTCAGCAGATCGACCAGTTCCCTGCGCAATCGCCCCCGTTCACCGGACTCTGATCCTTTCACGGGAGTAAGTGTTGCAGATGCGGCCCGCGTCGTGAACAATCTCGATCGTAAAGATTCTCAACCTTGAAGATAAAAAGATGCGAGGCTAGGTAGATGAAGAGAGCATGGGCGACGCTCCTGCTGGCCCTGCTGCTCGGCGGGCTCGTCTTCGGGCTGGCCGGGGCCACCGAGACGGACAACGACCCCACCTCGTCACTGCCGTCGTCGGCCGAGTCGACCCGGGTCGCCGAGCTGCAGCGGGAGCTGCCGTCCGGCCGCACCAACCCGGCGCTGATCGTGGTCGCCAAGGGCGGCGCGGCACTGGCCGACGCGGACCTGGTCACCGTTCAAGGGCTGGGCCAGCCGATCCTGTCCGCGGACCGCAAGGCCGCCATCGTGAGTGTGCCGCTGCCGGCCACCGGTGACGCCGCCGCCAACAGCACGGCGGTGGAGGAGCTGCGGCAGAAGGTGTCCACCGGGCTGCCCGCCGGAGTGACCGCCGAGGTCACCGGTGGCGCCGGTTTCAGCGCAGACCTGTCCAACAGTTTCAGCGGCGCCAACACCCGGCTGCTGATCGTCACGGTCGTGGTGGTCACGATCCTGCTGCTGATCACCTACCGCAGCCCGATCCTGTGGATCGTGCCGCTGTTCGTCGTCGGGTTCGCCGACCAGCTCGCGGCGAAGGTCATCGCGATCCTGTCGCAGCACACCGACCTGGCGATCAACGGTTCCACCACCGGCATCGTCACGGTGCTGGTGTTCGGCGCCGGCACCAACTACGCGCTGCTGCTGATCTCCCGTTACCGGGAGGAGCTGCACAAGTACGAGGACCGGTTCGAAGCCATGAGCAAGGCGCTGCGCGGGGCCGGCCCGGCCATCGCCGCCAGCGCGGGCACGGTCGTCCTGGCGCTGCTCACCCTGATCCTGGCCAGTCTGCGGAGCAACACCGCGCTGGGCCTGACCGCCGCAGCCGGGGTCACCATCGCCGCGGTCTTCGCGCTGGTGGTGCTGCCGGCCGCGCTCGTCGTCTGCGGTCGCGGCCTGTTCTGGCCGCTGATCCCGCGGGTCGGCCAGGCCGGACCGGAGGACGGCAAGGGCTTCTGGGCGAAGGTGGGCCGTGGTGTGGTGCGCCGCCCGGTCATCGTGGCCTCCGCCTCGGTGCTGGTGCTCGGTCTGCTCGCGCTGGGCGGGCTCGGCACCAAGGTCGGCCTGTCGCAGGCCGAGCAGTTCCGGGTCGAGGCCGAGTCGGTGCGGGGCCTGGAGACGCTCAGTAAGTACTTCCCGGCCGGGGCCGCCGGTCCCGCGGTGATCCTCACCGACCCGGCCAAGGCCGAGCAGGTCCTCGCCACCGTCTCCGGCACCGAGGGCGTCGCCCAGGCCCGGGTCGCCGAGCAGACCGCCACCCAGGTCAGCGTCAGCGCCGTCCTGGTCGCCGCGCCGGACACTGCCGAGGCCTTCGACACCATTCGTGACCTGCGGGAGCGCCTGGACGGCGAGGCCCTGGTCGGCGGCACGGTCGCGACCGCGCTGGACACCCGGGACGCCGCCCGCCGCGACCTGACGGTGATCGTCCCGGTGATCCTGCTCGTGGTGTTCCTGGTGCTGGTCGCGCTGCTGCGGGCACTGGTCGCGCCGGTGCTGCTGATGGTGACGGTGGTGGTCAGTTTCGTGGCGTCGCTGGGCGCCGGGTCGTGGCTGTTCCGCAACGTCTTCGACTATCCGGCGCTGGACAACTCGGTGCCACTGTTCTCGTTCCTGTTCCTGGTGGCGCTCGGGGTCGACTACAACATCTTCCTGGTCACCCGGGCCAAGGAGGAGGCGGCCAGCCGAGGCACCCGGGATGGCATGGTGCACGCCCTGGCGGTGACCGGCGCGGTGATCACCAGTGCGGGCATCCTGCTGGCGGCGGTCTTCGCGGTGCTCGGGGTGCTGCCGGTGGTCACCCTCACCCAGATCGGTGTCATCGTCGGCATCGGGGTGCTGCTGGACACGCTGCTGGTGCGGACCGTGCTGGTCCCGGCCCTGGCGACACTCACCGGGGACCGGTTCTGGTGGCCCGGCCGCCCACAGCTCGCCACCGCCGGCGACGGACCGGCGGTGGCCCGTCCGGAGACCGACTGGGACGCGGTCGACCGCGCCAAGGTCGACGAGCCCACGACGTAACCCGCCGTCTCCTGCCGGGCGGTCCCGAGAAGACCGCCCGGCAGCTACCGCGACCGCGGGTTGCGGGCGACAGGCGGCGGTTACCGCGACGACAGGCGACAGGCGGCGGTTGCCGCGACGGCGCGTTGCGGGTCGGGTGGTCGGTTACCGGGACAACGGGATTCCGGCGAACGGGATCGCGGCCGGGGCGGGGCCGCCGCTGCCGGCCGATCACGGTTTCCCGGTGCGGGCCGTCGTCCCCGGCTGGGTCGGCATCGCCTCGATCAAGTGGGTCGGCAGGATCGAGGTGTCGGCCGAGCCACTGTTCTCGCCGTGGAACACCCAGTTCTACCGCCTGTTCGGCCCGGACTTCCCGGCCGAGGGCCAGCCGTTCGACCGGCAGGTGATCAAGAGCGCCTTCGAACTGGACCCCGGCACCACGTTCCCGGCCGGGGTGCGGACCCGGCTGACCGGGCGTTCCTGGTCCGCCGACGGCCCGATCCGCGAGACGAGGGTCAGCACCGACGGCGGGGTGACCTGGCGGCGGGCCCGCCCGTACGGGGCGACGCCCGGTGGTGTGTGGCAGCGCTGGGAGCTCGACTGGACCCCACCGCGGGCGATCACGTGCTCCAGGCCCGCGCCACCGACGTGCGCGGCAACACCCAGCCCGAGGTGGCCCGGTTCAACACCCTCGGTTACCTGTTCGACGCGGTGCTCCACGTCCCGGTGAACGCGGCCTGAGGTCCCGGTGACCCGCGGCCCCAGACCCGCCGGCCGGGGCGTGAGCACGTCCCGGCCGGCGGGGCACGATCCCGGCACGGTGGCAGTCGGGTAGCAAAGCTCAGCCACGGGCGGGCCGGGACGATGGGCAGCCCGTGACTTCTGACCGCGCCGAAGAGCTGCTCTACGACAGCGACCGCACCCGGGTCGCCCGGATCCGCCTCACCGACGGCTCCTTCATCGTGCGCAAGCAGCCGCTCGGCCCGGACGCCGCCGACCGGCTGCGCAACGAGACGGCGGTGCTGCGCCACCTCGACGGGCTCACCGGTACGCCGCGGCTGGCCGGAGACGGCGAGGGGTCACTGGATCTGCGGGACCTGCCCGGCCGTACCCTCGCCGATCTGTATGCGCCCTGGGAACCCGGCGCATTGCTGGAGCTGGCCGGGAACCTCGCCGGGATCCTCGCCGGGATCCACCGGCGCGGGGTGGTGCACCGTGACCTGAGCCCGGCGAACGTGCTGGTCGACGCGGACAGCGGCCTGCCCACCCTGATCGACTTCGAACTGGCCACGCTGGAGGCGCAGACCCCGGACGCCCCGGAGGCGGGTTTCGCCGGCACGCTGCCCTACCTGTCGCCGGAGCAGACCGGCCGCACCGGCCGCCCGGTCGACAACCGCAGCGACCTGTACGCGCTCGGCGCGACCCTCTACGAGCTGGCCACCGGGAAGCCGCCGTTCGGCCGGGACCGGGAGCCGCTGAGCTTGATCCACGACCACCTGGCGAAGGTGCCGGTGCCGCCGGCCGACCTGAACCCGGCGATCCCGGCACTGCTGTCACAGATGATCCTGCGGCTGCTGAACAAGGAGCCGGGCCAGCGGTACCAGAGCGGCGAGGGCCTCGCCCACGACCTGGAGCGGCTGCGGTCCGGCGCCGACTTCACCCTGGGTGAGCGGGACTTCCCGATGCGGCTGGCGGCTCCGGCCCGGCTGATCGGCCGGTCCGCGCCGCTGGCCGCCCTGCACGGGCTGTTCGCCGAGGTGGTCGCCGGGCGCAACGTCCTGGCCCTGGTCACCGGACCGCCCGGAGTCGGCAAGACCGCGCTGGTGGACCGGCTGCGCCCGGCGCTGGCGGCAGCCGGCGGCCGGTTCGTGACCGGCAAGTTCGACCAGTTCCACTCCGACACCGGCGGTGGTGCCGTCCGGCAGGCGTTCATCCAGCTCGGTGAACTCCTGCTGGCCGCACCGGACGACGTGGTCGCCGCGACACGCGAGCGGCTGCTCGCCGCGCTCGGCGCGGACGCCGCCGTGGTCGCCGGGATGATGCCGTCGTTCGCCGTGCTGCTCGGGGTGGAGCCGGACGAGTCGGCGGCCGACGACCCGCGCGATCACTTCGCGCGGCTGCGCACCGCCTCGATGACCCTGCTGCGCACGGTGGTGAGCGCGGACCGCCCGGTGGTGTTCTTCCTCGACGACCTGCAGTGGGCGACCGGGACGGCGTTCTCCTTCCTCGACGACGTGCTGGACCGGGCGGATCTGCCGGGTCTGCTCGTGCTGGGCGCGTACCGGGAGGAGGCAGTCGACGCGGCGCACCCGCTCAGCGCGGTGCTGGCCCGGCTGCACCGGGAGCGCGGCGACGACGCCGAAGTACGCCTGGACAACCTGAGTGCCACCGATCTGGGGGTGCTGATCGCCGAGATGCTGCGGCTGCCGGAGGCGGAACGGCTGGCCACGGTGCTGGCCGAGCGGACCCGGGGCAACCCGTTCGACACCGTCGAACTGCTGGGGGCGCTGCGCCGGGAGGGTGTGCTGGTGCCGGAGGGTGGTGGCTGGCGCTGGGACGCGGCCGCCGTGCGGGACTTCGTCGGCCACGGTGACGTGGTGGCGCTGCTCGGCACCCGGATCGCCGGCCTGCCCGCGGACACCCGCGCCGCCGTCGACCTGCTGGCCTGTCTCGGTGGCGAGGTCGGCCTGGACCTGCTCGGCGACGCCCTGACCCCGGCCGTGGACGACGGTCTCGTGGTGATCGAGGAGGACCGGGCCCGGTTCCGGCACGACCGGGTGCAGCAGGCGGCGTTCGAGCGGCTCAGCCCGGACGAGCGGGCCCGGCTGAGCCTGGCCCTGGCCCGGCGGATCGCGCCCGCCCCGGCGGCGGCCGGTCTCTACCTGGCCGCGATCGATCTGCTGGGGTTCGCCGAGCCCGGCGAGCGGCGAGCGGCGGCCGGGTTGCTGCGCCGGGCTGCGGCCTCGGCGCGGATGGTCGCCGACCACGCGATGGGCGAGGCTCATGTCGCGGCCGCGCTGCGCCTGCTGACGAAGACCGATGAGGAGTACGCCGACACCCGGGCCGAGTGGCACGCCTCCCTGTTCGGGCTGGGCCGGTTCGACGAGGCCGACGTGGTCTTCGCCGAGTTGTACACGCCCGGCCGGGACCCGGTGTGGCTGGCCGGCCCGGTCGGTTTCCAGCTGGGTTCGCTCACCCACCGCCGGATGCTGCCGGAGGCTCTGGCGCTGGGTCTGGACATGCTGGGCCGGCTCGGTGTCGACGTGCCCGGTCCCGCCGAGATCGGCGCGCGCATCGGCGCCGGGGTGAGCGCCTTCCACAGTTGGCTGGCGTCCGTCGGCGACGAGACCGCACTGACCGAGATCACCGACCCGGTGATCCTGGCGGCCGCGCTGGTGATCAACCGGATGTCTCCGGCGGCGTTCTTCTCCGACAAGACGCTGATGGCGTGGCTCGGGGTTCAGGCCGGCGAGTTGTGGTCCGGGCACGGCGTGTCCGCGCACCTGGCCGGTTCACTCGGCAACATCGGTGCGGTCACCATCGCCGGTGGTGGCGACTTCGCGGCCGCCTACCGGGCGACGTCGCATGTGCTGGCGGTTGCCGAGCGGTTCGGTTTCGAGCCGGCCACCTCGCAGGTGAAGTTCCTGCACGCGCTGGCCGGCGTGCCGTGGTTCGAGCCACTGGAGAACGCGGTCCGGCTGGCGCACGACGCCCGCGACGGCCTGCTGCGCGGCGGGGATCTGCGCAACGCGCTCTACACCTACTACACGTCGGTGCCGCAAATGCTCGACGTCGCGGCCGATCTGGAGGCGTTCAACCGGGAGGCGCAGGCCGCCAGCGCGTTCGCCGAACGGATCGGGGCCGGTCACGACAACGCCATGTTCGGCACCGTCGGCCGGTTCGTCCGCGGGATGCGGGGCCTGGAGGCCTTCGACAACGACGAGTTCTTCGACGGGCTGGCCGGCAACGACGCGGCAGCCGCCTTCTACGCGGTGGTACGGGCCCTGTCGGCGGCGATCCACGGCGACGACGAGGACCTGGTCCGGTTCAGCCGGCACGCGCTCGAGCTGCTCCCGGCCACGCCGGGCGTCTACCTGCTCGCCCCGGGTCACGTGCTGGCCGCGCTCGGTGCCGCGGTGACCGCCCGGACCTCCACCGGCCCGGAGCGTGACGAGGCCCTGGCGGTGCTGGACCGCAGCCGGGACTTCCTGGCCGCGCGGGCGGCCGGGCAGCCGGGCAACTTCCGGCACCTGTTCCGGCTGGTCGAGGCGACCCGGGCGGCCGTGCACGGCGACTTCCCGGGGGCCGTGGCCGCCTACGACGCCGCGATGGCCGACGCGGCGACCGCCGGCCGGTCCTGGCACGCGCCGCTGATCACCGAGCTGGCCGCCCGGTTCTACCTGGAGCACGGCATGGAGCACGTCGGCGCCCGGCTGCTCGGTGAGGCGCTGCCCGGTTACGCCGCCTGGGGTGCCGCCGGGAAGGTGCACGCTCTCAAACGGGCGCATCCGTCGCTGCGGACGGTGTTCGGGCAGTCCGCCGGGTCGCGGACCGCCACCAACAACGCGCACAGCATCAACCTGTCGACAGAGGTCATCGACTTGATGGCGGTGCTGGAGGCGGCACGGGCACTCAGTTCGGAACGCGACCTGGATCAGCTGCGGATCCGGGTGCAGCACGTCCTCGGCCAGATGACCGGGGCCACCGCCGTGCACCTGGTGACCTGGGACGAGCCGACCGGGCGGATGATGCTGCTGGGCGACGGCGGACGGCCCGCGATGGACGTCGAGGAGGCGGGCGAGCGCGCGTTGCTGCCGCTGACCGCGATCCGGTACGCCGAACGCACCCGCGAGACGATGCTTGTCGATGACGTGACGCTGGACGACCGGGTGGGGAAGGATCCGTACCTGGCCGGTCTTGATCATTGTTCGCTGTTGATCGTCCCGATCGGGCAGGGCCAGTCGCGGGCTGTACTGGTGCTGGAGAACCGGCTGAGCCGGCGGGCGTTCTCCGGACGGCTCGACGCGGTCGACATGATCGCCGGTCAGCTCACCGTCTCCCTGGAGAACGCGCAGGTCTACGCGTCGCTGGAGCGTAAAGTGGCGGAGCGGACCGAGGAGTTGAACGAGGCGAAAAACCGCCTGGAAGTGCTGACCGTCACCGATCCACTGACCGGGCTGCCGAACCGGCGCAAGCTCAACGCGTTCCTGGACGAGACGTGGCAGCGTTCGCAGCGCTCCGGTGAACCGGTCGGCGTCGCGATGATCGACATCGACAACTTCAAGAAGTACAACGACCACTTCGGCCACCAGGGTGGTGACGTCTGTCTGCGGATGGTCGCCGACGCGCTGCGCACGAGCGTCCGGGCGACCGATCTGGTGGCCCGTTACGGCGGTGAGGAGTTCTGCATCGTGATGCCCGGAGCCAACGACGAGAACGCCCTGGTCGTGGCGGAACGCGCCTGCGAGTCGGTGGCTCTGATGGGCCAGCCGCACCCGCTGGCGGACAGCGGCGTCGTCACCATCAGTGTCGGGGTGGTCTCCGGCACGCCGGTCACCAACGGCAGCCCGGAACAGCTCACCAAACTCGCCGACGAGGCGCTTTACGAGGCCAAGAACGCCGGGCGCAACCGGGTCGTGGCCGGATGAACCGGCGGACTCGGCGGTGGGCGGTCGGGACGCTCGTGGTGTCCCTGGCTCTGCTCTCCGGGTTCTCTCTGGGCGAGAACTGGCGGCACGCCGACATCGTCGGAACCCTCGTCCGCGACGGCGACACCATGGCCGCCTACGACCAGGCCGCCTACCTGTCAGCGCGGGAGATGGCGCTGATCGAGGCGACCGCTGCCGAACCGGACGGCTCGGAGCGGGGGCAACTGCTCGACGCCGATGACCGCACCTACCGTGCCACGCTGGCACTCGCTGACGTCGTCGACGATCACGGTGACGCCATGGAGGCGGGCACCATCGCCCAGCGGCAGATCAACCTGCGCCAGGACATCAACCTGTACCTGGGGATGCTGGACCGGGGTGAGACCGCCAAGGCGAAGAGCCATCTGGAGACGGTGATCGAGCCGTCGTACGCGCGCATCTCGACCCGGCTGATGCAACTGCGCGACCAGCACTCGGAACGGTTCCATGCCAACCAGGACATCGCCGAGGCCAACTCCGACCGGCTGGTCTGGGCCGGGCTGATCTCGTTCGGGCTCACCCTGATCGTGCTCGCCCTGTTCGGTTTGTCCATGCGCTCGCACCGGCGGCAGGTGGAGGCGATGGCCTCCACCGATCAGCTCACCGGGCTGCCGAACCGGGCCGCGTTCACCACCCGCCTGCACCGGGAGCTGACCGCGGCACGGCCGGTGCACAGCCTGCCCGGCATCACCGTGCTGACCGTCAACATCAACGGGTTCCGGCACGTCAACGACCAGCTCGGCCCGCACATCGGGGACCGGCTGCTGGCCGAGGCCGGCTGGCGCCTGGCCGGGGTGGTCCGCGACACCGATCTGGTCGCCCGGATCGGTGGCGACGAGTTCGCGATCCTGCTGCGCGACCTGGACCCGGCGCGAGCCGACGTGGTCGTCACCCGGCTGCGCGACGCCTTCGACCAGTCGTTCCACCTCGACGACATCACCGTCGACCTGGAGGTCAGTGTCGGGGCGGCGACCGCTTCCGCCGACGACGACGTCAGCACCCTGCTCGGGCACGCCGACAGTGCCCTGCACGACGCGAAACAGCAGCACGACAGCTTCCGCCGGTTCGACGGCACCACCGCCCCGGACAGCAACGACCGGCTCACCCTGCTCGGCGACCTGCGGCGAGGCCTGACCGACGCCGGCCAGTTCACCCTGCACTATCAGCCGAAGATCCGGCTCTGCGACGGCACGCTCGCCGGGGTGGAGGCGCTGGCCCGCTGGAACCATCCGGACCGCGGGCCGGTGCCCCCGGGACAGTTCGTGCCGGTGCTGGAGACCACCAGCCTGATCCACCCGTTCACCGAGCGGGTCCTGGATCTGGCGCTGCGGCAGGCCCGGGACTGGCTGGAAGCCGGCCACCGGGTGCCGGTGGCCGTGAACGTCTCGACCCGCAGCCTGCTGGACGCCACCTTCCCGGGCCGTCTGGCCGCCCTGCTGAAGTCCACCGGTGTGCCCGGTGAGCTGCTGTGCATCGAGATCACCGAGTACACCGTGATGTCCGACCCGACGACCACGATCGACGCGCTGCGCAGCATCCGCGCCCTGGGGGTGAAGACGTCGATCGACGACTTCGGCACCGGGTACTCGTCGCTGTCGTACCTGAAACTGCTGCCGGTCGACGAGTTGAAGATCGACCGGTCGTTCGTGACCGACATGGTCGACGACAACAGCAGCCGCGCCCTGGTCGCCTCGGCCGTCGACCTGGCACACAACCTGGGCCTGACCGTCGTCGCCGAGGGTGTCGAGGACGTCTTCACCGCGCAGGCCCTGATCGGTCTCGGCTGCGACACCGCCCAGGGGTACCACTTCGCCCGGCCGACTCCGGCCGCCGACCTCGACGCCCGCTTCCTGCAGCCGGAACCGGTGGTGTGATCAGGGCTTGCGGGCGACCGCGCCGAACTCGTCGACCTCACGCAGGTCCTCGCCCGCGGCGTCCGGCGCCGGACGCCACCGGGAGCACGGGACCAGGCCCGGCTCCAGGACCTCGAGGCCGTCGAGGAAGCGGGCGATCTCGTCCGGGTGGCGCAGGTGGTAGCTGAGGGGGGCGTTCGCGTTCCACACGCCGATCGCCTCCTCGAAGGCCGGGCCGTCGATCACGTTGGTGCCGTCCGCGGTGAGGAAGTAGCTGCCGGACGGCAGCTCGGCCAGCAACGCCTCGACGATGGTGACGGCCTGCTCCAGGTCGGGCACGTGACCGAGGATGTTCATCAGGATCAGGCCGACCGGCTGACTGAAGTCGAGCGTCTCCTTCGCCGCCGCGATGATCTTCGCGGGCTCGTGCAGGTTCGCGTCGACGTAGTCGGTCTTACCCTCCGGCGTGCTGGTCAGCAGCGCCCGCGCGTGGACCAGGACGAGCGGGTCGTTGTCGACGTAGACGATCCGCGCGTCGGCGGCGGCGGCCTGCGCGACCTGGTGGGTGTTCTCCGCGGTCGGCATGCCGGTGCCGATGTCCAGGAACTGGCGGATGCCCTGCTCCTGCACGAGGAACGTGACGGCCCGTTTCAGGAATGCCCGCGAGTGCCGCGCCACCACGGTGATGTCCGGGTAGAAGCCGGTGAAGTCGTCACCGACCGCCCGGTCCACCGGGAAGTTGTCCTTGCCGCCGAGCCAGTAGTTCCACACCCGCGCCGAGTGCGGAACATTGGTGTCGAGCTTCGCGGTTTCGTCACTGTCGGTCATGGCGGCGGCTCCGTCGGAGGGCGTCAGCGGGTGGCGCCGAGCATACGCCGCCGGTCACCGGAGCCCACGGGCGGTCCACACCGGACGGTGGACCACCCGGGCGCCGGTCAGCGCAGAGTCATGTCCACGTCGTACGCGGTCCCCCGTACCGCCGCGTCGGGGTGTGCTCGCAGGGTGAGCAGCAGCGACCGCCAGGGGCCCGCCCAACCGTGCGTGCCGCCCCGCTCGGCCAGCGCGGTCGCGAACAGTCCGCCGGCCAGGTCACCGCGCGTGGCCATTCGCCCGGCCGTCGCCAGGACCTCGGCCGGCACGTCGTGGTCCCGGTCCCCGGCGACGTCCCGGACCGTGCCGGCGAGACCGGCCGCGAGAACCGGCTGGCCGGCGCACCGGTCGGCGACCTCGTCCAGATGCGACAGCCAGCCCAGATGCAGCAGCATCCCGGCGGCCGGCCGCAGCAGTCCGGGCCGGGCCGCCAGCTCCCGTGCCGCGGCGATCTCCACCGACCAGTCCACGGTCCTCGGGAGGCGCGCGCGGTCGGCGGTGAGGGTCAGAATCAGGTTCAGGCGGCGGTACGCCGGACGATCGGAACCGGCGTCACCGGGCCGTTCGTCGGCCGCGTCGAGGTCGGCCAGCCGCAGCAGCACCGTGCGGAGGTCCGCACCGTCGAGCACCCGCAGCAACTCCCCCGCCGCGACCGGCGGCTCGTCCAGATCGGTCAGGGACTCCAGCGCCAGCGCCCCCACCTCGGTGGTCCACGACGCCCACAGCGGCAGCCGCGCGAGGGCCTCCCGGCGGAGTTCCCGGTCCTCGGAGCGGCAGGCCGCGGCGATCAGCGACGCGAATCGTTCCCGGTGCCGTTCGGCGATCCGCCACGGGTCGGCGCCCAGCACCGCCCGCCGTTCCTCCCGGCTGCCGTCGGCTGCGCCGGAAAGGATCGTCCAGCTCGCCGTGACCGCCAGTCGCTGCCGGGCCGCCGACACGATCGCCGCGCGCACGTCCCGGTGGGCCGACGGGTCCGCCCAGGCGTCCCGGAGCACCGCCATCACCGCCGGTTCGCCGTACTGGCCGAGCAGCCGGGCCACCTCCTTCCGGCTGGTGACCTTGACCCCTTCGGTCGCGGTCAGCAGCGGGACCAGCAGTGCGGTCAGCCGGGACGGCGGCACGTCGGCGGCGGACCGCCCGGCCGCGTAGAGGGCGACCCGGGCCCGGTCGTCACCCGCGCGGGCGAGCAGCGTGACCAGGGCGCCGGCCGGGTTGTCGGTCCAGACCAGTTCGGCGAGCGCGGTCTCGGCGAGGACCACGTCCGGCGAATCCACGTACCGCAGCAGCATGTCGCGGCCGGCGACCGGGATGCGGGCGGCGGTAGCGAGTGCATGGGCCCGCTGCCCCGCCGTCAGCCCGGTGTCGTCGACATCCCGGCGCAGCAGTTCGGCGTAGCGGGCCTGCTGGCGGGGCAGCCACCGCTCGGGCCGGGACTCGCGCGGCAGCCAGTGGCCCTCGTCCCCGACGAAACGGCCTCGCGGTGGTGCGTCGAGGACCCGGTCGAGCAGGTCCGTGCGGTTCCCGTCGATGGTGTTCCACACCGTGTCGATGGTGACCGTGGACGGGTCGGCGGCCAGCAGCGTCTCGACCCGGTGCGGCCGTTCGCGCGGGTCGTCGAGCCACAGGGCGATCGCCTCGCGGGCCACCGACTGGACCTGTGGTGGTTCGGTGGCCCGGCCCAGCAGTTCCTGCAGCTCCGGGACGAGACGGGCGCGCTTGCCCAGGGCCCGGGTGAGCGCGAACAACGGCCGGACGTCGCCCCGGTCGAAGGCCGCGGTCACCCAGCCGCGCAACCGGTCGAAGACCATCGTCTCCTGCCCGCGCCGCAGCTGAGGGCCGAACCGGCGCAACGCCGGAACCTTGGCGGTGGTGGTCGTCAGGTCGATCGTCAGCAGCGCCCACTCCCGCAGTTCGGGGACGTCGACGTGCAGCCGCAACGTCTCGGTGGCCAGGGCGGACAGCGCGTTCATCACGGCCTGGTGGGTGTCGCGGGCCTCGACGGCGTCGGTGACCACCCGGGTCAGTGCTCCGGCGCCGAGCGGGCGGAGGAGGTGCGCCGCCCCGGCCAGGGCGGACAGGGCGGCGAACCGGACCGGGTCCTGTTCGTTGCGCAGCCGCGGCAGCCCGGACAGCACCTCGGCGACGGCCTGCGGATCACGGGACCGGCGGGCCGCGGAGATCAGCACCGTCCAAGCCTGCGCCCGCTCCACCGCCGCGCCCGAGCGCAGCCGGGCGCTGGCCGCCGCGGACGCCTGCGGCCAGGCCAGGAAACCGCTCCAGGCGAGCGCCATGGTCTCGTGGTCGCGCACCTGCGGCAGGGTGAGCACGCGGGTCGCCTCGCGGATCCGGACCGCGTGCGGCAGCACCTCGATCAGATCGGTGGAGGGGACGTCCACCGCGGACAGTCCGGCCGCGTCGTACAGTTCGCCGCGCCGGGCCGGGGGCAGATTCTTCAGCAGGAGGGTGAACTGCCACGGGCGGTCCCGGAGACGGACCGCGATCGGTGCCAGGCCGGCGGCCGGCAGCACGGCGAGACGGCGCAGGACCGCCCTGGGCAGCGGGTTGCGGGCGGTCCAGGCGGCCCGGCCCGGTGCGGCGATCAGGTGGGCGAGGCGGGCGGGGTCGACCGCGGCGATCCGGCCGTACCCGCGGATCCGGCCCGGCAGACGGTCCTCCGGGCCGAATCGTTCCAGCAGGTCGAGCACACCGGCCGGGTCGCAGTGCAGCAGCGCGTCGGCGACCAGGGTCCAGATCCGGTCCCGGACGTCGGCGGTCGGCGCCTGGTCGAGACGATCGGTGACCCGCTCCAGGAACGGGCCAGGGTGCCGACGGGCGAGAGCCGACAGGTTGACGGCGTGTTCCAGGACCGGAAGCGATCGGCGTACGACATCGGGTCCGCAAGCCGTCAGCAGCATGGCGGCCTCCGCGTCCCCGTGCGCCGCGGCGACCCGGGTGATCAGCTCGTCGGCGACGCCGGGCGCCTCGACCAGCCGCAACGCGTGGTAGATCCGGCGCCGGTCGGCGGCCGGCAGATCCTCGTGCCAGACGTCCAGGCCGGCGCGTAGAGCGGCCCGGAACGCCTCGCCCCGGATCGCCGGTGTCTCGTCGCCGCACGCCGCCCGGATGCCCGCCTCGTCCCCGGTGGTGATCGCGGCGACCAGGGCGAGCCGGCGTTCGTACGGCCCACCGGCGCGCAGTTCGGCGGTGACCTCAGCCCGGTTCGCCGCCGTCCGCGCCCAGACGGCGACGTGGCTGAGCCGCTGCCGGAAGGACAGCGGATCGAGGACGGCGAGCAGTTCCGCGGTGATCATGCGACCGATTCTGCCCGGTCGACTAATTCTCAAGCCACGGCATTTCCCGCCGAAACGTACAGTCGCCAGTTCCGACATGAATCCCGAGGTCAACCGCATGTCCCTTGCCACCCGGCCCGCCGTTCTACTCGCCACCGCCACCGTCGCCGCGAGTCTGCTCGTCGCGCCCGGCGCGGCCTGGGCCGCCGACACCACCACCACGCTGACCGCTGCCGAGATGCGCACCGCCCTGCGCACGGTCGGTACCGCGTCGACGTCGGCCGGTGCGGGCGGCTGGCGTGCGGTGACCGACTTCTCGCTGTCCGCGGCCGGTGAGACCATGACGATCAAGGACACCGTGATGGTCGACCCGGTGCTGGGCCGGTTCGGCGAGGTCACCGCGGTCTCCGGGTACGGCACCGAGAGCTCGTTCGCCGCCGAGGGCCAGGGCGTCTGGACGCAGGCCGACACCGAGCAGGTCAAGGCGCTGCGGATGATGGGCAAATCGGCGGTCAAGTACGTGTTCGCCGCCGACAAGAAGCTGAAACTGGCCGAGTTCGTCAAGGACAGCGCCTTCGACTCGGCGTCCCTGGTCGAGTACTACTCGATCCCGGGCACCAAGACGGTCCACGACGACGGCACCATCGACTACAAGGTGACCGAGAACGACCAGAAGGTCACGGTCCTCATCCACACCACCGCAGCGTCGGTCCTGACCGGTGTCGAGCTGTCCTCCACCAGTTCGAAGGCCACCGTCGGTTTCACCTACGCCGCCCAGACGGTGACCCTGCCGGCCGCCGCCACGGTTCTGGACGTGGCCACCGTGAACCGGGGGGTCGCCTACCTCGACATGGCCGCCACCGTGAAACTGGCCGCCACCAAGGGCGCCGCCAGCACTCGGGCGGCCGCGAAGGGCCGCACCGTCAAGGTCGCCAGCCTGCGCAAACTGGTCCGCAGGGACGTGACCACCGCCAACCGCGCGGCCGGCGTCACCATGGTCAAGGTCAAGGACGTCTCCGGCGGTGTACGGGTGTCGGCGACGAACCCGTGGACGAAGTCGACCGTCACGTACTCGGTGAAGGCCTCCGGCCGCAAGGTGCTCGTCAAGAAGCTCTGAGCGGCAGATGCAGCACGACGGCCCCGTGGTCACCTCGCTGGATGTGGACACGGCCGTCGTGCCGCCGGGTGATCTCCGCGACGATCGCCAGGCCCAGGCCGGAGTGGGTGCCGCTCTCTCCGGCCGGCCGGCCGGTCACGAACGGTTCGAAGGCGTGTGCCACCAGGTCCGGCGCGAATCCGGGGCCGTCGTCGACGACGCTCAGCACCGCGGTCCGGCCGTCGGCGTCGATCCGGACGGTCACCCGGGTCGACGCGAAGTCGAGCGCGTTCGCGACCAGGGCGGTGCAGAGCCGGGCGACGGCCGCCCCGGAACCGCGGATCACCGCTGGTTCCGCCGTTCCGGACCTGGTCAGCGTGATCTGGCGGGCGTCCGCCTCGTCGCGCATCGCGTCGATGACCGCATCCGTGGTCGCGACCAGATCGACGTCCTCGGTGCCGGTCTGGTCGCGTGGATCGGCGGCGACCAGGAGATCGTCGAGGATCTGGTTCAACGTGCGGGTGTCCCGGGTCATCTCGTCGAGCGACGCCGACAAGCCGGCGGGCAGATCGTCGCGGTACCGGTGGTTCAGCAGTTGCGCACGCGTGCTGAGCAGTGTCAACGGCGTCCGGAGTTCGTGACTCGCGGCCGCCACGAACCTTCGTTGACCGGCCAGGGCCTCAGCCAACGGCCGGATCGCGCGCCGGGCCATCACGTACGAGGCGAACGCCGCGATACTCAGGGCGGCGACCCCGGACCACAGCAGCACGAACGCCAGCCGCCGGAGGTTCGCCTCGTTCCGGTGCTCCTCCGCGGTGACCTGAACGACCAGGTCACCGCGCCGTGTCGTGCGGGTGGTGTAGTCACGCCCGCCGACGGTTCGCTCCCGCAGGACCGGCCCGGCCCCGCCGGACACCCGCCTGGCCGTCTCCCGGTCGACGAGTCCGTCCGGCTGGCCGTTCGGCACCGTCACCGTGCCGCCCCGGATGACGGTCACGAAGATGCCACTCGGGGCGATCTGCGCGGTGGTGAGCCGGGAGGCGTCCCGCAGATCCTTCTCGGTCGTCGCGTCGGTGCTGATCTTGAACAGCACCAGGACCAGACCCAGCACGGTGATCAGCAGCAGTGTCATGAGCGCCGCGAACTGGACCGTGAGACGGGCCGACGCACTCCTCACCTCGGGATTCATCCCACTGGGCCCAGCCGGTAACCGAGGCCGCGGACGGTGTGGACCGCGTTTCGGCCCAGCTTTCTCCGCAGATAGTGGACGTAGGTGTCGACCACCCCCGGATCCGTCGCGTCGGGGAAGACCGTGGCCAGCAGGTCGTCCCGGCCGAAGACCTGCCGGGAGCGCCGCGCCAGCCGTTCCAGCAGGCGCGCCTCCCCTTCGGACAGGGCGACCAGCCCGGTACCGGTCGTCACCGTGCGGGTCTGGGTGTCGAAGGCGCCGCCCGGCACGGCCAGCACCACGGCGGTGGTGTCGTGCCGGCGCACGAGGGCCCGGATCCGGGCGAGGAGCTCGGCGATGTCGAACGGCTTCGGCAGATAGTCCTCCGCACCCCGGTCCAGGCCCTCCACCCGGTCAGCCGGGTTGCCCAGGGCGGAGAGGACCAGCGCGGGAGTACGGACCCCGCGGCTGCGCAGCCTGGTGAGGACGTCGAGTCCCTCGATCGCGGGCAGTCCACGATCGAGCACCAGGACCTCGAACTGCCGGGTGAGCCCCTCGTGCAGCGCGCGCTGACCGTCGTTCGCCTGCACCACGTCGTAGCCCTCGGCGGTGAACAGCTCGGCGAGCATCGCCGCGAGCCGGACGTCGTCCTCGACGAGCAGTAGGCGTGGGCTCTCCGGCACAACGTTCACCAGTCAAATCTCTCGATGTGGATCTGTGCGGGCGGCAGACCGGCTGCACGCGCGTCCCGGACGACCACGTCCGCCCAGGCCGGCGGGCCGCACACGTACAGGTCGGAGTCCATCAGGTCGGGGAACAGATCCTCGATCGACACCCCGCGGCGTACGGCGTCAGCGGACATCCACGTGCCGGCATCCTCCGGCCGGGGTCCCGACATCTCGATCACGGTACTCTCCGAGGCCGCGGCCAGGGTCTCGACCTCGTCCCACAGGTAACGGTCGTCGGCGCCGCCGCCCCGCAGGACGATGGTCGCCTCACCGGCGCTCAGCGGCGAGTCCTCCAGCATCGCCCGCACCGGCGTGACGCCGACACCCGCCGCGACCACCGCCAGCCGGGGGCGGCTGCGGGCCGCATCGGTGAAGATGCCGAACAGCCCGGCGAACCCGACCCGGGTGCCCGGCCGGACCCGGCTGATCCGGGCGCTGCCCGCACCGAGTGCCCGCACCGTGATCCGGGCCGTGGTCGCGGTCGGTACCGCCGACAGCGAGACCGGGTGCCCGTGGAACCACGTGCCGAGTGTCCAGAAGCGCCAGATCGCGTACTGCCCGCCCGCGGCGCGCAGCCGGTCCAGGCGCCGGCCGGACAGGTGGATGGACACCACGTCCGGGGCGATCCGCTCGACACTCGTCACCCGGATGCCGTGCCGCACGCTGCGGACGATCGGCACGACGACCCGGAAGACGAGCATCGATCCGAAGGCGACGGCGTAGAGGGTCAGCCAGTAGACGCACCGGTTGGACTGCGGGTCCAGGACCGCGCCGTCCATGCTCTGGTGCGGGAGCGCCATGACGATCCCGAGGTAGCTGAGCGCGTGGACGGCGAACCAGACCTCGTGGCTGAACCAGCGCCGGATCGCCGTCACCGCCGAGGTCACCACGACGACGACGAACACCACGAGGCCGATGTAGGCCAGACCGGTGTCCTCGGGACCGCCGATCAGCGCGAGGGTCTCGGCGACGACATCGTGACCGTTCTCGATCGAGCGGCCGGTGGTCAGCAGGGCGAAGTGGGCAAGGATGAGGTAGAGCGCGGGTTCGCCGAGTCTCCGGTGATGGGCCAGTGCGACGTCGTGGCCGATGATCCGGTCGACGAGCGGCACCCGGGCCGCGAGGAAGACCATGACCAGCACCAGGTCGGTGCCGAGCAGTCCGGCCATGGTGCCCAGCGAGGTCAGGGCCGTGCCGGCGGTGAGCCGCTGCGGGCCGCCCCAGATGGCGAAGAGGACGAACGTCATCACGACCGTCAGCCAGAAGGCGGCCGTCAGTGCGGTGGCCGCCAGGGCCCGGCGTTCGGATCGGTGGCGGCGGGTGCTGTCCGGCAGGGTTTGCGTCGACATAATCGTTCCTTTCGATCACCGCCGACCCTGCCGATCGAATCTTCGAGGTTTCTTGGAAGCCGTTTTGCCCGGACCGTTTATGATCGGCCGCTCGGCAAGCTTGGAGGCACGCTCGGATGACCATGGTTCGTCAGCGGCCCGGTGCCGGGTATCTCCTGGCACCGGTAGCCGTCGGGCTGCTCGCGGCCATCGGGACGGTCGCGACCTATCACGTCTTCGTCCGGACCATCTCCGGGCAGTGGCTGGACACCGCCGCCATGCTCGGCACCGACGTGCAGCATCCCCGGGTGGAGGACATCCTCAGCCGCACCATGGACGCCACCACCCTGACCAGCCTGGTGCTGGTCTGCATCGTCGCCGCGGCGATCGGGGTGTTCCGGAAACGGGCCGACCTGGCGATCGGGGCCGCCGTCCTGGTGCTGACCGCCAACGCCACCAGCCAGATCCTGAAGAGCTGGCTGCCCCGGCTGCCGTTCGACGGGACGAGCTATCCGAACTCGCTGCCCAGCGGGCACGTCACCGCTGCCGCGTCGGTGGCGTTCGCCCTGGTCCTGGTGTTGCCGTCGGCACTGCGGGGGACGGCCGCGCTGATCGGCGCGAGCTACACGGCCGCCATCGCGATCGGCACCGTGTGGGCGCAGTGGCACCGGCCCAGTGATGTCATCGCCGCTCTGCTCGTGGTGCTGGGCTGCGGTGCGCTCGCCGTCACCGGCATCCGGTTGGCCCGCTGGCGGATCGCCGGCAGACCGGAGCGCCCGAGCCGGATCGCCGGTCTGCCGCTGCTGGTCACGGCGGCGATCACGGCACCGGTCACCGTGCTCGGCCTGCTCCTCGGCAAGACCTCGGAATCCATGACGACGCTGCCGGAGCCCAGCCGGCTCACCTTCCTGACCGGCGCGGCCGGGGTCGCCGCCGTGGTGGCGATCGGTTTCCTGACCTGGCTGTGGCTCACCACCGACGACGATCCGGGCCCGGTCACGCCCGGCGACCCGGACTGACCAGGCCGTTCTCGTAACCGAAGACGACCGCGTGCACCCGGTCCCGCAGGCCCAGCTTGTGCAGGATCCGGCTGACGTGGGTCTTGATGGTCTGCTCGGCGATGAACAGTTCCCTGGCGATCTCGGCGTTGGACATGCCCATCGCCACGTGCACGAGGACTTCGCGCTCCCGGTCGGTCAGGGCGTTCACCGCGGTGGACGGTGCGGCCGGCTGGGTGCCGATGAAGTTCTCGATCAGGCGGCGGGTGATCCGTGGTGACAACAGGGCCTCGCTGTTCGTCACGACCCGTACCGCCCGCATCAGTTCTTCGGGTTCGCTGTCCTTGAGCAGGAAACCACTCGCGCCGGCCCGAAGCGCCTCGTACACGTAGTCGTCGATGTCGAACGTGGTGAGCATCAGCACCCGCGGCGTGGGGCCGGGCGCGCCCAGGATCTCCCGGGTGGCGGCCAGCCCGTCCAGTTCGGGCATCCGCACGTCCATCAGCACCACGTCCGGCCGCAGGCTGCGGGCCCGGCCCACCGCCACCCGGCCGTTCTCGGCCTCCCCGACGACCGACATGTCGGTCTGCGAGTCGAGGATCGCGTGGATCCCGGCCCGGATCATCGGCTGGTCGTCGACCACGAGCACACGGATCATCCGGCCTGTTCCTCTGTCATCTGCTTCTCCGCTGCCCGTTTCTCCACTGACCGTTCCTCCACTGCCCGTTCCTCCAGCAAGGGGAATCGGGCGGTCACCCGGTAACCACCCTCCGGGCGGGCCTCGGTCCGCACGGCGCCGCCGGCCAGGCGAGCCCGCTCGCGCATGCCGAGCAGCCCGTGGCTGACACCGCCGCCGTCCTCGATCGGCCGGGGCGTCTGCGTGGGAAGGTCGTTCACGACCTCGACGACGAGTTCGCCGGCCTGTTCCGAGACGATCACCCGGGTCGGGGCGCCCGGAGCGTGCCGGACCACATTGCTCAGGGACTCCTGCACGATCCGGTACGCGGCCAGGCCCACCGTGTCCGGCAGGTCCGTGCCGCCCAGGTCACCGGCGACGTCGAGTTCGACCGGGATGCCGCCGCGCCGCGCCGAATCGGCCAGCTCGGCCAGATGCTCCAGGTCCGGCATCGGCTGCAACTCGTTCTCCGAGTCCTCCTCGCGCAGCAGCGCCAGCAGTTGCCGCATCTCACGCAGCGCCCGCCGGGTGCCGGCGGCGATCCGGACGAACTCGTCGCGGGACTCCGGGTCCAGGTTCTTGATCCGGTACTCGGCGGACGTCGCCTGCATGTGGATCACCGACATGCTGTGCGCGACCACGTCGTGCAGTTCCCGGGCGATCCGGTTGCGCTCCTCCACGAGAGCCCGCTGCGCCTGCTCCAGCTCGACGTCCCGCTGCGCCGCGGCGAGCTGCCGGCGGGCGGTCCCCCGCTGGTTCCAGGCGATCACCGCGAACAGGGTGAGCACCGAGATCATCGCGTACAGGACCAGGGAGACGTCGCCGTCGTCCAGCGGCCGCTGCCGGGGGTCGGCCAGCACCAGGACGATCGCCGCGAGCGCGGTGCCCCACCAGGTCAGCACCGCCTCCCGCCACGGCCGGGTCGCCCCGACCAGCCCGACGTGCGCCACCAGCAGGATCATCACCGGCCCCGGCAGCGGCCAGAGCCCCGCTCCGACCGGCTGCACCCAGGCGAACGTCATGAACCCGCCGAGCTGCAGCACCAGCGCCGGCCACGGCCGCCACAACGCCATCGGCAGCGCCACACACTGGGCGGTCGCGGCGGCGTACGACACCAGCAGCGGCACGTCGTAGATCGACGTCATCAACAGTGACGTGACGACCAGCAGGAAACCCGCGGACGCGCCCACGATGAGCACCCAGAGCCGTCGCGTCCCGTCCACACCAGCGAGGCTACCGACCGGACATCGTCCGGGGCGTCCCTCCGCGGAGCCACCGGACCCCCTACCACGGAGCTACTCTCGTGGCCTCCGTGGAGGGACGACGCGGGCGTGACCTCCGCCCGAAGCTGTCCGGCATGGATCCCTACCTGGTGCTGGGGCCTCTCGTCCTGGTCGAGGGGCCGGCCGCGACGATCACCGCGGGTTCCCTGATCGGTGCGGGCGCCGCCGCGTTCTGGCCGGTCTGGGGCATCGTCGTGGCGGCCGAGGTGCTGGGCGACAGCCTGCTCTACCTGGCCGGCCGGTCAGCCGCCCGGCCCTTTGCGCGCGGCCCGGCCTTCGCACAGCAACGATCCGCCCGGCCCGCGACACCCGCCGATCCGGCGGCGCGGCCACAGCCCGACCACCTCACCGTCCGGCCGGGGCAACGGTCCTGGATGGCTCGGCTCATCGACCGCCCGACGGTGACCGCAATGCTCGACCGGCTGGCCGGGATGCCGCTGCACCGGCTGGTCATCACCGCGAAACTCGTCGACGTCGTCGCGCTTCCGGCGTTCGTCGCGGCGGGGCTGGCCGGGGTCCCGTACCGCCGGTTCCTCGCCTGGGTCGTGGCCACCGCCGCCGTACGCGGCCTGGTGTTGATCGGTCTCGGGGTCCTGATCGGCGACCGGCTGGCCGGCCTGCTGGCGCTGCCCGGCGGAATCCTGCTGCTCACCGCCGCTGTGGCGGTGCCGGTACTGACCGGCCACCTCCTGTTGAAGCGATACCTCCTGCGAAAGGGAAGACTCCCATGCGTGTCCTCATCGGCGCCGACACCTACGCACCCCACGTCAACGGGGCGTCCTATTTCGCCCAGCGCCTGGCTGTCGCCCTGACTGCCCGGCACGAGGTGCACGTGGCCGCGCCGTCACTGGGTCTCCGCAGCCACACCGTCCGGACCGCGACCGGCGTGACCGAACACCGCGTCCGTTCCCTGCCGATCCCCGGCCACCCCGGCTACCGTTTCTGCCCACCCTGGACCCCGAGCGCGACCGCCGGGCGAGCCGGTTGGGGGCTGCGGGCGGAAGCCGCCCGGATCCTCGACGAGGTCCGGCCGGATGTCGTCCATGTGCAGAGCCATTTCCCGCTGTGCCGGGCGCTGATCGAGGCGGCCCGCGAGCGCGGCCTGTTCGTCATCGCGACAAACCATTTCATGCCGGAAAACCTGCTTCATTACCTGCCCATCGGTACGGCTGGGCGAGCGAACCTGCACGGCTGGGCGTGGCGGGACGCGGCCCGCGTGTTCACCGGTGCCGACATCGTTACCGCGCCCACCCCGTACGCCGCCGCCCTGGCTACTCTCTCCGGCATCCCCGGCCCGGTCCTGCCCATCTCGTGCGGCATCGATCTCGCCCGTTTCCGCACCGAGGCCCCCACCGCCGACTTCCGGCGTGCCCATGGCTTGGCCGCCAACCCCGTCATCACGTATGTAGGACGACTTGACGCCGAGAAACATATTGACGTGTTGATCCAGTCGTTCGCATTGATCCAGCGGTCCACCGGCGCGAAGTTGCTGCTGGTCGGCACCGGCGCCGAACACCGCGCACTAACCACTCTGGCCGGCGACCTGGGCGTCGCCGAACACGTCGTCTTCACCGGTTTCCTGCCGGACGAGGAGCTTCCTTCCGCGTACGCCGCGACAACGGTCTTCGTCAACGCCGGAACCGCCGAACTCCAGAGCCTGGTCACGCTGGAGGCGATGGCCAGCGGCCGCCCGGTGATCGGCGCCGACGCCGCGGCCCTACCCCATCTGGTGCTGGACGGCGAAACCGGCTACTTGTTCCCGCCAGGCGACCCGGCGGCTTTGGCCGACTGCCTGACCAGGCTGCTCAGCGACCCGGTGCACGCGGCAGCCTTGGGCCGCCGAGCCCGAGAGGTAGCCGAACAACACGACGCAACCCACACGACAGCCGCGTTCGAACACCTCTACGCAATCCCCCAGCCGACCCCCGCCGAGGTCGCGGCATGACACCCCACCATCAACATGTACGACACCACGCCAAAACGTCCCTCCACATCAAGATGTACCGCAAAACGCCACGCCTACCCGCAACCGTCACCATGGTCTGCATCGCCGGCCGGCGGCCGGCCGAATCAACATGCACGAAGTCACGACGCGACGATCGACCGGAATCAACATGCACGGAGACACGACATGACTTTCGGCCGAAGTCAACATGGACGGCGACAAGGCGCGGGCGACCGCTGGTATCTCGGTGTGTGTCTGGGGCTGGGGCTGGCTGCGGTGGCGGGGACCGCGCTGCTCCTCGTCGGTGATGTCGACCCGATGGATCAGATGCTCAGTGACTCGGTTCAGACCTGGCCTGGCGCCGTGCTACTGGCAGTGGCGGCATGTTCTCTGGCCGCGGCTGGTGCCTGGCTGCTCGTGGGCGCGCGCCGGGTCCTGCCGCGGACCGGGCCGCTCGCGGTGATGCTGACCGTATGGTGTGGGGCTCTGCTCGCGGTGGCGGTCTTTCCCACCAACCTGCCAGGCACCGAACCCGGCCTCGCCGCGGTGATCCATCGTGTCGGCGCGGCCCTGGTCGCCGCGCTACCTCCGCTGTTCGTCCTGCTCATCGCTACCGAAACCGAGGCCGTCAGCCAAGCCGACAGGGCTCGCGAGACCGAGCTGGTCCGACAAGGCAAGTCGGACCGCGAAGAACAATCCACCGGACGAGGTGAGGCGGCCAGGCAGGGTGAAGCCGCAAGGCAGAGTCAAGCCGCCGGACAAGGTGGAACCGCCAGACCAGGTGAAACCACCAGCCGAAGTGAAGCCGCCAGACCAGGTGGAACCGCCGGACGAAGTGAAGCCGCCGCACAAGGACGAACCTTCGGGCTGGGACAAGCTGCCGGACGAGGGCAACCCGGCGGGCCGGCTGAGACGGACCGCGCCGGTGTGGAAACGGGGCGGAACCCGAAGGCGGGTGGAGGGCTGCCCGTGGAAGGAAACCCGGTGGCCGGGGGTGGCCGGGCGCGCATCGACGACGGACTGGTGAAGGGCGGGAGCCGGCTGCTGCGGGTGGCGGGGTGGGGGATGCTGGGGGTCTGTGGACTGTTTGCTGTGGTCAACGGGCCGGCGGTTCTGGTGGGGCGAGGGCTTCCGCCGTACGCGGGGCTGCTTGAACGGGTTTTGCTGGTGCTGGTGCTGGTGGCTGTCGGGGGCTGTGGGCGGGTGCTGGTGTCAGTTCCAAGGCGGGATCGTGGCGCCGGGAGTGGTGAACGAGGCGAAACGGGTGGTGTCGGCGAAGGCGGGCCGCCGGTAGAGGCGGCGGGCGTAGCGCCACAGGTTCGGGTAAGTGTGCAGGCCGGCGCTGAGGGTGCGGTCGAAGTCGACCGTCACGTCGAAGCGGACCAGGGTCACCCATAGGCGGATGTCGGCTTCGGTCAGTGCGCCGCCGATCAGGAAGTCCGTGTGTGCCAAGCGGTTGTCGAGTAGGGCGAACGCCTCCAGCAGTGCGGCCCGCGCCGTCGGGTCGGTGCGGGCCTGGGACACGTTGATGTTGACTGCGGGGCCGATCCATTCGTCAAGACGTTCGATCTCGGTGCGCAGGTCCGGTGGGTAGGTGTCGACGGCGTCGGTGGTCAGGTGCCGGAAGCGGGTGGCCAGGCCGATCGCGATGCCGGTGGCGTCGGTGCTGACCACCCGGGATGACAGGCGGCCCCACCGGGCCGGCACGGCCACATGCCCGTCGAAGCCCTCCTCGGTCGCCTCGTAAACCTGCCGGAGCAAGGTGAATCCGTTCACCGGGTCGGGGCCGTGCAAGCCCAGCCCCGGGCATCCCGGTGGTCGTCGACGTACGACATGGTGACCAGGTCCTGCAGTCCGGCCAGTGCCCGGGTGATCGCCACCCGGTGTGTCCTCCGGGCGAGGCGTGCGAGTAGCAATCCGCGCGAGACGTCTGACTAGAAGTCCGAGCGAGGCGATCCGAGTAGGCATCCGGGTGAGGCGTACGCGTCAGGCTGAGGCGACCGAGACCCGCCGGTACTGGGTGAAGTCGGTACGTTTGCGCAGGGCGAAGCCGATCGACTCGTACAGCCTGCCCCGCACCGGCATCGCCGCCGGCGAACTACGGGGCCTCCCCGAGTTCGCCGCCTTGCGAGCCGAGGTGGGCCACGCGATCCGAGACCGCGTCACGGTGTGAGGCGAAGCCCCCCGCCCGCCTTCACCGGCGGGCGGGGCACGACGTCAGGAATCGCCGTCCAGCAGCCCGGCGCGCTGGGCGAGCATCGCGGCCTGGACCCGGTTCTCGCAGCCCAGCTTGGTGAAGATCCGGTAGACGTGGGTTTTGACGGTGCCTTCGGAGACGAACAGTTGCCGGGCGATCTCGGCGTTCGACAGGCCCTGGGCCAGCAGGATCAGGATCTCCCGCTCGCGGCCGCTGAGCCCGTCGGCCTTGGCCCGGTCCCGGTCCGGGCGGGCGGTGGCGGCGGGCAGCCGGTCCAGCACCTGCCGAGTGATCTTCGGGGAGAGGTAGGCGTTGCCGGCCGCGGCGGCCCGGATCGCGTACGCCAATTCCTCGGCCGCCGACTCCTTCAGCAGGAACCCGGCCGCGCCGGCGGCGAGGGCCTGCGCGACGTACTCGTCCTGTCCGAAGGTGGTCAGCACCACGACCCGCACGGCGGGCGCCACCAGGCGGATCTCCCGTAACGCGGCCAGTCCGTCCAGCACCGGCATCTGAATGTCCAGCAACGCCACGTCCGGCCGGTGCCGCACCGCCAGTTCGACCGCGGCCCGGCCGTCGGCGGCCTGGGCGACCAGTTCGATGCCGTCCACCGGCCGCAGGATCGCGTCGATCGCGGTACGGATCAGCGAGTCGTCGTCGGCCAGCACCACCCGCAGGGGCTCGCCGGTCAAGACGGCACTTCCCGAGCTTGCTTGCCCACCAGCACCCCGTCCCGGAAACAGAATCGGTAGATCATCTCACCGCTCTCGACACGCAGTTGGTCCAGTAGGCCCGCCTGATAGTCCACGCAGCCGCCGGGTGCTCCGGTCAGGGCGACGTCGGCGTCCGGCAGCAGTTCGCGCACCTCGGCCTCCGGCTGACCGATCCGGATCGCGTCATACGTCTCCCGGTCGACCGCCACCAGCGCCGCCGTGAGCCAGGTTCCGGCCGCGCACAGCACCAGGAATCCGGCGATGGCGAGGCCGGTGAGGGCCAGCGCGATCCGGGACCGGCGTCCCTGCCGGTCGACGATCGACACGAAGTCCGGGCCGTCGGGAAGGTCCGGGAACGGCTCCGGAGCGAACGGGGTGGTGTAGCCGAGGGTGGCCGCCAGCCGGAACCCGCCGTCGGGTGTCGGCCCGTGGTACAGCATCCCGTTGGCGACCCGGACCCGTTCGGTCAGCCCCAGCAGCCCCTGACCGGAGGTGACCGACACCGTCCGCCGGCCGGGGGTGTTGGTCACCCGGGCGATCAGCGCGTCCGATTCGTACCGCAGCATCAGCACGATCGACCCGCCGTGCGCGTGCCGCAGCGCGTTGGTGAGGCCTTCCTGGATCACCCGGTACGCGGCGTGTTCGGTCATCGCCGCCAGTGGGCGCGGCTCCCCCTCCCGCACGATCTCCACGTCGGCGCCGGAGGCCCGTGCCTGGTCGGCCAGCTCGTCCAGACCGGTCAGCGGCCGGACCGACGGCTGACCATCGTCCGGGGCTAGCAGGCCGAGGATCTGCCGGAGTTCGGTCATCGCCGCCGACGACGTCTGCCGGATGAGGTCGGTCTCGTCGGTGCGCGCCATCCCGGCGTACAAGGAGATCAGGGTCAGTTTGTGGCCAAGGGAATCGTGCAGGTCGCGGGCGATGCGGGTGCGTTCCCGGGCCTGCGCCTGCCGGGCGATCTCGGCCTGCCCGTGGTGCAACTGGACGTTGCGCCGGTGCATGGCGGCCAGCAGCGTCCGGCGGCGGCGCACCAGCCGGGCCACCCCGGCCGGTGCGCAGGCCAGGAACGCGAACAGGGCCGAGGTCAGGACGGCCCACTCCGGGGTCAGCGGTTCCTCCCAGTGCATCGTGACCAGGAAGCAGACCCAGCCGGCGGCCAGTCCGGCGCCGACCTGCCACGCCCGGGCGGCGCGGTAACTCAGCGACGCGCTCAGCACCACCGTCACCACAGCGCTCTGGCCGCCGGTGCCGAGGCCGAACAGTGCCGCGGCGACGTACGCGCCGAGCGGGTGGATCAGCCGCAGCACCATCAGCACCGGTGTGGCCAGCCCGACCAGCCACGGCACCGCCGGGTGTTCGGCGGTCACCGCGGCCGGCACCGTCGCACCGGCCGTCACCAGCACGATCAGGCCGGCCTCGTAGACCAGGCGCCAGGCGCCGGCCGCGGCGATCCGTTCACGCCACCCGGACATCGGTACCTCCTCCACGACAGTCACCGGTAGATCCTGCCGGATCGATTCATTGCTGCGCGGGAATGGCCACGGCACTCTTCTCCGCGAGGGCACCGTCGACGAAACAGAAGCGCCACAGATCCGGGCCCTCGCCGGTGAGCGGGCTGATTCCGTAGTAGACACACGACGCTCCGGCCGGCGCTCCCTGACGTCCCGGGTCGCCGGGGTAGAGCTCCTGGTCGGTGACGTCACCCAGTGGTGTGGGCAGTGCGGCCAGCACCTGGCTCCGGGCGGTGCCCTCCTTCTGCGCGTCGAACTGTTCGCGGGTGATGCTGGCCTCGGCCAGTTCCTTACCGAGGCCGATCCATTGGTAGACGGTCCAGCCGAGGCCGCCGCAGATGACCGTGAGAACGATCGCGATGACGATTCCTGCCTTGCGCATGCCGATTCCTCCGTGACGCTGGAACTGTGGTGGGGACGCCCTGAAGACTTCCGGGAATCGGCACGGGAATCGTCAGTCCATCGTGGGAACGGCGACGCCCCGGATGTCAACGAAAGTCAGAGGACCGATTCGGCCGTACGACAGACGAAACGGTCCAGCAAAACCGGGACGCTCGTAGCCATGACGACAACGACCCCGTTCCACCGGCTCGCCCGCACCGACCGGCACCGCTGGTGGCGGCCCCTGCTCGGCAGCCTGCTGATCATCATCGGTCTGCCGGTGGCGCTCGCCGGCCTGTTCGGCGCCGCCGCGGCGGTCGTGCACGCCGTCGACGGCCCGGCCGACTTCCTGACCGCCGGCCCCCTGGCCGAACTCGTGGTCACCACCGTGGTGCTCGGCATGCTGACACCGTTGTGCCTGCTGGCGGCGGCCTGGGTGCAGCGGCGTCCGGCCGGGACACTGTCCTCGGTGGCGGGCCGCCTGCGGTGGGGCCGGCTGGGCCGCTTTCTGCTGCTCGCCGCGCCGGTGGTGGCGCTGATGACCGGCGTCACGATGCTGCTGCCCGGCGAGAACACGACGTTCGTGGCGTTCGACGGCTCACAGTTGGCGCTCGGCCTGGCCGTCGTGCTGCTGCTGGTGCCGTTGCAGGCGGCCGGTGAGGAGTACCTGTTCCGCGGCTGGATCCTGCAGTCCTTCGGGGCCTGGTTCGCCTCGCCGTGGCCCGGGATCGTGGTGTCGTCGCTGCTGTTCGGGCTGGCGCACGGCATCGGCTCGGCCTGGCTGCTCGCCGACGTGATCGTTTTCGGCCTGCTGACCGCCGTGCTGACGGTCCGGACCGGCGGCTTGGAAGCGGCGATCGCCCTGCACGTGGCCAACAACGTGGCCGGTTTCGGCCTGGCCCTGGCCACCGGGACCCTGGACGACACCGGCACCCCGTCCGCCACGGTGGCCCTGGTCAGCATGGCGTCGATGACGCTCTACACCTTGACAGTCCTGTTCGTGACCACCCCCAAGACCCGCACCAGGCTCCGATCCCGCCTCGCCGACGGCATCGACTTCCTGATCGCCGCCCTCTAGCTCCCCGCATGCCCCTTCCCGCGTGGTGACTTGGGGTTCGATTCGAACCCGAACTCACCACGCCAGGTGGCCCCACCGACAGCATGGTGACCTGCGGTCCGGATCGAACCCGAACTCACCACCCCGAGCGGGTGGGCACGGACGTCGCTAGTCGGGGACCTCGGTGGTCTCTTCTACCGGGTCGGACGGGCCAGAAGGGTCGGGCGGGTCGGGGGTGGAGCGGTGGGTGGGGTCGGGGCGGGGGCCGGCCAGTTCGACCAGGTGATGGCGCAGCGACTGGGCGGCGGCGGACAGCGGCCGGGCCCGGTGGTGCAGGACGCCGATCGGTGGGTGTACCGGCGGCGGGTGCAGGTGGCGGATCTCCACCGGGGAACCGCACGGGCTCTCCGCCGTCGAGCGGGGCAGCAGCCCCACACCGAGACCGGCGGCGACCATCTCGCGGATGCCGGCCGGGCCGTCGGTCTCGTACTGGACGCGCGGGGCGAAGCCGGCCGACCGGGCCGCGTCGTCGAGGATCCAGCGCAGGCCGGCGCCGTGCGGCATGGACACGAACGGTTCGTCGCGGGCTTCGGCGAGGGTGAGGCGCCCGGCGCGGGTCAGGCCGTGGCCGACCGGCAGCGCCAGGATCAGGTATTCGTCGACCAGGGGCAGCGCGTCGAAACGGGGTGGCACGTCGGCGTGCAGCGGGCCGATGACGAGGTCGAGTTCGCCCAGGTCGAGGGCGCCGAGCAGGCCGGTGATCAGGCCGGAGCGCTGGCGCAGGGCGATGCCGGGGTGGCGTTCGCGGAACCGGGCGAGGGCTTGCGGCAGGTCGTAGACGCCGAGGGAGGCGGTGGCGCCGACGGTGACGCGGCCGCTGACGACGGCGGTGATCTCGGCCATCTCGGTGCGGGCGCCGTCGAGTTCGGCCAGGACGCGGCGGGCGCGGGCGACGAACATCTCCCCGGCGGGGGTGAGGGCCACCTTGCGGGTGGTCCGGGCGAACAGGGTGACGCCGAGTTCGATCTCCAGGGCGCGGATCTGTGCGGACACCGCCGACTGGGCGATGTGCAGGCGCTCGGCCGCGCGGGTGAACCCGCCGTAGCGGGCCACCGCCTCCACATAGCTGAGCTGCCGCAACTCCACCCGGAGATGGTGACGGCCGGAGCCGGGCGCCACGCCCGACTCGGGCGTGGATCACCTGTTAGTGGCACGCCGCGGATATTCCCCGACCGGCGCCACATCGACCTTGGCAAGTACCGACCTCGATGAATAGGGTCGATCCCGTGACCGAGGATGCTTATCGCTGGCTTGAGGACCTGGACACCCCCGCGGCCCTGGAGTGGGTGACGGCCCGCAACGCCGAGACGACGGCCACGCTGTCCGGCGAGCGTTTCGCGCGCACCAAGGACGCGATCCGGGAGGTGCTGGACAGCAAGGACCGGATCCCGTACCCGAGCCGCCGCGGTGACGGTCTCTACTACGACTTCTGGACCGACGCCGACCATCCGCGGGGCCTGTGGCGGCGGACCACTCCGGAGCGGTTCCGCACCGACTCGCCGGAGTGGGAGGTGCTGCTCGACGTGGGCGCGCTGAACCGGGCCGAGGGCGAGAACTGGACGTGGAACCGGGTGAGTGTGCTGCGCCCCGGTTATGAGCGCTGCCTGATCAGCCTGTCGCGGGGTGGTTCGGACGCGGCGGTGGTCCGCGAGTTCGATCTGACCACGCGGGCGTTCGTCGACGGCGGGTTCACGCTGCCCGAGGCGAAGAGTGACGTGACCTGGATCGACGCCGACCAGTTGCTGGTGGCGACGGACTTCGGGCCGGGTGCGCTGACGTCGTCGGGATACGCGCGGGTGGTCAAGCGCTGGCGGCGCGGCACCGCGTTGTCCGAGGCGCAGACGGTGTTCGAGGGTGCGGCCGACGACGTGCTGGTCACCTCGTCCTACGATCCGACGCCCGGTTTCGAGCGTGGCCTGGTGACCCGGCTGGTGACGTTCTACCGCAGCGAGCAGTGGCTGTACCGGCCCGGCGGTGACCTGGTGCGCATCGAGGTGCCGGAGGACGCCGTCATCGACCTGCACCGGGAGTGGCTGCTGGTGACGCCGCGGTCGGAGTGGACGGCCGGTGGGGTGACGTACCCGGCCGGTGTGCTCCTCGCCGTTGATCTGGAGGTCTTCCTGGCCGGCGGGCGGGACCTGACCGTGTTGTTCGAGCCGGACGAGCGCACGTCGCTGAGCGGCTGGTCGTGGACCCGCAACCATCTGCTGCTCGCCACGATGCGCGACGTGCGGTCCCGGATCGAGATCCTGACCCCGGAGCATCAGGTGTGGCGGCGCGAGCCGTTGCCGGGGGCCGGCGAGTTCGACCACACGACCGTTCTGGACACCTGCCCGGCGCTGGACGACTCCTATCTGCTGTCGTCGGAGGGGTTCCTGCGCCCGGCGACGCTGAGTCTCGGCACGGTCGGCGGCACGATGGAGACCCTCAAACGGGGCCCGGAGTTCTTCGGCACCGACGGCATGTCGGTGCGGCAGTTCTTCGCGGTCTCCGCCGACGGCACCCGGGTCCCCTATTTCGTGGCCGGCGGATCAACCCCCGGACCCACGATTCTGTACGGGTACGGCGGCTTCGAAGTCACCATGACACCGTCCTACAGTGGACTGATGGGCCGCGGCTGGCTGGCCCACGGTGGCACGTATGTGCTGGCCGGCATCCGTGGTGGCGGTGAGTACGGCCCGGCCTGGCATCAGGCGGCGCTGCGGGAGAACCGGCTGCGGGCGTACGAGGACTTCGCCGCTGTCGCCGCCGATCTGGTCACCCGGGGCATCACCACGCCGGGGCAGCTGGGGATCTCCGGTGGCAGCAACGGCGGTCTGCTGATGGGGGTGATGCTGACCCGCTATCCGGAGCTGTTCGGGGCGGTCGTCGCCCGGGTGCCGTTGCTGGACATGCGCCGGTACACGAAACTGCTGGCCGGCAAGTCGTGGATCGCCGAGTACGGGGATCCCGACGTGGAGCAGGACTGGGCGTTCCTGCGGGAGTTCTCGCCCTATCAGAACGTGCGCGCTGATCGGGCGTACCCGCCGCTGCTGCTGTTGACCTCCACCCGTGATGACCGGGTGCATCCGGCCCACGCCCGCAAGATGATGGCGCTGCTGTCGGAGCTGGGTCACCGCGCGGCCTATTACGAGAACGTGGAGGGTGGCCACGGTGGTGCCGCCGACAACGAGCAGGCGGCCCTGTTGTGGGCGCTGACGTTCGAGTTCCTCCGGCGTGAGCTGGACTGATCAGGCGACGGCGGGCGGGGCGGGCGCCGGTTCGACGGTGAGCCGGCGCACCTCGGGAACGGTCAGCACGGCCGCGCAGGACAGCGCCATCGTCGCCGCGCCGAGCAGCAGCGGGAACGCGGTCCCCCACTGGCCGGCGAGGACACCGACCAGGGTGAACCCGAGTGGCAGGGTGATCAGCGAACCGAACCAGTCGTAGGCGCTGACCCGGGACAGGACCTGGGTGGGCACGTTGGCCTGCAGGACGGTCGCCCACAGGGTGCCGAAGACGCCGATGCCGATGCCGGCCAGGAAACCGGTCGCCATGATCACCGCGAGCGGCGCCTGCAGGGCCAGGGCGATCGAGGCGGGCACGAACCACAGCATGCCGAGGGTGGCGACCACCATCGGGTGGCGCGGGGTGAACCGGACCATCAGCAGGCCGCCGGCGACCGACCCGGCACCGAAGCAGCCGAGGATGAAACCCCAGCTCTGGGCGCCGCCGAGGGAGTCGGCGGCGATCTGCGGGCCGAGCACCAGGTAGGCCGGGACGGTGGTCAGGTGGACCAGGCCGAACTGGGCGACGACCGACCACACCCAGCGCCGGGACCGGAACTCGGTCCAGCCTTCCCGCAGGTCGGTGAGCATGCCCGGCCGGTGCGGGCGCGGGGTGGGCACGTCGCGGGGGACGGCGAACAGGAACAGGGCGCTGACCGCGTAGGTCGCGGCGTCGATGGCGAAGACGGTGGCCGGGTCGGTGAAGGCGACCAGCAGGCCGCCGAGGGCCGGGCCGGCCAGGCTGCTGAAGGAGCGGCCGAACCCGATCAGCGCGTTGGCCCGCTGCAGGCCGGACCGGTCGGTCAGCGACGGGACGAGGCCGACCAGGGCGGGGCGGAAGAAGGCGTTGCCGAGGCCGTCGACGGCGGCGAACAGCATCAGCACGACCAGGGGCACGTCGCCGGTGAACAGCCAGACGGCCAGGACGGCCTGGCTGGCACCGCGGGCGGCGTCGGTGATCAGCATGACGGTGCGGCGCGGGAGACGGTCCGCGAGGACCCCGGCGACCAGCACGAACGCGACGGTGGGCAGGCGGCCGGCGGCCAGCACCAGGCCGAGACCGGCGGCGCCGTGGCCGCTGGCGAGCACCGCGAAGGCCAGGGCCACGGTGGTCATCTGGGAGCCGAACAGCGAAGTGTAGAAGCCGGCTAGAAGGTTACGCATCGGGCGGCTGATCGGCTGCTGGCTCCCCATGACGTGGAGTCTGCCATAGATAACTACCGCTTAGTCATATTAGTCCCTTGTGTCCCTGTGATATCGCTGGATGACACGATCATGGCGACATCAGAGACTCGTCCTATTTGGAACAGACTAGTGCGCAGCCCGGCCCCGTGGAGCAGGGCGTCCACCGCCGTCCGGTCCAGGAACAACTGCCAGTAGAGCCGCAGCAGGTCACCGGTGTGCAGGTCGACGGCCCGCCGGCCGTGGGCGCCGTCGAGGTGCAGGGTGACCGGCCGGTTCAGGCGGGCGCCGCTCCACACCTCGTGGCGGGCCGGGTCGAAGCCGCGTTCCGGGTCGTACCAGTCCGGGTCGATGTTGAGCAGGTCGAGACCGAGCCGGTGGCTGGGCGGCAGCGGCGGGGCGGCCTCGATGGCCCGGAACGGCGCCCGGCCGAGGGTGTCGAACCGCGCCGTGATCACCAGCAGGTCACCGGGGCCCAGGTGCGCGGCGAGGTGGCGCAGCAGCAGACCCGGGTCGGCGGCGTTGAACAGGGTGCCGCCGGTCAGCAGCACGAGCCGGGCACCGCCGGCCGGTACGGTCTCCCGGAAGTCGCCGTGGGTGAAGGTCATCCGCCCGGCCTCGGCGGGGAAGGCCCGGGACAGCCGGGCGGCGGTCATGGCGAGCAGTTCCGGGCTGATGTCGATCGCGTGGTAGCCGCCGAACCGGCCGGCCGCGAGAAGCCCGGTCAGCAGCCCTTCGGCGGGGCGGCCGGTGCCGGGCCCGAGGTCGAGCACCGGGACCGGGCCGGGCGGCAGCAGGCCCAGCAGTTGCGGCACGTGCTCTTCGAGGAGCAGGTCGCTGGCACGGGGCCGGCTGAACCGCGTCGAGCCGGTGTCCTCGGTGACGGCCCGCCACAGTTCGGCGCCGTCGCCGAGGAACGTCAGCTCTTGCGGGAACTCACGGCGCTGGATCAGGGCGTCGGCCACGGCATCCGCCTGAGCCCGCGAAAAGGTGTGCTGGAAGCGCTGGTCGGGCGCGACCACACGTACATCGATGCCGGTCACTCACGAGATGATAGGTGACCGGCATCGATGGCCGCGATCAGGCTGACCAATGTTTGGCGAGCAGCTCGTAGGAACGGACCCGGTCGGCGTGGTCGTGGGCGATCGTGGTGATCAGCAGCTCGTCCGCGCCGGTGACCCGTTGCAGGGTGTTCAGCCGCTCGACCACGGTCTGCGGCGACCCGGCGAACTGGGTGTCGACCCGGTCCGCGACGATCGCCCGGTCCTGGTCGGTCCACGCGAACACTTCGGCTTCCTCGATGCTCGGGTACGGGACTGCACCGAGGCCGGTGCGGATGCTGCGGACCCAGACGCCGAACGGTTTTGCCAGGTGCCGGGCGGTGGCGTCGTCCTCGGCCACCAGCACGTCGGCGGAGACCATCACCCGCGGCTGTTTCAGGGCGGCGGACGGCACGAACGACGCCCGGTACGCCGCGACGGCCTCCAGGATCTTCGCCGGGGCGACGTGATAGTTCGCGGCGAACGGCAGCCCGCGGGCACCGGCCGTGCGGGCGCTCTCGCCGCCGGAGCTGCCGAGCAGCCACACCTGGAGGTCGGCGCCGGCACCGGGGGTGGCGACCACCTCGTTGCCCTCGTCGTCGGCGACCGGCCCGGCCAGCAGAGCGTCGATCTGGTCCAGGGCCTCGGTCAGGCCGAGCGGCTGCGCGCCGGGCTGGGTGAGGAAGCTGCCGGACAGCTGGCTGCGCTTGGAGGCGAAGATCGGCGCCCAGTCGAAGTGCTTCGGGATGAGCAGCCCGTCGACGATGTGGTCGCCCACCTCCGCCTGCGGTTTCGCCGCGGCCTTCTCCACCCGTGCCTGCCCGGAGCGGCCCAGCCCGAGGTCGAACCGGCCCGGATACAGGGCGTCGAGCAGCCCGAACTGTTCCACGATCGACAGCGCGGTCAGGAAACCGGTCTGCACGGCGCCGGAGCCGAGCCGGATGTGTTCGGTGACGGCGGCGATCTGGCCGAGCAGCAGCGCCGGCTGTGAACTGGCCACGCCCGGGGTGAAGTGGTGTTCGGCCACCCAGTAGCGGTGGTAGCCGAACTGTTCGGCCCGTCGGGCCAGATCGAGGGTGCGGCGCAGGGCGTCCGGCACGTCACCACCGGAGACGAGCGGGGCCAGATCGAGGATCGAGAGTGGTACGGGCATGGTTACCGCCCTTTCAGGCCGAGGTTGTCGCGCAGGGTGCCGCCGGAATACTCGGTCCGGAACACACCGCGCTCCTGCAGTAACGGGACCACCTGGTCCACGAAGTCGTCGAGCCCGGCCGGGGTCAGGTGCGAGACGAGGATGAAGCCGTCGCAGGCGTCGGTCTGCACGTATTCGTCGAGTTGCTCGGCGACCCGGTCGGCGGTGCCGATGAAGTTCTGCCGCCCGGTGACCTCGATGATCAGGTCCCGGATCGACAGGCTCTTGGCCTCGGCCCGGGCCCGCCACTCGTCGGCGGTCTTGAGCCGGTCCGGGTACATGCCGGCCCGGCCCTTGATGATGGTGTCGTCCTCGTCCAGGACCGGATCGATCTCGGGAAGCGGCCCTTCGGCGTCGTATCCGGACAGGTCGGTGTTCCAGAGTTGCTCCAGCAGCAGGATCGCGGTCTGCGGGCTGACCTGCTGACGCCGGATGTAGTGGGCCTTCTCCTGGGCGTCGGCGTCGCTGTCGCCGAGCACGTACGACACCCCGGGAATGATCTTCAGGTCGCTCTCGGCCCGGCCGTACCTGGCGAGCCGGTCCTTGATGTCGCGGTAGAACAGGCGGGCGTCGTCGATCCGGTGGTGCCGGCTGAAGATCGCGTCGGAGTGCTGCGCGGCGAGTTCCCGGCCGCTGTCGGAGTCACCGGCCTGCAGGATCACCGGGTGGCCCTGCGGGCTGCGCGGCACCCCGAACCGGCCCTTGATGTCGAACTGCGAGTTCGTGATCGCGAAGTCGCCGCCGTCGGTGTCCCACAGGGCGCGGGCGGTCTGGATGAACTCGGCGGCCCGCACGTACCGGTCGGCGTGGTCGAGGAAACCGCCGCGCCGGAAATTCTCGCCGAAGAACGCGCCCGGTGAGGTGACCACGTTCCAGGCGGCCCGCCCGTTCGACAGGTGGTCGAGGGTGGCGAGTTGCCGGGCCAGTTCGTAGGGCTCGTGCCAGGTGGCGTTCAGTGTTCCGGCGAGCCCCAGACGGGTGGTGACCGCGGCCAGGGCGGTCAGCACGGTCAGGGTGTCCGGGCGGCCGACGACGTCCAGGTCGTGGATGAGGCCACGCTGTTCACGCAGCCGCAGGCCCTCGGCGAGGAAGAAGAAGTCGAACAGGCCGCGTTCGGCGGTCTTCGCCAGATAAACGAACGAGTCGAAGTCGATCTGGCTGCCGGCCCGCGGGTCGCTCCACACGGTGGTGTTGTTCACGCCGGGGAAGTGCGCGGCGAGGATGATCTGCTTAGGCAACGGACGCCTCCTGGGCGTAGCGGTTCACGGCGACCGGTAGTCCCAGCCGTTCGCGGAGGGTCTTCTGGTCCGACGTCCGGAAGAGTCCACGGTGGCGCAGCTCCGCCACTGTCTCCGATATTTCGGAGATGTCCGAGATCCGCAACCGGAAGCCGTCGACCCCGGAGACCGTCCACCAGTTCTGGATCAGGTCGGCGAGTTGCGTCTGCGTGCCGGTGAAGGAGGCCGCGTCAGAAATGCCCCCGATCGTGATGTCCGCGAAGATCTTCTTCGACGGCCCGATCTGGCGGACCTTTCGGGCGGCGTCGTCGGCGTCCGACGGAGTGATGAAGAACAGGTCGGCGTCCAGGTGGTCCCACACCTCGGGCGCGTGCGCGAGCGCGGCGACCACCGGCTGCCCCTGCGGCGACCGCGGCACGATCGACGGCCCCTTGACCGAGAAGTGCTCCCCCTCGAAGTCGATGTAGTGCAGTTTGTCCCGGTCGATGAACCGCCCGGTGGCGACGTCCTTGATGATCGCGTCGTCCTCCCAGCTGTCCCAGAGCCGCCGCACCACCTCGACGGCGTCGGCTGCCTCGCCGATCAGCGTCTCCACCGGCAACGAGGAGCGCCGGCCCAGCAACGAAGCGGAGGCCGGATCGGGTGAGACCCGGACCTGCCACCCGGCCCGGCCCCTGCTGATGTGGTCCAGGGTCGCCAGGGACGTCGACAGGTGGAACGGCTCGGTGTGGGTGGTGGTGGCGACCGGGACCAGACCGACGTGCCGGGTCAGCGGGGCGACCAGGGAGGCGACCAGGACCGCGTCCGGGCCGTGCCGCCCGAAGGCGTCGTCGAAGGTGACCAGGTCGAGACCGGCGTCGTCGGCCTGTCCGACCTGGGTGATCCAGTCGCCGGCGGCGAACGAGTCGCCGCTGAGGGCGACGGCCAGGTGCAGTGTCATCGGATGACCTCCAAAGTGGGCACCGCGTCCAGCAGTGCCCGGGTGTACTCGTGGCCGGCGTGTTCGAAGACGGCGCGGACCGGTCCCTGTTCGACGACACGGCCGTCGTGCATGACCAGGACCCGGTCGGCGATGTCGCGGATCACGCCGAGGTCGTGCGAGATGAACAGCAGTGCGGTGCCGTCGTCCTCGCGGATCTTCGCGAGCAGGTCCAGGACCTGGGCCTGCACCGACACGTCGAGGGCGGAGACCGGTTCGTCGCAGATGATCAGACTCGGCCGCGGTGCGATGGCGCGGGCGACCGCGACCCGCTGCCGCTGGCCACCGGAGAGCTGACGGGGATACCGGTCGAGGACTTCCGGGCCGAGGCCGACCCGTTCCAGGACCGGTTCCGGGTTCTCCCCCTTCGGCAGGGCCTCGCCGACGATGCGGCGCACCGTCCAGCGCGGGTCGAACGCCGACAGTGGATCCTGCGCGATCAGTTGCAGGCGGCGGCGGATCGGGCGGCGGGCCCGTTCCGGGACGCCGCTGAACTCCTGGCCCTCGAACCGGACGTGACCGGACGTCGGGTCGGTGAGCCCGAACAGCAACTGGGCGACGGTGGTCTTGCCGGAACCGGACTCGCCGACCAGGCCGACGATCTCCCCTCGCCGGATGGTCAGGCCGAAGTCCTTGACGACCGTGCGGTCGCCGTACACCTTGCGCAGGGCGGTGGCCTCGGCCACGACCTCACCGGGTTCGGCGGCGCTCTCCCGGCGGCGGCCGGTGACGGCCGCGATCAACTCCCTGGTGTACGGGTGACCCGCCCCGGACAGGATCGAGCGGGTGCCCCCCGACTCGACGATCCGGCCGTCCTTCATCACCAGCACCCGGTCGGCGAGTGCCGACACCACCGCCAGGTCGTGACTGATCAGCAGCAGCGTCTCCCCGGCCGCCCGGCGTTCGGCGAGCAGAGCCAAGATCTGGGCCTGAACGGTGGCGTCCAGGGCGGTGGTGGGTTCGTCGGCGATCAGCAGTCGCGGGCCGCCGGCGATGGCCGAGGCGATCAGGGCCCGCTGCCGCAGACCACCGGAGAGCTGGTGCGGGTACTGCCGGGCCCGGCGTTCAGGCTCCGGCACGTGCACCGCGGTCAGCAGGTCCTGGACACGGCACGGCCGGTCCCGGCGGTCGCCGATGTCGTGCACCCGCAGCACCTCGGCGATCTCCGCGCCGACGGTGCGCATCGGGTCCAGCGAGACCAGAGCGTCCTGCAGGACCAGCCCGGCGAACCGGCCACGCAGCCGCCGCCAGTCGCGGGCCGCGAACCGCCGCACGTCCCGGCCGTCGACGGTGAACGTGCCGGCTTCGACGTGGGCTTGCGGACCGGCCAGTCCGACCAGGCTGCGAGCGGTGACACTCTTGCCGGAGCCGCTCTCCCCGACGAGGGCGACACACTCGCCCTCCTCGATGCCGAAGCTGACCCCGCGGACGGCCTCCACCCGCTTGTGGCCCAGCCGGAAGGTGACCCGCAGGTCCTCGACTTCGATCATTGGTGGCGCCCTTCGAACCGGCCCTGCAGATGCCGGCCGATCACGGTGAGAGAGATGACGGTGGCCGTCACCGCCGCACCCGGCAGCAACGACGCCCACCAGGCGAGGTGCAGATAGCCGCGGCCCTCCGACAGCATCGCGCCCCATTCCGGGGACGGCGGCTGCGGACCGAGGCCGAGGAAGCTGAGCCCGGCCGCGATCAGGACCGCCTCACCGAGCCCGATCATCGCCAGGACCGGGATCGGGCCGAGTACGTTGGGCAGCACGTGCCGCAGCACCAGGCGGGTGCGCGACGCTCCGAACGCGACAGCGTGCGTGACATACGGCGCCTGCCGCACCACCAGGGTCTGCGCCCGTACCACCCGGGCGTGATGCGGAAGGGTGGCGATGCCGATCGCCACGATCAGACTGGTCGTTCCGGTTCCGGCGATCGCGATGAACAGCAACGCGAGCAGCACCAGCGGAAACGCGGCCAGGGCGTCGAAGCCACGGCTCAGGGCCTCGTCGGCGTACCGGTGGGTGAGCCCGGCGAGCAGGCCGAGCAGGATGCCCGCGCCGACGGCGATCACGGTGGCGGCCACCCCGATGCTCAGCGAGTGCCGGGCACCGTGCACGACCCGGTCGAAGACGTCGCGGCCGAGCTGGTCGGTGCCGAACCAGTGCGCCGCCGACGGTCCCTCCAGCACCCGCAGCGGGTCGGCGGCGAGCGGGTCACCGGCGAACAGCGACGGCCACACCACCGCGGTCGCGACCAGGGCCAGCACGATCACGGCAGCGGCGATCCCCGGACGGGGCCGTCGCAGGGTCAGCCGGCGCACCTCGGGCCGGGGCAGGGCGATGGTCATTGCTCAGCTCCTTCGCAGGCGCGGGTCGATGAGCAGGTAGGCCAGGTCGGCCGCGGTGTTGATGACGACGAACGCGGCCGCCGCGAGGACCACGACGGCCAGCACGACCGGCATGTCGCCGTTGCCGACCGCCTGCAACGTGACCTGGCCGAGGCCGGGACGGCCGAAGACCTGCTCGATGATCACCGAACCGCCGATCAGGACGCCGGACAGCCAGCCGAGCAGGGTGACCGCCGGAATCAGGGCGTGCCGCAGCGCGTGCCGGACCAGGACCGCTCGTTCCGTCAGGCCCCGCGCGCGGGCGGTGACCGTGAACGGCTCGTCCAGAGCCCGGTCGATGCCGTCGCGCAGCACCTGGGCCAGCACCCCGGCGATCGGCAGCCCGAGCGTCACGGCCGGCAGGACCAGAGCGGCCCAGCCCTGATCGCCGGAGACCGGGAACATCCCGAACCGGAACGAGAAGACACTCAGCAGCACGATCCCGATCAGGAACGGCGGCGTGGACACGATGACCAGCTCGGCGGTCGAGCTGACCCGGCGCGCCCACCGGTTCCGGGTGGTGACCGCCAGCACCAGCGCCAGAGCCACCCCGACGACCGCAGCCGCCAGGGCGAGCTGGACCGTCGGCAGGATCTGCTCGCCGATCACGTCGCCGACCGGGCGCTGCAGCAGGTAGGAACGGCCCAGATCCCCCTGGGCCGCCCGGAACAGGTAGTCGAGGTACTGAACGATCGCGGGCCGGTCGAGGTGCCACTCGGCGATGATCTGGGCACGGATCTGCGGGGTGTCGGCGCCGTCGCCGATGATGCTGTCCACGATGTCGCCGGGGGCGGCCAGCAGCGCGAGGTACGCCGCCGTGGCCGCCGCCCAGAGCACGATCACTCCACTGGCGACCCGGCGCGCGACCGCCGTGATCACTTACTCAACCAGACGTCGTAGGCGTTACCCGGAACCCCGGCGGTCGGTTCGAAACCGAGCCCGCCGACGCCGGTGCTCGCGGCGACCTGGTCGGCCGGGGCGTAGAGCGGCAGGATCAGCGCCTGATCGGTGATCGTCGACTTCTGCACCTTCCGGTACGCCTCGACCCGCTTCGCCTGGTCACTGCTGGCCTGCGCCTGCTCCAGGAGCCCGTCCAGAGCCGGGTCCTCGAGGCCGGTCCGGTTGATCGCGCCGCCGGAGTGCAGCAGCAGGTTCAGGGCGGCACCGGCATCGGTGTCGGCGCGGGAGTTGTCGAAGACCTCGTAGGCGCCGTCGGCCAGAGCCGTGGCGGCGGTGCCCTGGTCGACCAGGGCCACGTCCAGGTTGATGCCGGCGCTCTGCTTCACCGCGGCCTGCACGGCCTGGGCCAGCACGTCGCGGCGGTCCCGCACGAACGGCGCCGACTGCACCAGTCGTACCGTCAATCGTTTTCCGCCCTTGGTCCGGAAGCCCTCGGCGTCGCGCGTGGCCCAGCCTGCCTCGTCCAGCAACCGGTTGGCCTTCGCGGTGTCCCCGCTGTAGGTCTTCTCCAGAGTCTTGTCGTAGAACGGGCTGGTCGGCCCGATCACACTCCACGCCCGGGTCGCGCGGCCCCGGTAGACACCGTTGAGCACCGCGTCGACGTCGACCGCCTCCCGGAACGCCCGCCTGACCTTGACGTCGTCGAAGGGAGCGTTGGCGGTGTTGAAGTAGTACGAGTACGCCGAACCGGAGTTCAACCCCCGCGCCAGCGTCAACCGGCTGTCTGCGGTGATCAGCGCCTCGTCGGTGGCCGGCACCCCCTCGACGATCTGGACCTGGCCGGAGGTCAGCGCCCCGACCCGCACCGACGACTCCTTCAGGAAGCGGTAGGTGATCTCGTCGAGATAGGCCGGCCCGGTGTGCCCGGCGGTCGACGGCGCCCAGTCGTAGTCCGGGTTCTTGACGAAGTGCACCTCCTGCCCGGCGGTGTAGCGGTCCAGCACGAACGGGCCGGTGCCGGCCAGCTCGGGGCCACCGAACTTGAGGTTCTTCGCCTCCTTCAGCGACTTCGGCGAGACCTGCGCGCCCTGCGGGGTGGAGAGGAAGTCGAGCAGCAGCACGTCCGGCTGCTCGAGGTGGAAAGCGACGGTGGCCGGGTCGACGACCTCGACGGAGTCCAGGTGACGCAACTGCACGGCCAGCACCGACGGGTTGTAGCCCTCGACCCGGAACTGGTCGAGGTTGGCCTTCACCGCCGCGGCGTCGAACTTCGTGCCGTCACTGAACGTGACGTCCGTACGCAATTTGAAGGTGTAGGTTTTTCCGTCCGCTGAGACCTCGTAGCCGGTGGCCAGCCACGGCACGAAACCGCCCTGGCTGTCGTGGGTGAGCAGCGACTCGAAGGTGTTCCCGACCAGCAGGCGGGCTTTGGCCTGCGCGTACTGATGGGGGTTGAAGGTGATCGGCTCGGTCTCGATCGCCCAGGTCAGCGAGCCGCCGCTGACCGGCTGCCCGGCCGCGGCGGCACTGCCCGCCCCGGACGAACCGGGCGAGCAGGCGGAGGTGAGGACGAGAGCGAGAGCGGTGACTACGACTGCCGGCCGGATACGGCGCATGAGTGGTTCCTCCTCTCCATCATTCCTATAGTTCCGATAGGAAATTGGCAACAGCCTATGATCCCGGACACGCCAAGTTCTCGATCAGCATCTGAACCATCTCGGCATGGTCTGCGTTCCCCATGACGTGCAGCCGACAGACCTCGCCGATCCGCAGCAGAACCCGGATTCCGACAAAACCCCCGCTCCCGCTTCGCCCGAGAATTCGGAGCCCGCGGCGGAGGTCGCCACCCCTGCCCCCGCGCCGGAACAGGCCCCCGCGCCAGAGCCGGCATCGGAGCCGGCATCGGACACCGTCGAAGCTGCTCTTTCGGAAACCGCTCCTCCGGAAACCGCTCCTTCGGAAAGCGCTCCCGAGGTCGTCGAGGCCGTCGCCGTCGATCCCGGCGACAAGATCAAGACACCCGGCCGGGTACGACGATTCCTGAGCTCCCCGTGGATCTCCCACGGACTGACCGTCCTGGCATGCGCGATGGTGCTCGGCGCCCTGCTCTACCCGAACGTCCTGCGCCGGCTCACCCTCGGCAGCTTCGCCCGCATCCCGATCGAAGCCGCCGTCCTCATGCTGGTGCTGGTCGTGCTCCCCCGCCGCCCCCGCATCGCCGTCGGCTCCGTCGCCGGGGTACTGCTCGGCTGGCTGATGATCCAGAAGAGCCTCGACATGGGCTGGTTCAAGACCCTGGCCCGCCCGTTCGACGTGGTCCTCGACTGGGAACTGTTCGACGACACGTACAGCTTCATCCGCGACTCCTACGGCCAGCTCGGCGCGTACGCCGCCGCCGCCGGTGTCGTCCTCGGCGGGGCCGCCGCCATCGCCGCGATGGTCTGGGCCGTCCTGCGCGTCGCCGACCTGCTCGCCCGGCACCAGCGCCGCTCGGCCCTCGCCGCCACCGGCATCGCCTCGGTCTGGATGCTGACCCTCGCCCTCGGCGTGCAACTGGTCCCCGGTGTCCCGATCGCCGCCCGCACCACCGCCACCTACGCCTGGGACCGCGCCTGGCAGGCCCGCGCCGGCCTGGCCAACGAAGCCGCCTTCGCCGACGAGGTCAAGGTCGACGCCTTCCGCGACACCCCGCCCGACCAGCTGCTGAGCGCCCTCAAGGGCAAAGACGTCATCTTCACCTTCGTGGAGAGCTACGGCCGCAACGCCGTCGAGGCCCCCGAGTTCGCCGAAGGCACCGGCGCGGTCCTGGCCGAAGGCGACGCCAAACTGAAGCAGGCCGGGTTCGGCGCCCGCAGCGGCTGGCTCACCTCACCCACCTTCGGCGGCAACAGCTGGCTGGCCCACTCCACCCTGCTGTCCGGGCTGTGGATCAACAACCAGTCCCGCTACCGCAACCTGACCGCCAGCGACCGCCTCACCGTCACCAGCGCCTTCAAGAAGGCGAACTGGGACACCCTCAGCGTCATGCCCGGCGCCACCCGCGCCTGGCCGGAGGGCAAGTTCTACGGCTACAACCGGGTCTGGGACTCCCGCAACCTCGGCTACCAGGGCCCCAAGTTCAGCTGGGCGCAGATGCCCGACCAGTACACGCTGAAGAAGTTCACCGAACTCGAGTACGCCAAGCCCGGCCGCGAGAAGCTGTTCGTCGAGATCCCGCTGATCTCCAGCCACACCCCGTGGGCGCCGATCCCGTCGTTCTTCCCCGACTGGAACCAGGTCGGCGACGGCTCGATCTACAGCGAGGTCGCCGCCCAGGGCGAGCAGAAGGCCGACATCTGGACCAGCTCCGAGAAGGTCCGCACCGAGTACGGCCGGTCCATCCAGTACACCTTGACCACATTGATCGACTGGGTGCAGAAGTACGGCGACGACGACCTGGTCCTCGTCTACCTCGGCGACCACCAGCCGTCCAGCGTCGTCACCGGCGACAACGCCAGCCACGACGTACCGATCACCCTGATCGCCAAGGACCCGGCCATCCTGGACAAGATCGACTCGTGGGGCTGGGCCGACGGCCTCAAACCCCAGCCCACCACCCCGGTCTGGCAGATGAACACCTTCCGCGACCGTTTCCTGACCGCCTACGGCGCAGGCGAACACTGACCGCGGTGTGCGGCGCCGGTCCCGGTCATTCCAGGCGCCGCACACCGCCCCACTCCACCGTTGATCAGCGTGGTGTCCGCAACACCGGGCGCAGCGCCTCCAAGACGGCCGGGTCCTCGATCGTCGCGGGGACCGGCTCCTCGCGGCCGTCGGCGACATCGCGCATCGTGGCGCGCAGGATCTTGCCGGATCGGGTCTTCGGGAGTGCCGCCACCACGTCGACCCGGCGCAGGGCGGCCACCGCGCCGATCCGTTCACGGACCCGGGCGACCAGTTCCGCCTCCAGTACCGCCGGCGGCGTGCCCACCCCGGCCCGCAGCACCACGAACCCCCGGGGAATCTGCCCTTTCAGCAGGTCACCGACCCCGATCACGGCACACTCGGCGACCGCCGGATGCTCGGCCAGCACCTCCTCCATCGCACCCGTCGACAGCCGGTGCCCGGCCACGTTGATCACGTCATCGGTGCGGCCCAGCACGTACAGATAACCGTCGGCGTCGAACATCCCGCCGTCCCCGGTCAGGTAGGCACCCTGGAACGCCGACAGATACGACCGCACATACCGCTCGTCGTCCCGCCACAACGACGGCAGACAACCCGGCGGCAACGGCAGCCCGAGCACGATGACGCCCTCCACCCCGGCCGGCACGTCCACCCCGTACGGGTCGACCACCCGCACCCGGTAACCCGGCATCGGCACCGACGGCGAGCCCGGCCGGGTCGGCAACTCCTGCAGACCGCGGGGGCTCGCGGCGATCGGCCAGCCCGTCTCGGTCTGCCACCAGTTGTCGACGATCGGGATGCCGAGCAGGTCACCGGCCCACTCATACGTCCGCGGGTCCAGTCTCTCCCCCGCCAGGAACAGCGTACGCAGACAGCTCACGTCCCGGCCGGACAGCAGTTCGCCCTCCGGATCCTCCTTGCGGATCGCCCGGATCGCGGTCGGCGCGGTGAACATCGCCGACACCCGGTGCTGCTCGATCACCCGCCAGAAAGCGCCCGCGTCCGGAGTGCCGACCGGCTTGCCCTCGTACAGGATCGTGGTCGCCCCGGCCAGCAGCGGGCCGTACACGATGTACGAGTGGCCGACCACCCAGCCGACGTCGGAGGCGGCCCAGAAGACCTCGCCCGGCCGTACGCCGAAGATGTTCTCCATCGACCACCGCAACGCCACCGCATGGCCGCCGTTGTCGCGGACCACGCCTTTGGGCCGTCCGGTCGTGCCGGACGTGTAGAGGATGTAGAGCGGATCGGTCGCCGCCACCGGCACACAGTCCGCCGGGGTCGCGTCCAGCACCGCGTCCGCCCAGCTCAGATCGCGGCCCGGCACCAGATCGGCGGGCGCCTCGGGCCGTTGCAGGATCACGCACCAGTCGACGACGTGCGCCGACTCGGCCAGGGCCGCGTCGAGCATCGGCTGATAGCGCACCACCTTGCGGCCCTTGATGCGGCCCTCGATGCCGCCCTCGATGCCATTCTCGATGCCGCCCTCGAAGCCACCCTTGAAGCCACCCTCGATGCCGCATGAGCTGGCGATCACCAGGCGGGGCTGGGCGTCGTCGATGCGGGCGGCAAGCTCCCGGGCCCCGAACCCGCCGAAGACCACCGAGTGCACGGCACCGAGGCGGGCACACGCCAGCATCGCGATCACGGCCTCCGGCACCATCGCCATGTAGATCACGACCCGGTCCCCGCGTTCCACCCCGAGACGGCGCAGCGCACCGGCGAAGACGGCGACCTCGTCGCGGAGTTCGCGATAGGACCAGGTGCGGGTGATCCCGGTGACCGGGCTGTCGTGGATCAGCGCCGGCTGGTCGCCCCGGCCACTGTGGACGTGCCGGTCCAGGGCGTTGTGGCAGGTGTTGAGGGTGGCGCCGGGGAACCAGCGGAAGATCGGAGCGGTGCTGTCGTCGAGGATCCGGTCCGGAGGGTCGATCCAGTCGATGGCCTCGGCGGCATGCTGCCAGAAGCCGGCCGGGTCGGTGATGCTCCGCTGATAGGCCTCACGATACGAACCCATGCCCTGACACTGTGCCCCCGGTCACACCTTGTCCAGCATCCTAGGAGGCCAGCCTGAAGGCTGGACCAGCGCTTCGACTACCGGCGGACCAGTCGGTCCATCATGGAGGAACGGACCGGACCGTCCGTCGCACGGACAGTCCGGTCCACAAATTCAGGAAGCTTGCGGGAACACCCGTTCCACCATCGCGATCAGCGACACGGTGAGCAGCGAATGCACCTGATCCCGGGTCAGCACCCCCCGCTGCAGCCACTCCTGCGCCGTCCAGATGGCCAGCCCGACGTACGACCGGGTCATCGCCCGCAGCGCCGGAGACGGATCGTCACTCCCGAGCGCACGCAGCACTCCCGTCGCAGCGTGATCAACCGCCTCGGCGATCACTTCGTGCACCTCGGCATCAGCCATCCCACCGGCCCCGGTGGCCGCTAGCCAGGAGGTGCTGTGCCGGGAGACGACGTCCAGGAACCAGTTCACGATGAAAGCGGCCCGTTCGGGCAGTTCGCCCTGGGGAAGCTGCTCGAAGGCGACTTCCGGCACGGTAAGCATTATCCTTACCACTTCGAGGTATAAGTCCTTTTTTGTCCCGAAGTAGTGGTTGACGAGCCCTCGCGCCACTCCGGCGTCGCGCGCCACATCGGTCGTGGACACCTCGGCGTACGGTTTCGCCCCGAACAAGCGGATCGCCACCGACAGGATCTGTTCACGCCGGGCATCCGGTTCCAGCCGCCGCCGGCGCACGGCCTCCACACTCACCCGGCCGACACTACGGCACATCGATCCATAGGTTGATGAGATGGGCAATATGTCGATGTGTTGAGCGTGATTCCCGATGGATGACGGTTATTCATATCAAGCTTATTGACACATCGCCAACAGTGTTCGATGGTGTGTCGATGCCGACGCCTGGACTGGACGGTTACGTCGAACCGTGGCGCAAGCCGGAACACGACGACCTCGCCGACCTCGCCCGCACCTTCTTCACCAAGGAGGTGCTTCCGCACGCCGCGCGCCTCGAACAACAGGGGCACCCGGACCGGGAGCACTACCGCCGGGCCGGCGAGCTGGGCCTGCTCGGGCTCTCGATCCCGGAGGACTTCGGCGGCGGGGGCGGCGACTTCACCCACGAGGCCACGCTGTTACACGAACAGACCCTGGCCGGCGAGGGTAGCCTCGGGATCGCCGTGCACAGCGGCATCGTCACCGGATACATCAACGACTACGGCACCGACGAGCAGAAGCGGCGCTGGCTGCCCGGCCTGGTCAGCGGCGAGCTGATCGGCGCGATCGGGATGACCGAACCGGACGGCGGCTCGGACGTCCAGTCGATCCGGACGAAAGCCGTCCGCGACGGCGACGACTATGTGGTCTCCGGTTCGAAGACGTTCATCACCAACGGAATCCTTGCGGACCTGTTGGTCCTGGCGGTGAAGACCGACACGTCCGCACGCGCGCACGGCATCTCCCTGCTGGTCTGCGAACTGACCGGCGACCCCGACGGTTTCCGCCGCGGCCGCAAGATCGAGAAGATCGGCTTGCACTCGAACGACACGGCCGAACTGTTCTTCGACGACTTCCGGGTGCCGGCCGCCAACCTGCTGGGCACCGAGGGCTCCGGATTCATCCAGATGATGCGACAGCTCCCCCAGGAGCGCCTGGTCATCGGGGTCGGCGCGGTCGCCGCCATGCAGCGGGCCCTGGAGCTGGCGACCGCCTACGCCAAGGAACGCACCGCTTTCGGCAAGCCGCTGATCGGTCACCAGAACACCCGGATGGTCCTGTCCGAGGTGGCGACCAGAACCCGGGTGTCGAGGGTGTTCCTGGACGACTGCATCCAACGGCACACCCGTGGTGAGCTGGACGTGTCCACCGCCGCGATGGCCAAGCTGTACCTCACCGAGGGCCAGTGCGAGGTAGTGGACCGCTGCCTGCAGATCTTCGGCGGCTACGGCTACACCACCGAGTACCCGATCTCGAAGATGTACGCGGACGCCCGAGTCCAGAAGATCTACGGCGGCACCAACGAGATCATGAAGGAGCTGATCTCCCGTGCCCTCTGACCCCCTCACCCACGACAACGCCCGCACTCACACCTATGCCCGCAGCCTCGCTCTCTTCTTCGCCCGCGGCAACGGGAGCGGAAATGAGAGCGGAAGCGAGAACGGAAGCGGACCCGGGAGCGGAAACGTCGGAGGCAAGACCAACGCGGGCAGGTGGCCGGTGCCGCAGCGAGGTGCGACCGGATGACAGCGCTCAGCGGCATCCGCGTCGTCGAACTCGCCGGCCTGGCCCCGGCCCCGTTCGGCTGCATGATCCTCGCCGATTTGGGCGCCGACGTGATCCTGGTGGACCGCCCCGGCGGCACCGGACCGGTCGGTCCCCTGCAACGCGGCCGCCGCCGGATCACTCTCGACCTGAAATCCGACGACGGCAGAGATCAGCTGCTCAGCCTGATCGCGAAGGCCGACGTCCTGGTCGAGGGCTACCGCCCCGGGGTAGCCGAACGGCTCGGCTTCGGCCCGGAGGACTGCGAAAAGATCAACCCCCGGCTGGTGTACGCCCGGATGACCGGCTGGGGCCAGGACGGCCCACTGGCGAACCGGGCCGGTCACGACATCAACTACATCGCGATCGCCGGAGCCCTGGAGCCGATCGGCCGACCCGGCGAACGCCCACACGCCCCCCTCAACCTGCTGGCCGATTTCGCCGGCGGCGGCATGCTACTGGCAGTCGGCGTACTGGCCGCTCTACTGGAACGAGCAAGTTCCGGCCGCGGTCAAGTCGTCGACACGTCAATGGTTGACGGCTCGTCAATGTTGATGACGTTCCTGCACGGCTTCTTGGCGGACGGCAAGTGGCCCGGCGGCCGAGGCGCGAACCTGCTCGACGGCGGCGCCCCGTTCTACGACACTTACGAGACCGCCGACGGCGGTTTCGTGGCGGTAGGTTCGCTGGAGCCACAGTTCTACGCGGCCCTGTTGCAGGGCCTAGGCCTGAACGACGACCCGGACCTGCCGGCCCAGTTCGATTTCGCGGCCTGGCCGGAGTTACGCCGCCGCTTCACCGAACGATTCCACCAGAAGACGCGCGCCGAATGGGAAGCGATATTCGAGGGCCGCGACGCGTGCGTGAGCCCGGTGCTGTCCCCGACCGAGGCGCCATCCCACCCTCACAACGCGGCAAGGTCAGCGTTCATCGAGGTGGACGGCGTGACACAGCCCGCACCAGCCCCACGCTTCACCCGCACCAGAAGCGAAACCCCGCCCCCCATGCGACTGGCAACCGTAGCCGAGGTCCTAACCACCTGGTCCTAGATCTTTTCCGGTACGAGCAACAAAAGCCGCCGTGACCACCACGCAAGGAGGGCCCGGGGCAAAGGCCGCGCCGCGCCAACCGGGCTTGAGCGTCGGGTCACCGCACAGAAAGCCACCGCACGCGTCGTCACGTGTCGCCATGCCACGCCACCGAACTTGAACCTGGGGTCACCGAACTTGAGCCTGGGATCACCGCACGAGGAAAGCCCCGCGCACGAGGAAAGCCCAAAGCCATCGCCGCCCCACGCCGTGAACAACGACCTTAAGCCCATGGCCGCCGCGCACCGCGTCAACACGAGTCCGGTCAGCACGATGCCCGATCAACATCGGCAGCGTCGACCCGAACCGAATCAACATGGGCCCAGTCAACATGGGCAGCGTCAACCCGAACCGCGTCAACAATGAGCCTGATCTACATCAGCAGCGTCAACGCGGATCGGGTCAACATGAGCTTGATAAACAGGGACTTGGGGATGACGCCCCGGGGCAGGTGACGTCTCCGCACATCCTGACATGGGAGCGCTCCCAGAGCAACAGTTCCGGCCGGGCGGGACGGTGGCGCCCGCCCGGCCGAAACCGCCGAATCAGACCGCAGTCACGACGGCGCCCAGAACGCGCAGGCGGACCCCGGCCGCGCGACCTTGGCCGCGCGCAACCTTGGCCGCGCGAACCCTCGCCATCCGAAAGTCGCACACCCGCAGTCGCGAGCCCGTCACAAGGCGGGCGCGAGCAGACCGCGAGCAGACCGCGAGCAGACCGCGAGCAGACCGCGAGCAGACCGCGAGCAGACCGCGAGCAGACCGCGAGCAGACCGCGAGCAGACCGCGAGCAGACCGCGAGCAGACCGCGAGCAGACCGCGAGCAGACCGCGAGCAGACCGCGAGCAGACCGCGAGCAGACCGCGAGCAGACCGCGAGCAGACCGCGAGCAGACCGCGAGCAGACCGCGAGCAGACCGCGAGCAGACCGCGAGCAGACCGCTTATTTTGGCCGGGATCGGGCGGGGATCAGGCTGCGGCGCAGGTCACCGTAGGCACCGCGTTGGTACCGGCCCAGGAACCGAGGAAGCCGAAGTTCGTGGAGGCGCCGGCTGCCAGAGCGCCGTTCCACGCCGCGTTGCGGCCCGTCACTGTGGAGCCGCTGCTGGTCACGGTGGCGCCCCAGGCATTGCTGACGGTCTGGCCGTTGGCGAACGTCCAAGTCACGGCCCAGCCGCTGATCGCCGCGCTGCCTGCGGTCACCTTGACGTCACCCTGGAATCCGCCCGGCCAGCTGCCGGTGACGGCGTAAGTAGCGGTGCAGGCCCCGACCGGCGGGTTCGACGTGCTCGGGGACGGCGAGCTGGGCGAGGGAGACGGCGAGCTGGGCGACGGCGACGCTGACGACGGGGTCGGTGAGCTGGGCTGGACGCCGCTGAAGATGGTGGCCTCCTTACTGGTGGCCTTCAGACCGTTCGGACCGTTGACGATTCGCTGGCCCCAGGTGGTGAGCGAGGTGGCGTCGAAGTTGTTGGTCATGTCCAGGATCGGGTCGGTGTTGCCGGCCCACGACCAGCCCAGGTAGCCGATTCCCCGGGCCTGCGCCTCGGCCATCAGTGTGGTGTCGTCGACCTCGCCGGAGGCGAACTGCCAGCCGAACTCGCCGATCACCAGGGGCCAGTTGTTGTTCTGGAAGACGTCCAGGTAGTTGCGGATCGACGCGGCGGTGTTGAACACGGCGTACATGTGGATGGAGAGCACCGTGTTGGCGCGGGTGTCGGCGTTCAGGACGGTCTGCGCGTTGTCTCGCATCGTGTACTGCCAATCTTGACCCCAGTTCGGGGCGTCGATCATCAGCAGGTGCTCGAAGCCGTTGGTGCGCATCTTCTGGATCGCGGCGACCGTGGCTGCCGTCCACTGGCCGGGGTTGGTGTTGCCGATCGGTTCGTTGCCGATGTTGATGACTACGTAGTTCTCCTGGCCCACGAGCACACTCTTGAGCCCGATCCAGTAGTTCACCGCCTGGTCCAGGGTGTAGGCGGCGGAGTCTTCGCCGTACCCGGTGGTGTCGTGGTTCTCCAGTACACAGATCAGCTTGTTGGCCTTGCACAGGCTGATCACGTTGGTGACGTCGGCGGCGGTGTTGGCGGTCCAGCGGCCGCCGCTGAGCACGACCCGGACGGTGTTCGCCCCGGCGGCTTTCATGTCCGCGAACGACTGGGTCTGTCCGGCGTACCAGGTGTGCATGTGGTTGATGCCGCGCATCACGAACGTCGAGCCGTTGGCCTCGACGATGTTGCGACCGCTGACGCGTAGGCCGGTGGCGGCCCAGGCGGGGTTGACGACGGTGAACACCGCGGCGGTGAGGGTGATGAGGACGGCGGCGATCGTGGCCAGTCTTCTCTTCATGACCTGCCTCTTCGGGGAGGTGGAACCGGGGGATGTGAACAGCGCGTGTCGACGCGTTCCACCCGCCCCGGGCAGTCCCCTGTGACGTCGTTACCGACGTGTTAACGAACCTACCCGCCGAAACGATTCATCGCAATGAATCGATCTCAGGCGGCCCGGCGGTCACGCTTGTCCCGGTACATCGCCGCGTCCGCCTCCGCGGTCAGCGCGTCCAGTCCGGTGCCGGTCCCGGCCGGGCGCAGCGCCGACCCGGCACTGACGCCGACAGTCACCCGGTGGCCGCCGATGTCGATCGGCTGCCTGACCGCTGAGCGGATCCGGTCGGCCACCGGGCCGATCGCCTCGGCCCGGGCATCCGGCAGCAGCACCAGGAACTCGTCGCCGCCCAGCCGCCCGACCATGCCCTCGTCGCCGAGCACCAGGGCCAGCCGGGTGCCGATCTCATGCAGCAGCACGTCCCCGGCCGCGTGCCCGTAGGTGTCGTTGACCTCCTTGAACCCGTTCAGGTCCAGCAACAACACCGCCAGCGGACGGCCGGTGCAACCGTCCGCGTAGGCGGCCAGCCGCGCCCGGTTCGGCAACCCGGTGAGCGGGTCGTGGGTGGCCTGGTGTTGCAGGGCTCGCCGGGTCTCGTTGAGTTCGGCGAACTGCCGGGCGAACGCGGACGACTGCGACCCGGCCATGATCGCGGTCATCACGTTGGTGCCGAGAACGAACGCGAGGTCCGGCGAGTCCGGTACCAGCAGCACGAACGCCACCGATGTGATCGCGAAGGTGAGCACCGCGCCGAGGAGCTGGTGCCGGATCGCGGCGATCGAGATGCTGAGCGCCAGCAACGGCCATGTGGTCTGGGTGAAGTCCCGCTCGGAGACCACCACGAACGCGATGATCGTGACCGTGTCGAACAGCACCTGTACCGCGCTGAGCAGCGAATACCAGCGTGACGCCGGTCGCCGCCGGGCCAGTACGGCCAGCACGTTCGCCGCGGCGATCAGCCCGAGGGCGAGCCAGGACGCGATCATCATGTCGTTGCTGAGCTGGGCGGGCGCCAGGTCGGTCACACCGCTCATGTAGACGGCGGTCAGCACGAACCCGACGGAACGTGACGCCATCCCGGCCGTCTCCACCGCCCGCCGCCGCGACCGCAGCGAGTCGTCGACCGGCGGCGCGGTCCGCCTGCCGGTCACCTTGCGCATGGCCCTCTGATCGGCAGCAAACCAGGCAGGCATGAGGAGCCGAGTCGGCAGACATGAGGAAGTCGAACCAGGCAGGGCAGGCACGAGGGAGTCAGGCCACGGTTCGGCCGCGCTTCTCCCGGTACATGGCGGCGTCCGCCTCGGCCGTCAGCGCGTCCAGGCGAGTGTCTTCACCGGCCGCCCGCATCGCCACACCGGCGCTGATCCCGACCCGGACCGTGCGGCCGTCACCGAGAGCGACCGGTTGCCGGACATGGTCCCGGATCCGGGTCACCGTCCGGGCCACCACCGCGGTGTCCGCCTCCGGCAGCAGGACCAGGAACTCGTCCCCGCCCAACCGCCCGACCAGACCTTCGTCGCCGAGCGCCCCCGCCAGCCGGGCCCCGATCTCGTGCAGCAGCACATCCCCGGCCGCATGCCCGTACGTGTCGTTGACCTCTTTGAACCCGTTCAGGTCCAGCAACAACACCGCCAGCGGACGGCCGGCGCAGGCGTCCGCGTAGCCGGCCAGCCGCGCCCGGTTCGGCAACCCGGTCATCGGATCATGGGTGGCCTGGTGCTGCAGCTCCCGCCGGATCTCGTTGAGTTCGGTCAGGTGATGGTCCAGCGACGACGACTGTGCCCCGGTGATCACCGCGATCAGAAGACCGACACCCAGGACAAAAGACGATTCGCTGGTGTACGGCGTGAAATACGTGAAGCCGGCCGAGGTCGCCGCGAAGACCAGCAGCGCGCCGGGCAACCGGTGCCGCAGGGCCGCCACCGCGATCGCCAGGGACAGCAACGGCCAGGTGGTGGTGCCACTGTCGAGCGTCGAGATCACCACGATGCCGAGGATCGTCGTGGTGTCGAGGACGACCTGTCCGGCGCTGAGGGGCGTGTACCAGGGTGACGCCGGACGGCGCCGGCTGACGAAGGCGAACACGTTAGCCAACGCCATCAGCACGACGCCCGCCCAACAGGCGAGCCGCATGTGGTCACTGTTCATCACCGTCGACACCGATCCGGCGCCGATCCCGGCCGCGGCCAGCGCGGTGGAGACGATCCCGAGACCGCGCGACACCAGGGCCGCGGTCTCGATGGTGCGCCGCCGTTTGAGCAGGGCGCCATCGTCCACGGACACCGGCGAGCGGCGGAGCAGCTTACGCATGAGCCTTCCATCGGCCACGCCGCACCGGTCCTGAGCTGATCACGGAAACGGGGCCGGTCAGTGACGACCGGCCGCTGATCACGGAAACGGGGCCGGTCAGTGGCGACCGGCCCCGTACCAGAAGAGGAATGTGCTTTAGAACTTGAACGCGCCGACCAGGTTGCGCAGTTCCTCGGCGGTCCGTGACACCTCGTTGCTGGCCTCGCGGGTCTGGTTGACACCGCCGACGGTGGCGGCGCTGGCCGCCGAGACGTCACTGATGTTGGTGGCGATGCGCTGTGAACCGGCGGCCACCTCGGCGATGCTGCGGCTCATCTCGCCGGTGGTGGCGGTCTGCTCCTCGACTGCCGAGGCGATGGTCGTCTGGAAGTCGTTGATCTGGGCGATCACCTCGGAGATCCGGTTGATCACATCGACCGCGCCGCCGGTGTCCTGCTGGATGGCGGTGACCCGGCTGCCGATGTCCTCGGTGGCGCGGGCGGTCTCCTGGGCCAGGTCCTTGACCTCGGAGGCGACCACCGCGAAGCCCTTGCCGGCGTCCCCGGCACGAGCGGCTTCGATGGTGGCGTTCAGGGCGAGCAGGTTGGTCTGTTCGGCGATCGAGGTGATCAGCTTGATCACGTTGCCGATCTCGGCGGACGACTCGCCGAGCTTGCGGATGGTCTCGGTGGCGCTGGCGGCCTCGGACACCGCGATCGAGGCGACCTGTGCGGCGTCGGCGGCGTTGCGGGAGATCTCCCGGATCGACAGGCCCATCTCCTCCGAGCCGGCCGCGACGGTCTGCACGTTGCGGGAGATCTCGTCGGCCTCGGTCGAGGCGGAGCTGCTCTGCCGGTCGGTGTTGTCGACGGCCGAGGCGATCTCACCGGAGACGGCGGCCAGCTCGGTCGAGGCGGCGGCGAGGGTGTCGGCGTCGTGGGCGATGGTCCGCATCGAGTCGCGCATCTTGTCCAGCGACCGGTCCAGGCCGGCCGCCATCACGCCCAGCTCGTCCTGGCTGGTGATCTCGCTGCGGATGGTGAGGTCACCCTTGTCCAGGGCGCCGATCACGGTGGCGAGTTGCCGGATCGGGCCGAGGATCGACCGGACCAGCGGGATCGCCATGCCGATCAGCAGGGCCAGGCCGAGCCCGGCGACGATGAGCGCCCACATCCGGGTGCTGGAGATGGCCGTGTCCATCTCGGCCTTCTGCTGGTCGATGCCGGCCTGCACCTTCTCGGTGAGGACGTCCAGCTCGCCGTCGGTCTTGTCGTTCTGCTCGGGGATCTGGTCGATGTCGTCGAGAACCGACTTCGGGTTCGCCACGCCGTTGGTGACGAACGTCGTGATGAAGGCGTTGAAGGAGTTGAAGTCGGCGCGGTACCCCTGGAACTCGGTGATCAGCGCGCTGGGCATCCCGCAGGACTCCACCGCGTCGCCGGCCTCGACCGCGGACTGCACGTCGTCGACCACGTCCTGGCTGACGTCCTGGCCGAGGGCGGACCGGTAGGCGTCCACCTTCAGTTCGCTCTGCCGGTTGTTGAGGTGATTCAGGGCCGCGAGGCAGGCCTCCAGCTTGCGGACGTCCTCGGCCTGTGTACTCAGCGTGGCCTGGCTGGTCAGGGCGATCGCCGCCAGTGCGCCGAGCGCGACAGCGCCGCCCACGACGATCGCCGCCAGCCGCTTGGCGATACCGATGTTCTGTAACGCGCCCATCCGCCCCCCTCAAAAATCCGACGTACGGTCCATCGGACGTGACGGCCCTCACCTGAGGGAACCCGCTTAAAGGGCACATGACGGATATTTCAGCGATTGAGGTGACGCGTCCAATCCGACGGTACCGCGCCTGCGGGGCCCGGCGCGGGCTGCTCGGCCGGATGGCTGGCCGGCGGCGCGAGCACCGGCCCGGAACCGGCCGTTTCGCTGCGGAAATCCCAGAACCAGTCCTCACCCGGCTCGAACGACTGGATCACCGGATGCCCGGTCGCCTTCCAGTGCGCGGTGGCATGCTGCGACGGCGAACTGTCGCAGCAGCCCACCTGACCGCACTCGGCGCACCGGCGCAGATGGAACCACCAGCCGCCGGCGGCGAGGCACTCGGCACACCCGGTGCCGGAGGGCGGGACATCGGTCCGGATCGGAGCTTCATCAGTCACCCCGGAAAACTATCAATGCGAGCGGTCGTACGCCGCACGCGCCGCCTGTGCGGCCGGGACCTCACTCTCGACCAGCTCGATCAGCTCGACGAGTTTGGCGGCGGCCCGCGCGCCGAAGTCGGTGAGGCTGTACTCCACCCGGGGCGGGATGGTTGCCTGCACCTCGCGCCGGACCAGACCGTCGCGCTCGAGCGCCTGCAACGTCTGGGCCAGCATCTTCTCGCTCACCCCGTCGACCCGGCGGCGCAGGGCGTTGAATCGGTAGGACCCCTCGTGCAGCGCGGCCAGCGCCAGCCCGCCCCACCGGCCGGTGACGTTGGCCAGCACGTCACGGGAGGCACAGTCACGTGCGAACACGCTGGGGATCAGGTCGTCGTCCACACCGTCGACAATACCAGCGCCTTCGAAAAGTTTGCACTTTCAAAAAGTTAGTGCCATTGTTCTGGACATCGCCACCGAGCTGGTAAGAACCGAGTCGAGCCGGGAAGAACCGGGTCGATCCTGGGAACCACCGAGCCGGGCCGGGGAAGCCGAGCTGGAAACTGAGGAGTCACCATGACCATCGCCGTCACCGGAGCCACCGGACACCTGGGCGCTCTCGTCGTCGAGGCGCTGATCGCCCGCGGCACCGCCCCGAGCGACATCGTCGCCGCGGTCCGGGACACCACGAAGGCCGCCGGCCTGGCCGCCCGGGGTGTCCAGGTGCGCGAGGCCGACTACGAGCGACCCGAGACCCTGGCCACCGCGTTCGCCGGGGTCGACAAGCTGCTGCTGATCTCCGGCAACGCGGTCGGCCAGCGGGTGCCCCAGCACACCGCCGTGATCGAGGCCGCCAAGACCGCCGGCGTGGGCTTCCTGGCGTACACCAGCATCCTGCGCGCCGACACCAGCCCGCTCGGCCTCGCCCCCGAGCACCTCGCCACCGAGAAGCTGATCGAGGCGTCCGGCATCGAGTTCGCCCTGCTCCGCAACGGGTGGTACATCGAGAACTACGCCGGTTCGTTCGGCCCCGCGATCGCCCAGGGCACCCTGTACGGCAGCGCCGCCGACGGCAGGATCGCCGCCGCCACCCGGGCCGACTTCGCCGAGGCGGCCGCCGCCGTGCTGATCAGCGGCGAGACCGGTGTCTTCGAGCTGGCCGGTGACCAGCCGTTCACCCTGGCCGAGCTGGCCGCCGAGGTGGCGAAGCAGTCCGGCTCGCCGGTCGCCTACCAGGACCTGCCGGTCGCCGACTACGCGGCCGCGCTCGTCGGCGCCGGCCTGCCGGAGGGCTTCGCGGGCCTGCTCGCGGACACCGACACCAAGATCCGCGACGGCCACCTGGACGACTCGACCGGCACCCTCGCCCGCCTGATCGGCCGCCCGACCACCCCGCTGGCCGACGCGGTAACCGCCGCCCTCAAGAACTGAAACGCCGCTCTCAAGAACTGACGCCTCACCGAAGAGGGCCCGAGAGCCAACCCGCGTGGTGAGTTGGGGTGCGAATCGCACCCCAACTCACCACGCGGGTTCAGGGGGTCAGGTCGGTGACGTCGGCGAACGTGCCGCCCAGGCACTCCACGGCGGCGTCGGCGGCGACCCGCAGCGCCACCCCGTGCTCGCCCGCCCCCAGGCTGACGGTCCGGCCGCGCAAGGTCGCGTCGGCGATCACCGGCCACGCCCGCAGCGAACCGAACGGCGTGATGGTGCCCCGCTCGTACCCGGTGGCCCCCTTGGCGGTCGCCGCGTCCGGCATCGACAGCCGGTTCACCCCGAGCAGGGTGCGTAGCTTGGGCCAGGAGACGGCCCGGTCCCCGGGGACGAGCACGAACAGAAAGTCCCCGTCGGCCCGGCGCACGACGAGCGTCTTGACCAGGTCACGGATCTCCATCCCACGGGCGGCCGCGGCCTCGGCGGCACTGTTCACCGGCCCGTGCCGGATCACGTCGTACTCGATCCCGGTGGCCTTCACGGCCTCGACGGCGCTCGACATGGGTAGTCTCCTCGATATGTCCAAGCCTCGTCTGCATCCAGGCCCGGAACATCCGATCACGATCACCCCGACCGGTAAAAGGGTGACCATCACCGTCGGCGGGACGGTGATCGCCGACACTCCGAACGCGCTGACGCTGCAGGAGTCGAACTACCCACCGGTGCAGTACGTGCCGCTCGGTGATGTCGACCCGGCGGTGCTGACCCCGAGCGACAAGCAGACGTACTGCCCGTACAAGGGCGACGCGAGCTACTGGTCACTTCCGGACGCGGCGGATGCCGTGTGGGGCTATCCGGACCCGTACGACGCGGTCTCGGAGATCAAAGGTTTTGTCGCCTTCTATCCGGACCAGGTCGAACTGGTGATCGACGAACGCTGACGGCCGGTCCGCGGAAACAAGTGGTTGACTCTGACACGGTGTCAGGGCGTTGAGTCGGAGCCGACATGTTCACCATCGGAGACTTCGCCCGCCATGGCCGCGTTTCGGTCCGGATGCTGCGTCACTACGACGCGACCGGACTGCTGCGGCCCGCCCACGTCGACCCGGCCACCGGTTACCGGCATTACACCGCCGGTCAGCTGGCCCGGCTCAACCGGATCATCGCCCTGAAAGACCTCGGTTTCACGCTGCAGAAGGTGCACGACATCGTCGACGGCAGCCTGAGCACCGAGGAGTTGCGGGGCATGCTCCGGCTGCGCCGGGCCGAACTGGAGGCGGCGATGACCGCGGCGGCCGCCCGGCTGACGCAGGTGGAGGCGCGGCTCCGAGCCATCGAGAGTGAGGGCCACATGCCCACCAACGACGTCGTCGTCGTCAAGAACGTCCCGTCGCTCCGGGTCGCCGAGCTGACCGCGGTCGCCGCGAGCTACCAGCCGGAGGACATCAGCCCGGTGATCAGCCCGCTCTACGCTCAGCTGTTCGAGCGGCTGGAGGCGGCCGGGGTGCACCCGTCCGGTCCCGGGGTCGCCTATTACGAGGACACGGTGGACGGCGGCATCACCGTCCATGCCGCGATCCAGGTCGCCGGTGGCCCGGAGACCACCGACTTCTCGGTACGTGATCTCGCCCCGATCGCGCAGGCGGCCACGATCGTGCACCACGGGTCGATGGACTCGGTGGTCCCGACCGCGCAGACCCTGGCCCAGTGGATCGACGCGAACGGTTACCGCGCCGACGGCTACGCCCGCGAGATCAACCTGGAGTGCCCGGAGAACCGCGACGACTGGGTGACCGAACTCCAGGTCCCGATCACCAAGCTCTGACGCGTGCCGTCCCTGGTCGCTCCCGCGGTCCGGTTCTCCGCTTCGATTCTCGTGGGGCTGCTGGCCGGTCTGGTCCTGCATCTGTTCACGCTGGCGTTCCTCGGCCGGCTGGGTGGTGACGCGCTCTATGTGCGGGCGATCTTCACCCCGGTCGGGTTCCTGATCCTGGCGGTCACCGAGGGTCTGGTGGTCGCGGCGCAGGTGTCGGCGGGGATAGCCACCCGCTCCGGTCGGCACGACGTGCTCCGGCCACTGCCGACGTTCCTGGTGCTGGGTGGCGGGGTGCTGCTGCTGATCGCCGGGGTGTTCGCGGCGTCCGCGGGCCCGATCATGGACGCGCTGCGGGTGCGCCCCGCGCAGCGGCCGGAGGTGCTGGCGTTCGTGGTGACGATGTGCCTGGCCACGATCGTGAGCCTGGTGCCGTACGGCGGTGCCGCACTACTGCGGGGCACCGGGCGGACCGGCAGGTCATCGGCTCTGGCGGTCGGATTCACGGTGCTGTCGATGGCGACGATGGTGGCGCTGGGCGCCGGGACCGGACTCGGGGTGCTCGCGGTGCCCGCCGCCACGCTGATCGCCGGTGTGGTCGCGGGTGCCGTGACACGAGGGCTGCTGCGCGGGCACACCGCCGGCGGGCCCTGGTTCCAGCGGGACGCGGCGGTCCTGCTGTGGGCTCTCGGCGCTCCGGTGGCGGTGACGTTTCTGCTGCTGTCGACGGTGAACTTCGGTTTCCTGTGGGTGTTGCGCAACGCCACTTCGGCCGACGTCGCCGGATTCAACCTGGGGCAGGGGGCGAACACCTTCTTCATGGTGGTGGCGCTGGCGGTCGGCTCGGGTGCGGCCGTCGCGGCGAACCTGCGGCCCGGTCCGGTCCGGCAGCCGATCGAGGTGTCCGGCCTGAGCGCGGCGGTGCGGATCGCCCTTCCGGCGTACGCCGTGATCAGTGTCCTGATCTTCCTGGTCCGGGACCCGGTGAGCCGGATCCTCACCTCGGATCCGGAGGTCGCGCGGACGACGGCCGAATATTTGATGTGGATCGGCCCGACGTTCGTGGTCTTCGGCGGGACCCTGGCCGTGCTGACCTATCTCGAACAGGTGGGTCATGCCCGGACGGCTCTGCTGCTCAACGCCGTCTACTTCGCGGTGCTGCTGGTGATCGCCCTGCTGTTGCCGCAGCCGGTCACCAGTCTCACCCTGACGAAACTGCTGGCGGCCGGCAACGCCCTCGGGTTCCTGACATGCTGGCTGAGCGCCCGGTACCTGCTGTCACGCCCCAGCTGACGGTGTGACGGCTGAGCGGATGGCGGTGGCCATCACCTCAGCGGTGACCGCGCGCAGCAGGTCCAGGTCGGCGCCGGGGACCTCGCCGGTGGCGAGTGCGACCACGGCGTCGCCGTCGTAGCGGGAGTGGGCCGGGTGCAGGGCCCGGGCGAAACCGGTGTGGCCGCTCTGGGCCAGCAGGTGGCAGTCGAGTTTGCTGAGCTCGGCGTCGGTGAGAACCACGGCGATGGTGGTGTTCTCGACGCCGAGTCGCACGGCCGGGTCGGTCACCGGGGCGCCGCCGAAGACCGGGCGGCCGTCGGTGCCGATCACGTCGCCCCAGGCGTTGACCACGACGATCACCTCCACCCGGGCGGCGCCGGCCCGGCCCGCGGCGTGACCCAGACCGCCGGGGGACGTCTCGGGGCGCCATCTTCCGCTGCGGGCTCCGGTGCCTGCTCCGACCGTACCCACGCGAAAGGGTTTGCCGGTGAGCGCCGCCAGCGCCGCCGCGCGTCCCTCATCCGGGCCCGGCGGCCGCGTCGCGATCGACGCGTCGAAGACGGACATGCCGACGACGATCGGCACCGGGCCGAACGGGGTCGGATAGCCCCGGCCCTGTTCGGCCAGCAGCCGCAGCACCCCGTCGCCGGCGGCCAGGCCGAACGCCGAGCCGCCGGAGAGCACCACGGCGTCGACCCGGTCGACCAGGCGGCCCGGTTCGAGCAGGGCGAAGTCGCGGGTCGCCGGGGCGCCGCCGCGGACTTCACCGGAGGCCACCGTGCCGGGTGGCGGGAGGATCACGGTGACGCCGGTGCCGTCGCCGGTCCAGTGACCTCCGAAGGCCGACATCAGCTGCGGGGTGATCATGGAGCAAACGTACCCGTGACCCACGTTCTGACCGGAGTTGTCGGGGTAAGCGTTCTAGTAAGCCCTTCAAAATTCACAGAACGGATTAATATTCATGAAACCGACTGTTCCTGGCCCGGCGGCGAAGGAACCCGCCGAGACCAGCCCGGTCGCGGAGTCCCTGGCGACTGCCCGGGGACTGCAGAGCGGACCGGATCTGACCACCTCGCAGGGTGTGCGCCTGCCGGACACCGACCACTCCCTCAAGGCCGGTCCCCGCGGGCCGACGTTGCTGGAGGACTTCCACCTGCGGGAGAAGATCACTCACTTCGACCACGAACGGATCCCGGAGCGGGTGGTCCACGCCCGGGGTGCCGGCGCCTACGGGACGTTCACCGCGTACGGGAGCGCCGCCTCCGTGACCAGCGCCGGTTTCCTCGCCGAGAAGGGCCGGGAGACCGAGGTGTTCGCCCGGTTCTCCACAGTGCTCGGCTCACGCGGGTCGGCCGACACGGTCCGTGACGTGCGCGGCTTCGCCGTGAAGTTCTACACCGCCGAAGGCAACTTCGACCTGGTCGGCAACAACATGCCGGTCTTCTTCATTCAGGACGCGATCAAGTTCCCGGACCTGATCCACGCCGCCAAATGGCATCCGGACCGGGAGATCCCGCAGGCGCAGACCGCGCACGACACGTTCTGGGACTTCGTGTCCCTGCACACCGAGGCCACCCACATGGTTTTGTGGGCGATGTCCGACCGGGGCATTCCCCGCTCGTACCGGACGATGGAGGGTTTCGGCGTCCACACGTTCCGTCTCGTCAATGTTGACGGGACGAGTTCACTCGTCAAGTTCCACTGGAAGCCGGTCGCCGGGGTGCACTCACTGGCCTGGGAGGAGGCCCAGCTGACCGCCGGATTCGACCCCGACTTCCACCGCCGGGACCTCGCCGACTCGATCGACGCGGGACTGTTCTTCGAATACGAACTCGGCATCCAGGTCCTGCCGGACACCGACGACGAGACGTTCGAGGGCATCGACCTGCTCGACCCGACGAAACTCGTACCGGAGGAGCTGGCACCGGTCCAGCCGGTCGGGAAGCTGACGCTGAACCGGAACCCGGACAACTTCCACGCCGAGACCGAGCAGATCGCCTTCCACATCGGCAACCTGGTCCCCGGCATCGAGGTCACCAACGATCCGCTGCTGCAGGGCCGGCTCTTCTCCTACCTGGACACCCAGCTCAGCCGCCTGGGCGGGCCGAACTTCACCCAGCTGCCGGTCAACCGCGCGCACGCCCCGGTCAACGACAACCTCCGCGACGGCATCCACCAGAGCGTCGTGCATCAGGGCATCGCCCCCTACCTGCCGAACAGTCTCGCCGGTGCGGACGGCCCGGTCCCGGCCGGAGCGCAGTCGGCCGAGGCCAGGCCGGGCGGCGAGGCCGGCGGCGGCTACGTCAACCTGCCGGAACCCGTGGACGGCCCCAAGATCCGGGCGAACCCGGTGTCGTTCTCCGACCACTACTCGCAGGCGGCGCTCTTCTACGCGAGTCTCAGCCCGATCGAACAGGGTCACGTCGCCGAGGCGATCACCTTCGAGCTGAGCAAGCTCTACGAGCAGCCGATCCGCGAACGGGTGCTGGAGGTCCTGGCGAACGTGGACACCGAGCTGACCGAGCAGGTCGCGGCCGGACTGGGGCTGCCGGCCCCCGTCGGGAAGCCGCCGGCCGAGGTCACGCCGTCACCCGCCCTGGCCCAGATCGACGGCCGGACATGGCCGGTCGCGGGTCGGATCGTCGGTGTGATCGGCACCGCTGACACCGACGTCTCGACTCTTCAGCGGGACCTGAAAACCCACGGCGTGGTGGTACGCCTGATCGCGCCGACCGGGGGTGACGGGGTGGAACGCACCTTCCAGACCGCACGATCCGTCGAGTTCGACACCGTCCTGGTCACGTCGGCCACCACTGACCCGCGGGTGGCGGTCCTGCTGCAGGAGGCCTACCGGCATGCCAAGCCGATCGGCGTCTCCGGCGACGGCGTGCGCACGCTGACCGCGGCCGGCATCGACGCCACCGCCCCGGGCATCCTGCCCGACCCGGGCGCCGACCAGATCGTCACGGCGCTGGCCGCCCACCGGGTCTGGGACCGGGTACCGCTGCTGAAGCCGCCCGTCTCCTGAGGTTCGGCCGCCTTCTCAGTACCGGATCTGGGCCAGTGCCAGTCCGGCCAGACTGCAGAAGGCGGTCATCCAGGCCAGTGGCAGCAGGGCGTAGACCACCATGCCGGCGATTCCCGCGGGCGAAAGGCTAAGGGCCAGCAGTCCGGCGCCGATGAAGACGAGCGCGGCCACGGCCGCCACCTGGACGAAGGTGCGGTTGGCAGGGGCCTGGTCGAACAAGACGACCTCCGGGGAAGCGACGCGAGGGGAAGCCGCAACCTTCCCTCACCACCCGGGTTCCGAACACCGTACGCCCCGCCGGTTCCGGCGGCCGTCCGTCGCCGGACGCCGCCCGTCCGTCCCCCGTCACGCATCCAGCCGGGGTTCCGGCCGGCCCAGCGGGTGACCGGGCGGCAGGCGGCGGCCGGGGCGAGGTCTCGGTAGGTTGATCTCATGAGCATTGGTTTCGGGGTATTCGTGCCGCAGGGATGGCGGATGGACTTGGTCGAGATCGCCGACCCGGTCGAGCAGTACGAGGCGATGACGGCTGTCGCGAAGGTCGCCGACGCCGGTCCCTGGGACAGCATCTGGGTCTACGACCATTTTCATACGGTTCCGGAACCCACCATCAACAGCACCTTCGAGGCGTGGACCGTCACGTCCACGCTGTCGCGCGACACCAGCCGGGTGAACATCGGCCAGATGGTCGGCTGCAACGGCTACCGGCACCCGGCGCTGTACGCGAAGATCGCCTCGACCGTCGACGTGGCCAGCCACGGCCGGCTCTACGCGGGTCTCGGCGCGGGCTGGTACGAGCACGAGTGGAAGGCCTACGGCTACGAGTGGGCCGAGGTTCCCGAGCGGATGGCCGCCTTCCGGGAGGCCGTCGAGGTCGTGCACAAGATGTGGACCGAGGAGCGCCCGGTCTTCGAGGGTAGGCACTATCGGATCGATCAGCCGATCAACGAGCCGAAGGGGGTCCGCAAGCCGCACCCGTCGTTCTGGCTCGGCGGCGGTGGGGAGAAGGTGACGCTGAAGCTGGTGGCGAAGTACGCCGACGGCGCCAACTTCGGCAACGGCGACCCGGAGCTGTTCCGGCAGAAGGCGGCGGTGCTGCGCGCGCACTGCGACAAGCTGGGCCGCGACTACGACCGGATCAAGAAGTCGACGAGCATCCACCTCGATCCGGCCGAATCCACCGCCGACACCATCGCCCGGCTGGAACGCCTGGCCGAGGCGGGCGCGAACTACTTCATCATCTACATCCCCCGGGTGGCCTACGACCACGAGCCGTTGCAGCGCTTCGCCGAGGAGATCATCCCCAGGTTCTGACGGACGATTCGCGGGTACGGGTCACCCGTACCCGCGAATCCGCAGTTGACGTGGGGGTTAACTGTTGCCGTAGACGTCCCGAACTCCCTTGTGGATCGGCGCCCGCGCTGGTCAGCCTGAGAATTTCAGGACGCGGGTGGACATGACGCACTGGGAACTCGAACCGATCATCGCCGTCCTGAGCGTGGCGGTCCCGTTCATCGCGTTCGTGTGGGAGTTCGCGATCGTCCGCCGCAAACGGCTCGGCTATCGGGTGCAGATGGACACTCCGGCCACCAGCCCGGCTCATCCGGCGAACGCCGCAGCGCTGGCCCAGTTGCACGAGAACGGCAGGCCGCTGCACGACCCGTCGTTCGTACTGCTGCGGGTCGAGAACGCCGGCTGGACCGAGATCGTCTCCGGCGACTATCTGGCCGACGACCACGACCGGGCCGGTATCCGGGTCACCTTTCCGGGCCGCCGCGTGGTCGATGTGGCGCTGAGCGAAACAAGTCAGGACGAACTGGCCGACTTCTTCTTCACCGACGAGGGCGGGCACACCACCACGGCCGCCGGTTTCGGGATCGGCAACGAGAAGGACGCCGGTCTGGTCCGGCTGCCGAAGGTGAAACTGAACCCGCGCGCGTACTACAAGGTCCTGGTGGTGCTGGAACGCCAGGAGGGCAACGTCCGCAAGGAGTTCGACGATCCGTCGTTCCGCGCCGATGTCAGCGGCCGGCACAACCGATGGATCGACCGGCTCGCGAAGGTCCGGCTGGATCGCACCGAGAGCCACACGTTCGCGTCCCGCCCGGCGCTGGTCGGTATCGGTCTGCTGGTGGCGGCGGTACTGGCGCAGTCCGGGCTGATCCTGTTTCGTGACGACAGCCGGCCGCCGCTGGACTGTGTGGGCGGCACCCTGTACCTGCACGGTTCTACCGCGTTCGCGCCGTCGGTGACCGCTGCCGCCGCACGCTACGAGGAGCAGTGCCGTGGTGTGAAAGCCCGGATCCCGATCGGCGATTCGACGTTCCAGGGCAGCGCGGAGGGTGTCGGCGAACTGGAGGCGGCGGGCCGGGCCGTCGACCTGAGCCGGGTTCCTGGACTCGGCACGCACCTCGCGTTCACCGACGGGTACGCGGAGGGCTCCCACCCGCAGGTACTGCCCCGGCCGATCGCGTATTCGCTGTACACGTTGATCGTCAACAAGGACGTCGGTGTCCGTGACCTCAGTCTGCGGCAGATCCGTGACATCTATGCCCGGAAGATCACCGACTGGTCCCGGGTCGGCGGGCCGCCGATGCCGATTCAACTGGTGAACCGGCATCCCGGCTCGGGGACCCGGACCGCGCTGGTGAACCGGGTGCTGCAGGCGGACATGCCGAACGCGACAGTCAACGACTGCGCCGCTCTCGAACCGGGCACGGCCGGTGTCTGTGAGGTGGGCAGCACCCAGCGGCTGCTGGAGAAGGTCGCCGCCACGCCGGGTGCGCTCGGCTACAGCGAGGTCAGCAACGCGGCCAAGGACAGCCGGATCCTGAAGGTGCACATCGACCACGATCCGGCGACGCTGGCCGGGGTCGAGGACGGCGGCTATCCGTACTGGCAGACGGAGTACGCGTACACGTACGGCGAGCTTCCGGCCGATTCGATCGGTGCGGCGTTCCTGCGGTACCTCACCGATCAGGAGGGCAAGGACATCCTCCGCGAGCACGGAAACCGGCCGTGCGCGGAGACGGAGTACCCGCTGGAGTGTGAACCGCGCTGAAAAACTCAACTGGGAGCGTTACCAACGCCACCAAGCATTTGTCGGCGGGGTGTGGCATGACAGAATTCCGGTGCCGGTTTCCGAAAGTTCCAGCCTAGATGGGCCGGCGTGAGGAGCTTTCTCCGTGGCGTCTGGCAGAGGACGAGTCACCATCGCGGCCATCGCGGAAGCGGCGGGCGTGTCCGTGCCGACGGTGTCCCGGGTGCTCAACGGACGATCCGATGTCTCGCCGAGCACGCGGGAGCAGATCGAGCGGCTGTTGCGAGAGCATGACTACCGGCCCCGCAACTCTCGGCATTCCGGGCGAGCCCGCCTGGTGGATCTCGTTTTCAACGACCTGGACAGCCCATGGGCGATGGAGCTGGTGCGCGGTGTGGAGGACGTGACCCACGCCGCCGGGGTCGGGACGGTGGTGTCGCAGGTGCACCGGCGCAGCAGCGCCACCCGGCAGTGGCTGCAGAACCTGCGGGCGCGCGCCTCCGACGGGGTCATCTTCGTGACGTCGGACGTGGCCGAGCCGGTGCACAGTGAGCTGCACCGGCTGAAGGTCCCGGTGGTGATCATCGACCCGGCCGGTGGGGTGGCCGCCGAGGTGCCGACGATCGGGGCGACGAACTGGTCGGGTGGCCGCACCGCCACCGATCATCTGCTGGAGCTGGGGCACCGGCGGATCGGTTTCGTGGCCGGGCCGCGGGAGCTGCTGTGCAGCCGGGCCCGGCTGGACGGTTACCGGTCGGCGATGGAGGCCGCCGGGGTCCGCGTCGACGAGCAGCTGATCACGACCGGCAACTTCCTGCACGAGGCCGGGTTCATCGCCGGCAATCAGCTGCTCGATCTGGCCGAGCCGCCGACCGCGATCTTCGCGTCCAGCGACCTGATGGCGCTGGGGGTGTGCGAGGCGGCGCGGCGGCGCGGGCTGCGGGTGCCCGACCAGTTGAGTGTGATCGGGTTCGACGATCTGCCGGAGTCGCGGTGGGCGTCGCCGCCGCTGACGACGGTGCGGCAGCCGCTGGCCGAGATGGGGGCGCTCGCCGCGCGGACCGTGTTGCGGTTGTCGCGCGGCGAGAGCATCGAGACTCCCCGGGTGGAGCTGGTCACCAAGCTGATGGTGCGGGAGAGCACCGCCTCATTTACCGAAGCCCGCGGTCAGGCCGCTGAGTAGCTGACGGCGGCCGATCACGTACAGGGTGAGGATCGGCAGCGTGGTCAACACGACCGAGGCGAGTACGGCGGGGATGTTGACGCTGTACTGGCCCTGGAACTCCCAGAGCGCGAGCGGCAGGGTCCGCTGCTCGGGGCTCTGGGTGAGGATGAGCGGCAGCACGAAGCCGTTCCACACGGTCAGTCCCTGGTAAATGGTGACCGTGACAAGGGCGGGCCGGGTCAGCGGGAAGGCCAGACGCCACAGGGTGCCCCATTCGGTGGCGCCGTCCATCCGCATCGATTCGAAGAGTTCCTTCGGCACGTCGCGGATGAAGTTCGCCAGGACCAGCACCGACAGCGGGATGGCGAAGGCGAGCGAGGGCAGGATGATCGCGCCGAGGGTGTCGTACATCTGAATCTTGATGATGATCAGATAGATCGGGATGATCACCGCCTGCAGCGGGATCGCCAGGCCCATCAGGAACAGTCCGTTGACACCGCGCAGGAACCGGCTGGCGGCCCCGCCCCGGATGATCGCGTAGGCGGCCATGAACGACATCAGCACCGCCGGGCCGACCGCCCCGACCGTGACGATGGTGCTGTTCATGAAGTACTGGACGAAGTTGTTCTCCAGCACGAACCGGTAGTTCTCCAGCGTCGGTGACGTCGGCGGCGCAAGCGGGTTGGTGGCGTAGTAGTCGCCCGACACCTTGAGGCTGGTGATGACGATCCAGTAGATCGGCATGATCACGACCGCCAGCCACAGCCAGCCGGCCAGGCCGCCGAGGAGGTTCCACTGCTTCGGATGGAAACGCCGGCGGCGCGAGGCGGGAGGCCGGTCCACCACAGGCGGAGGAGGAGACAGCACGGTCGTCACGTCACATTCCTTCCAACTGGCTGTCGGCCTGGTTGCGGCCGCCGAGCCGGCGCAGCCCGAGCGCGAGGACGAGGCCGCACAGCACCAGGATGACGGCGATCGCACTGGCCGGGCCCATCAGGTTGGCCTTGAATCCGCGCTGGTACATCTCGACGGCCAGGGCGCTGGTGGCATCGCCGGGGCCACCGGCGGTGAGCACCCAGATCAGGTCGAAGAAGGTCAGCGACCCGACGACCATCAGCGTCGACGAGGTGATGATCGTGTACTTGAGCTGCGGCAGGGTGATGCTGAAGAACTGCCGGATCCGGCCGGCCCCGTCGATCTGGGCGGCCTCGTACATGCTGGCCGGGATCTGCCGCACCCCGCCCTGGTAGATCAGTGAGTGGAACGGGATGAACTGCCAGGACACCACGAAGACCACGACACCCAGCGCCAGTACGGGGTCACCGAGCCAGTCCTGCTGCAGGAACTCGATCCCGAGGCTGGCGCCGAGTCCGAAGTTCGGGTCGAGCAGCGCCTTGTAGGTGATCGAGATGGCGGCCTGACTGAGCAGCAGCGGGACGAAGTAGAGCACCGCGAGAACGGCCCGGTACCGGTGCTGGGCGGCCAGGAACACGCCGATCAGGATGGACAGCGGCGTCTGCACCAGCCACGAGAACCCCATGATCAGGAAGGTGACCCAGAGCGAGTGCAGCAGGTCGGGGTCGGCCAGCACGGTGCGCCAGCTCTGAAGCCCGGCGGGTTTGATGTCGCCGGAGATGTTCCACGACGTGAAGCTGAGCAGGAACACGCCGACCAGCGGGACCAGCCCGAACAGGGTGAACGCGATCAGGGCCGGCCAGGCCATCCAGGAGACGGACCCGCTCCCCCCGGCGTTGTTGCTGCCGGGAGGAGCGGTCCGCACCACAGGCGGAGCTATCGTCATTTTCCGATGACCGCATTCATGTTGTCGGCGAACTGCTGCGGCGCGATCGACTGGGTGAACAGCTTGGCGATGTTGTCCAGCAGGGCCTCTGCCGCGGTCGGGCTGAGCGCCTGGTCCCAGGACTGGGCGAACACCTTCGCGTTGCTGGCCACGCCGTAGACGAACTTGAGGAAGTCGGCGTCCGGCGAGGCGGCGAGCTTGGCGTCGGCGCCCTTGATGATCGGCACACCACCGGTCTTGATCCAGTCGGCCTGCTCGGTGTCGTCGAGCAGACTGGTGAAGAACTTCTTGGCGATGTCCTTCTGCGCGGTGGTGGCGTTCGAGGAGATCGACAGGTACTGCCCGGCGTTGCCGACGGTGTCGTTGGGGTCGCCCTTGCCGCCGTCTACGCCGGGGAAGTTGATGTAACCGAGCTTGCCGTCCTTGACGAAGGTGCCGCCCTCGGCCTGCTGGATGCCGTAGGACCAGGAGCCGTGCAGCATCATCGCGGCCTTGCCGCGGTACAGCAGCGCCTGGTCGGCGTTGGAGTCCGCGGTGATCGAGTTGAAGCCCTTGATGAAACCGTCGGCCTTGATCAGGTCCTGCATCTTGGTGAGGGCGTCGATGGCGGCCGGGTTGCTCCAGGCGCCGGCCTTGCCCTCGAAGACGTCACCGAAGACCGACTGGCCGCCGATCCGGTCGAAGAGGAACTCCAGCCACATCATGTTGGTCCAGCGGGACTGGCCGCCGAGCGAGAACGGCGCGATCTTCGCGGCGTTGAACTTCGGGACCAGGTCCATGATCTCGCCCCAGGACTGCGGCGGAGTGACCTTGAGGTTGTCGAACACCTCTTTGTTGTAGAAGAGGACGATCGGCTGCACGGTCTCGGCCGGCATCGCGTAGATCTTGCCGCCGATGGTGGCCGGGCCGAACGAGGACGGGAAGAGCCGGTCCTTGACCGGGGCGTTCTGCGCGAACCAGTCGGTGAGGTCGTCGACCTGGCCGGCGTCGACGTAACTCTTCAGGCCGCCACCGCCCCAGCCCCAGACCACGGTCGGCTGCTGACCGGCGCCGAACGCGGTCTTCAGCTTGTCCTTGTAGGCGTCGTTCTGGAACAGGTTGAGTTTGATCTGGCCGTCCGGGTTGGCCTTGTTGAACCGGTCGACGGCACCCTGCCGCACCGATTCTCCGGGCGGCCCGCTGAGGGTCCAGTAGCCGGCCTCCCCCGCTTTGGCGGGGGTGGTGCCGGCCGGACCGGAACTGCCGCACGCGGCGAGGGCGGCACCGGCCGCGGTACCCGTGGCGAGGGTCAGAAAATTCCTGCGCTTCACGCTGATCTCCATAAGGGGGACGCAAATAGCCGAATGAGGAAGCAGACAGCAGAGGAACAGCCGCCGAAAGTTTCGAGCGACGGCTGCAAATTAACGAGAGGTTTCGTTAACGTAGGGTTTCGGCGTGATGAGTGTCAAGACTCTTGCCTGAACCGTGCTTGACGCGCGAGAGTTGGCAAGGTCGGCCGGCCGCGTCACCGTCCGGCGCGGCCGACCGGACCCGGTTCCGGGGGTACCGAAACTTTCGGAGGTTTTCGTTGACTGCACAATCTTGGCGGGACGCCTCGCTGCCGATCACCGAGCGGGTCGAGGCGTTGCTCGCCACGATGACCCTCGAGGAGAAGGTGGCTCAGCTCGGCAGCCGCTGGCTCGGCAAGGACAAGGGGGCCACCGGTTCCGCCGCGCCGGAGCTGGAGGAGGGCCACCAGGTCGCTCCGATGGAACACGAGTTCGCGTCCGGGCCGGCCCTGGAGGACGCCAGCCGGCACGGGCTCGGCCATCTCACCCGGGTCTACGGCAGCTACCCGCTCACCGTGGCCGAGGGCGCCGCCGAAGTGGTCCGCCAGCAGCGCATCGTGATGGCGTCGTCGCGGCTGGGCATTCCGGCGATCGTGCACGAGGAGTGCCTGACCGGGTTCACCGCGCACGGCGCCACCGTCTACCCGGCCGCCATCAACTGGGGCGCCACCTTCGATCCGGAGCTGATCGAGCGGATGGCCGCCGCGATCGGCCGTGACATGGCCGCCCTCGGCGTGCACCAGGGCCTGTCCCCGGTGCTCGACGTGGTCCGCGACTACCGGTGGGGCCGGGTCGAGGAGTCGATCGGCGAGGATCCCTACCTGGTGGCGACCGTCGGTTCGGCGTACGTCCGCGGGTTGCAGTCCTCCGGGGTGATCGCCACCCTCAAGCACTTCGCCGGTTACTCGGCCTCCCGGGCCGCCCGCAACCACGGCCCGGTGTCGATGGGGCGCCGCGAGCTGCTGGACGTGATCCTGCCGCCGTTCGAGACCGCGATCCGCGAGGGTGGCGCCGACTCGGTGATGAACTCCTACTCGGAGATCGACGGGGTGCCGGCCGGCGCCGACCCGTGGCTGTTCACCGAGCTGCTGCGCGACGAGTGGGGTTTCACCGGCACCGTCGTCTCCGACTACTGGGCGATCCCGTTCCTGATCAGCAACCATCGGGTCGCGGCGGACGCGGCCGACGCGGGAGTGCTGGCCCTGACCGCGGGCATCGACGTGGAACTACCGGACACCATCGGTTACAGCACCGAGATGGCCGCCCGGATCGACGAGTCCCTGGTGGACCGGGCCGTGCGCCGGGTGCTGGCCCAGAAGGCCCGGCTCGGCCTGCTCGACGAGCAGTGGACCCCGGAGCAGTCGGTGGCCGGCGCCGACCAGGTCACCCTGGACTCCCCCGGCAACCGCGAGCTGGCCCGTGAGCTGGCCGAACGTTCGATCGTGCTGCTCGACCCGGGTACCGCGCTGCCGCTCGCGCCCACCGGCCGGATCGCCGTGGTCGGGCCCTGCGCCGACGACGCGAGCACGTTCCTGGGTTGCTACGCCTTCCCCAACCACGTGCTCCCCCGCTATCCCGGGGTCAGCCCGGAGATCGATCTGCCGACCGCGGTCGACGCTCTGCGAGCGGAACTTCCGGACATCGATTTCTCGTACGCCCAGGGCTGCACTGTGGACGGCGACGACCGGTCGGGTTTCGCCGCGGCCGTGACCGCCGCCGAATCGGCCGACGTGGTCCTCGCGTTCGTCGGCGACCTGGCCGGGCTGTTCGGCATGGGCACCTCGGGTGAGGGCTGCGACGCCCCCGACCTGCGTCTGCCCGGCGTCCAGTCGGAGCTGTTGGCGGCCCTGCTGGCGACCGGTAAGCCGGTGGTCGTGGTGGTGGTGTCCGGCCGGCCGTACGCACTCGGTGACGTCGCCGGGCGGGCTGCCGCCCTGGTCCAGGCGTTCATGCCCGGTGAGGAGGGCGGCGCGGCCATCGCCGGGGTGCTGTCCGGCCGGGTCCAGCCCAGCGGCCGGCTGCCGGTGCAGATCCCCCGTGATCCCGGTGGCCAGCCCGGTACGTATCTCCAGCCTCGCCTGGGCGCCGACAAGATCGGCACGAGCAGTCTCGATCCCACGCCGCTGTTCGCGTTCGGGTACGGCCGGTCGTACACCTCGTTCGCGGTCGACGACCTGCGGCTGTCGGCGGGTTCGGTGCCGACCGACGGCGAGTTCACCGCGACGGTCCGGGTGACGAACACCGGTGACCGGGCCGGGTCCGAGGTGGTGCAGCTCTACCTGACCGACCTGATCGCCCAGGTCACCCGTCCGGTGCTCGCGTTGACCGGCTACCAGCGTGTCGAGCTGGCCCCCGGTGCCGCGGCGGAGGTCGTGTTCCGGGTGCACACCGACCGGACCGCTTTCACCGGCCGGGACTTGAAACGTATCGTCGAGCCCGGTGAGCTGCGGGTTCTCGTCGGCACGTCGGCTGCCGACCTGCCGTGCGAGGCCACGGTCGAGCTGACCGGGCCGGTGCGCCCGGCCGGGCCGGAGCGTGTCCTCTTGACACCGTCCGAGGTGCGCCGGGCCGATTCGTGACACCCCCCGGGCCACTAGGCTGACCCCGTGGCAGGCATCAACGAGGATCTTGACGAGCTGCTGGGCCAGGCCACCGCCCTGGCCCTGCAGCGCAGCCTGCTGCCCGACCGGTTACCCCAGGTCACCGGCGTCGACCTGGCCGCCCGGTACATGCCCGGGCACGCCTTCGGCGTCGGCGGCGACTGGTACGACGTCTTCCAGTTGCCCTCCGGCTGGCTGGGCGTGGTGATCGGCGACGTCTCCGGGCACGGGCTGGCGTCGGCGGTGGTGATGGGCCGGGTCCGCAGCGCGCTCCGGGCGTACGCGCTGATCTGTGACGACCCGGCCGAGGCCCTCACCCTGCTGAACCGCAAGGTGCACGCGTTCGAAGCGGGCAGTCTGACCACCGCGTTGTACGTGATGGTCAGCCCGTCCCGGGACCGGGCGCTGCTCTCCTCGGCCGGGCATCTGCGCCCGATCCTGGCCGCTCCCGGCGCCCCGGCGAGGCTGGCCGACATCCCGGTCGATCCGCCGCTCGGGGTGGCCCGCCCGGTACGGGCCCGCCGCACCACCACGCTGCCGTTACCGCCGGGTGAGCTGCTGTTCTGCTACACCGACGGGCTTGTCGAGCGCCGCGGTGAGGTGATCGACACCGGGCTGAGACGGCTCGTCGACATCGTCAAGGCCGACACGGCCGAATCGGTCTGCGCCACCGTCATGGCTGACGCCGCCGCCGAACTGCCCACCGACGACGTAGCAGTGCTGGCGGTCCGCCGACACCCCGCGACACCGTACGGAAATATTGGTCCACCCTCTTGTTAGCGACGGATTCAGCGGAAAAGATGGGGCCCGATTCGCTGATACCACAGCTGGAGGCCGGATGAGCGCGAAGACGGTGCTGCACAACCTCATCGGGGGCGAAGCCGTCGCTCCCGTCGAGGGGCGCTACGACGACCTCGTCGACCCGTCCACCGGGGAGGTGTTCGCCTCCGCCCCGGTCTCCGGTGCCGAGGACGTCGACCGGGCCATGACCGCCGCGTCCACCGCCTTCCAGCAGTGGCGCGACACCACCCCGTCCGACCGGCAGCGGGCTCTGCTGAAGTTCGCCGACGCCATCGAGGCCCGCTCCGGGGAACTGGTCGCCGCCGAGTCGAAGAACACCGGCAAGCCGCTCGGCCTGACCGCCAGCGAGGAACTGCCCCCGGCCATCGACCACCTGCGGTTCTTCGCCGGTGCCGCCCGGGTCCTGGAGGGCCGCTCCGCCGGGCAGTACCTGAACGGGTTCGAGAGTTACGTGCGTCGCGAGCCGATCGGGGTCTGCGCCCAGGTCACGCCGTGGAACTATCCGCTGCTGATGGCGATGTGGAAGATCGCACCGGCGCTGGCCGCCGGTAACGCGGTGGTGCTGAAGCCGTCCGATACCACCCCGGTCACCAGTGTGCTGCTGGCCGAGATCGCCGCCGAGTTCCTGCCGGCCGGACTGTTCAACGTGGTCCTCGGCGACCGGGACACCGGCCGCGCCCTGGTCACCCATGCCACGCCGCGGATGGTGTCGATCACCGGTTCGGTGCGGGCCGGCATGGAGGTGGCCGGCAGTGCCGCCGCCGATCTCAAGCGCACCCACCTGGAGCTGGGCGGTAAAGCCCCGGTGGTGGTCTTCGACGACGCCGACGTGGAGGCGGCGGCCGCCGCGATCGCCGAGGCCGGCTACTTCAACGCCGGGCAGGACTGCACCGCCGCGACCCGGGTGCTGGCCCAGGCCGGTGTCCACGACGACTTCGTGGCCGCGCTCGCCGCGCAGGCCCGGGGGATCCGGACCGGCCCGCCGGACGACGAGGACGTGCTCTACGGCCCGGTCAACAACGCGAACCAGCTGGCCCGGGTCAGCGGTTTCATCGACCGGCTACCCGAGCACGCGGTCCTGCAGGCCGGTGGCGCCCGGGTCGGCGACCGCGGTTTCTTCTACTCCCCCACGGTCGTCTCCGGGCTGCGGCAGGACGACGAGATCATCCAGAGCGAGGTGTTCGGCCCGGTCATCACGGTGCAGAGGTTCACCGATGAGGACGAGGCGGTCGGCTACGCCAACGGCGTGGAGTACGCGCTGGCCTCCAGCGTCTGGACGAAGGATCACGGCACCGCGATGCGGATGACGCAGCGCCTCGACTTCGGCTGTGTCTGGGTCAACTGCCACATCCCGCTGGTCGCCGAGATGCCGCACGGCGGGTTCAAGCACTCCGGGCACGGCAAGGACCTGTCGGTGTACGGGTTCGAGGACTACACCCGGATCAAGCACGTCATGCACAACGTGCAGGGCTGAGCGTGCCCGCCCGGACGGCTGCGGTGTCGGAAACCTGTCACGGGTGACCCCTTTGCCTACGACAAGCGGCTCAGGGAAGAATCGCGCCGTGACGGACGTGACGCTGGACGAGACGAACAAACTGATCATCGAGCACCTGCAGCGTGACGGCCGCATGTCGTACGCGACGCTCGCCAAGACGATCGGCCTGTCCGAGGCCGCGGTGCGCCAGCGCGTGCAGCGGCTCCTCGACAACGGGCTGATGCAGATCGTCGCGGTCACCGATCCGCTCACGCTGGGTTTCGCCCGGCAGGCGATGGTCGGGTTGCGGGTCAACGGCGATCTGCGGGCCATCGCGGACCGGCTGGCCGAGATCCCCGAGGTCGACTACGTGGTGATCTGCGCCGGGCGGTACGACCTGCTGGTCGAGGTGGTCTGCACCGACGACGAGCACCTGCTCGACATCCTCAACGAGAAGGTCCGGGCGATCGAGGGCGTCACCGCCGCCGACACGTTCATGTACCTGCGACTCGCCAAACAGACCTACGCCTGGGGAACACGGTAGAAGCCTATGAACAGCCCCTCCTTCTGGCTCGACAGTCTCGGACCGATCGAGAGGCGCCCGCCGCTCGCCGGTGACATCGAGGCCGACGTGGCCATCGCCGGAGGCGGGTACTCCGCGCTCTGGACCGCGTACTACCTGGCCACGGCCGCGCCGGAGAAGCGGGTCGTGATCCTGGAGGCGGAGTACTGCGGGTTCGGCGCGTCCGGCCGCAACGGCGGCTGGGTGTCCGGCCAGTTCCCGGTCGCCGAGGCGAAACTGGCCCGCCGGTTCGGCGCGGCGGCGGCCACCGCCATGCAGCACGCCCTCGGCGAGACCGTCGACGAGGTGGGCCGGGTCGCCGCCCGTGAGGGCATCGACTGCGACTATGCCAAGGGCGGCACACTCTCCCTGGTCCGCAACCCGGAACAGTTGCGCCGGGCGCGCACCGATCCCGGCTTCGTCGGTGCCGGCGAGGCCAAGGCGATCTGCGGTGCCACCGATGTGCTCGGCGGCGTCTACAGCGAACACTGCGCGGTCCTGCACCCGGCGAAACTGGTCCGTGGTCTGGCCTCGGTCGTCGAGGGCCTCGGCGTCACCATCCACGAGGGCACCCGGGTCGAGCAGATCAAAACCGGGCAGATCAAAACCCGGCTGGGTACGGTCACCGCCGGCACCGTGGTCCGCGCTCTGGAGGGCTACACGTCCGGCCTGGCCGGGTACCGCCGGGAGCTGGCGCCGGTCTACTCCCTGATGATCGTCACCGAACCGCTGCCCGGGGAGTTCTGGGAGCGCGTGGGCCTGGCCCGGCGGGAGACGTTCAGTGACGAGCGGCGCATGGTCATCTACGGTCAGCGGACCGCCGACGACCGGCTCGCGTTCGGTGGCCGCGGTGCGCCCTACCACTTCGGGTCGCGGGTCCGGCCGGAGTACGACCAGGTGCCCGAGGTGTTCGAGGCGCTGCGGGCGACCCTCACCGAACTGTTCGGGATCGATCCGCCGATCGCCTACCGCTGGGGCGGCCCGCTGGGCATCCCCCGGGACTGGATGCCGTCGGTCGGGCTGCGGGACGGCCTGGCGTGGGCCGGGGGCTACGTCGGTGACGGGGTGGCCGCGGCGAACCTGGCCGGGCGTACCCTAGCTGATTTGATCTTGAAGAAGGACACCGCGCTGACCACCCTGCCCTGGGTGAACCACCGCTCCCGCCGCTGGGAACCGGAACCGGCCCGCTGGGTCGGCATCAACGTCGGTCTGAAGGCCACCGCCCTGCTCGACGCCTGGGACCGCCGCAGAGCCGCCTGACCCGTCAAGGCGGCGGGCCGCTCAGCGGCAGGCGGACGCAGACGACGGTGCCCGCCGGGCGGTTCTCGGCCAGTTTGATGGTGCCACCGTGTTTCAGCACGATCGCGCGGGCCAGGCTCAGGCCCAGGCCACTGCCGGTGGTGCCCTGGTGGCGCACGTTGCTGCCGCGGAAGAACCGGTCGAAGACCCGGGCGTACTCGCCGGCCGGCATCCCGATGCCGCTGTCGGCGATGCACAGGTCCGCCACCGTGTCCTCGGCGCGCAACGTGACGTGCACCGGCGCGCCTGGCGGGCTGTAGCGGACCGCGTTGGTCAGCAGGTCGTCGACGACCTGGCGCAGCCGCTGGGCGTCGCCGGGCAGGTGCAGTTCGGCCGGCAGTTCACTGACCAGGGTCAGCCGGACACCGGTGTGCCGCAGCCCGGTCACCGCGTCGCCCACCAGGGCGGCCAGGTCCACCTCGTGGACGTCCAGTTCCAGGTGGCCGGAGTCCAGGCCGGCCAGGTCGAGCAGGGTGTCGGCGATCTGCTGCAGGGCGGCCGCGTTGCGGGCGATGGCCTGCACCATCTGGCCGACCTCCGGATCGAGATCGGTCTCCTCGGCCAGCAGGGTGGCGTTGGCGGTGATCGAGGTCAGCGGGGTGCGCAGCTCGTGCCCGACCAGGTTGACGAAGTCGCCCTGGGCGCGGGCCAGCTGCCGGGACAGTCCTTCGGCGCGGCGCTGGGCCACGAAGATGCCGATCTGGGCGGCCACCCCGTCCAGGAGCACGGTGAGCAGGTCCGGCTCGTACTCCTGGGTTCCGGCATAACAGGTCAGCACGCCCAGCAGGGAGCCGCCGTCGCGCACCGGCACCGCCAGCGCGGTGCGCACCCCGCGGCGCAGGCAGATCTGCACCCGTTCACGTTCGTGGGCGGTCCGCAGGTCGGGGCTGAGTCCCAGGTCCGGCACCCAGATCGGGCGGCCGCTCTCCCAGACCCGGCCGGTGATGCCCTGGCCGCGGACCGGGGTGTGCCCGAAGAAGCCCTCGGTCTCCAGCCCGGAGGAGTCCCAGTGCCCGGCGGACAGGAGCAGCCCGGTCGCGTCGTCGATGAGGAACAGTTCGGCGGACGGCCAGCCGAGTGTGGTGGTGACGGCACGCAGCACCTCGGGGGTGGCCTCGATCGCCGACCGGTGCTTCTTGAGGACGTACTCGACGGCGATGTGACAGTTGCGGAACCGTTCGACCCGGCGCAGGGCGGTGACCTCGTGCGCGACGGCGACCGCACCGATCCGGTCGCCGACCGGCCCGAGGATCGGCTGGGCACTGGTGTCGAAGACCCGCTGCCGGTGGCCGGGCCGGCGGATCAGCACGTCCTCGCCGTCGACTAACTCGCCTTGCAGCGCTCGGGCCAGCGGCGTCTCCGAACGGCTCATCGGCCGCAGGTCGGGCGTGGTGAACAGACGGTGGGCGTGCTCGGCGAACTCGATCGGCAGCGGGCCGTCCAGGACGAACCCGGCGATCTCCCGCATCGCCCGGTTGGCGAAGACGACCGTCCCGTTCCGGTCGCAGGCCATCACCCCGGCGTCCATGCTCTCCAGCAGCGCCCCGAGAAAGGCGCCGTTGTCCAGGGAGGTCGCCGCCTCGCCCAGTACCACCATAAATGTCTACACCGTCACCGGCAGATCGGCCGGGCAGAGGTTGTCGGCGGCGTCGTGGCCGTGCGGGCCGACCGAGACCAGTTCCTCCATGGTCGCGAGCAGCTGCTCGTTGGGGCAGGGCTTGAGCATGATGGCGCAGACCTGCGCCTGGCCGGCCCGAGGGTCGCCGGGCCGGAGGTGGCCGCTGAGGATGGCGATCGGGACACGGCGGACGTCGTCGTCGGGGTGGGCCCGGATCGCGTCGATCAGCTCCCAGCCGTCCATGTGCGGCATGCCGAGGTCGGTGAGGACGATGTCCGGGCGTTTCTCCAGAATCGCCTCGAACGCCGCCCGTCCGTCCGATGCGCGGAACACTGTCATTCCGGTTCGCTTGAACACCCTGACGAGAACCAGGGCGATGTCCTCGTCGTCCTCAGCGATCAGCAATACGGCCATGTCAGCTCCGTCAGAGAAGTCCGTTGTCCCAGCATGCGCCAGCCAGGTGCTCGCGGGGGCGAATACCGGACAATTACCCGCGACGACAGCGGCTCACCAGGAGGACACCGTGCAGATCCGCCGACGCTGGGTGGTGGCCGGGGTGGTGCTCGCGCTCACCGCCGCACTGATCCCCGTTTCTGTTCTCCGCCTGGGCACCGGGCAGCCCGTCTACCGGGATGCCGGGCAGTCCGTCGCCGCCCGGGTCGCGGACCTGCTGCCCCGGATGAGCCTGGCCGACAAGATCGGCCAGATGACGCAGGCCGAACGCAAGGCGGTCACCGGGGATCCCGCACTGGTCACCGGCCTGCGGCTCGGCTCGGTGCTGTCCGGTGGCGGCTCTGCGCCGACCCCGAACACCCCGCAGGCCTGGGTCGACATGATCAACAGCTTCCAGGCGGCGGCCCTGGCCACCCCGTTGAAGATCCCGCTGCTCTACGGGGTCGACGCCGTTCACGGCAACGGCAACGTGCACGGCGCGACGATCTTCCCGCACAACGTGGGTCTCGGCGCCGGACGGGATGCGGCACTCGTCGAGAAGGTGTACCGGGCCACCGCCGTGGAGATGCGGGCCACCGGCATCCCGTGGAACTTCGCACCCTGCCTGTGCGTGTCGCGTGACGAACGCTGGGGCCGCGCGTTCGAGAGCTTCGGCGAGGACCCCGCCCTGGTCACCCGGCTCGGTGGGGCCGCCGTCGACGGGCTGGAGCGCAACGGGGTGGTCGCCACGGTCAAGCACTTCGCCGGGGACGGCGGCACCGTTTACGGCACCGGCGATCACGGCTACGCCATCGACCAGGGCGTCACCGTCGCCAGCCGGGACGACTTCGCGCGGATCGCCCTGGCGCCCTACGTGGCCGCTGTCCGCGAGCACGGCGCACGGAGCGTCATGCCGTCGTTCTCCAGTGTCGACTTGACCGAAGACGGCACCGGCAACCCCGTCAAGATGCACGCCGATCAACAGTTGATCAGCGGATATCTGAAAGGCGAACTGGGCTTCGGCGGTTTTGTGGTCACCGATTGGGAGGGTGTTCAGCAGTTGCCGTCGACCGAGCCGGCCGGCACTCCGAAACCCACCGCCTCCCAGGTGCGGACCGGGGTGAACGCCGGCATCGACATGTTCATGGAACCGGACACCGCACCGGTCTTCCAGGCGAACCTCACCGCCGAGGTGCAGGCCGGGCGGGTATCGATGTCGCGGATCGACAACGCGGTGCGGCGGATCCTGCGGGTCAAATTCGAGCTGGGCCTGTTCGAGAAGCCGTACGCCACCGTCGGCCCGATCGGCACGGACGCCCACCGCGAGCTGGCACGGGAGGCGGTGGCCAAGTCGCAGGTGCTGCTCAAGAACGACGGCGTGCTGCCTCTTCGGCCTGACACCAAGATCTACGTGGCCGGCCGCAACGCCGACGACATCGGCAGCCAGGCCGGCGGCTGGACGATGGACTGGCAGGGCGCCAACGGCGACACCATCCCCGGCACCACCATCCTCGACGGCATCCGGTCGACCGCACCGGACGTCACCTTCAGCGCCGACGCCGCCACTCCGATCGGCGACGCCGAAGTCGGCGTGGTCGTGGTCGGCGAAACCCCGTACGCCGAATGGTTCGGCGACGTAGGCGGCCCCGTCCTCACTTACGGCACCGCCGAACAGCGAGAACCCAAGCTGCTCACCCTGCAACCGTCCGACAAGGCGGTGATCACCAAGGTCTGCGCCGCGGTCCCGCACTGCGTGGTCCTGATCGTTTCCGGTCGCCCCCAGGTGATCACCGACCAGCTTGCCTCGATCGACGCCCTGGTGGCGTCATGGCTGCCAGGCAGCGAGGGAGAAGGGATCGCCGACGTACTCTTCGGCCGCACACCCTTCACCGGCAAGCTCTCGATGTCCTGGCCGCGGTCAGTCCCCCAGGTCCCGATCAACACCGGAGACAAGACCTACCAGCCCCTTTTCCCGTACGGGTGGGGCCTGCACCCCGGCACACCCGTCTCCACTCGCGACGCCGCCTCGTCGGCTGTCGTCGCCGGAGCCGCCCGCCCCGGCTGGGAGAGGCTTTTCGCCGATGCCGAAGTGGCCGCCGACACCGGCGACCTCGCCCGCGCCGATTCCCTGTACCAGCAGGTCAGCGATTGACCCGGCGCACGGCCTCCTGATGGTCGGTCCGCGTCTTCATCGTGGAGCGTCCGGAACGCACCGTCGAGACACAACCGTCGTCGATCCACCGTCGCGATTCGACCGTCCGATCTGGCACTCCGAGGCGCCCTCCGGTAAGCCGTTCTCGCGCGCGTCGCCCCGTTGTAGCCGCCTACTCCGGAGCAGGTAGTCGCCCCGGTCGACCGTCCCAGGGAGGTGCCGGCCGCCAGTCACGGGAGGTGAGGCCGCCGGGGTCGAGAAGAATCTCCGCGCCGCCCCGGAACGGCACGATCGACGCGGCCGGAAGCTCACGCGAGAAGACCGGGCAGTCCTCGGGGGACGCCGACTCCAGTGCCCCGGTCAGAGCGGCCGGGTCAACGGTGCGGCGCCCGCCGGAGGCGTTGTACGTCCAGAGCTGAATCACGGCGCCGATCCTAGGACCAGCGAACCCGGCACTAGCAAACCCGGGACCAGCCGGATCTAGGAACGGCTGGGTCTGGGGCGGTGCGGGGGTCGGACCTTGGCCATCGCATTCGGCCCGGTGGTCGCGGGTCGGCCTGGGGCTTCGCCTGCTTTGCGGGGATGGGGCAGGGCCGTGGTTCGGCGTACCGGAAAAGTGTTTAAAGGTGGTTTTGGGCTTCGGTGAGGACTGACCTCAGGATTTGTTCGATTTCGGCGAACTGGGTTTCCGTGGCGGTCAGCGGTGGGGCCAGCTGGATCACCGGGTCGCCTCGGTCGTCGGCTCGGCAGTAGAGGCCGGCCTCGAAGAGGGCGGTGGACAGGAAACCTCGGAGCAGGCGTTCGGATTCGTCGGCGTCGAAGGTTTCCTTGGTGGTCTTGTCCTTGACCAGCTCGATGCCGAAGAAGTAGCCGTCGCCTCGGACGTCGCCGACGATCGGCAGGTCCAGCAGGCGTTCCAGGTAGGAGCGGAAGAGCGGGCTGTTGTCGCGGACGTGCTGGTTGAGGCCTTCGCGTTCCATGATGTCGAGGTTGGCGAGGGCTACCGCGGCGCCTACCGGGTGGCCGCCGTAGGTGATGCCGTGGGCGAACCAGTTGGTGCCGGTCAGGAACGGTTCGGCCAGGCGGTCGGAGGCGATCATCGCGCCCAGCGGGACGTAACCTGAGGTCAGGCCCTTGGCTACGGTGATGATGTCGGGCTGGTAGCCGTATTTGTCGGCGCCGAACCATTCACCCAGGCGGCCGAAGGCGCAGATCACCTCGTCGGAGACGAGCAGTACGTCGTAGCGATCGCAGATCTCGCGGACCCGCTGGAAGTAACCGGGTGGTGGTGGGAAGCAGCCGCCGGCGTTCTGCACCGGCTCCAGGTAGACGGCGGCGACCGTGTCGGGGCCCTCGAACTCGATCATCTCGGCGATGCGGTCGGCGGCCCACACGCCGAACTGCGAAGGTGTCATGTTCTCGTCGGGGCGGCGGTAGTAGTTGGTGTTCGGCACGCGCATCGTCGACGGGACCAGAGGCTCGAAGTCCTGTTTGAACGGCGGGATGCCGGTGATCGACAGGGCGCCCATCGAGCTGCCGTGATAGGCGACCGCGCGGGAGATCACCTTGGTCTTGAGCGGTTTGCCGACCCGCTTGTAGTACGAGCGGGCCAGTTTCCACGCCGACTCGACGGCCTCCGAACCGCCGGTGGTGAAGAAGATCCGGTTCAGGTCGCCGGGGGCCATCGCGGCCAGACGGCCGGCCAGTTCGATGGCTTTCGGGTGAGCGTAGGACCAGATCGGGAAGTAGGCCAGTTCGCCGGCCTGTTTCGCGGCGGCGTCGGCGAGTTCGTGGCGGCCGTGGCCGGTCTGCACGACGAACAGTGCGGAGAGACCGTCGAGGTAGCGGCGGCCGTTGGAGTCCCAGATGTAGCAGCCGTCACCGCGGGTGATCACCGGGACCGGGGCGTCCTGGTACGAGGACAGCCGGGTGAAGTGCATCCAGAGGTGGTCGCGGGCGGTGGCGGACAGATCTGTCACGGGTATCTCTCCTACTGGTTCCAGAGGTAGATCCGATCCTGCCCACGGATTCCGTGGCGCACAAGAGCAATCGCTGCTAATTCCTTCTCAGGCAGCCTTCTTGGACCGCGATCGCACGCTGGTGATCACCGCGAACAGCACGCCGGCCGCGAAGATCATCGTGCCCATCACATTGACCTGTGGTGGCAGGCCGACCCGGGTGGCGCCCCAGATCCACAGCGGGAACGTCTCGGTCGTACCGGCGGTGAAGTTGGTGATGACGAAGTCGTCGATCGACAGTGCGAACGCGAGCATCACGCCGGACATGATCGCCGGCAGGATGATCGGGAAGATCACCTTCCAGAACGTGGTCCAGCCGTTCGCGCCGAGGTCGGCCGCCGCCTCCTCCAAGGACCGGTCCAGGGTGACCACCCGGGCCCGGACCACGATCGCGACGAACGACACCGAGAACATCACGTGGGCGATCGTGATGCTGGTCAGGCCGAGCGGCAGCCCGGTCGTCACGAACAGGCTCAGCAGCGACGAGCCCATCACCAGCTCGGGCGACGAGATCGCGGCGAACATCAGCAGGTTCAGCGCGCCGGCCCCGCGGAACCGGAAACGGCCCAGCGCGTAACCGATGCCGGTGCCCAGCGCGCCGGCGATCAGCGCGGTCAGCACCGCGACGATCAGCGACGTCACCAGGGCGCCGGTGAGCGCTTCCAGGGCGAACACGTCCTTGTACCACTTGAGCGTGAAGCCCTGCCAGGTCTGGTTGTACCGGCCGTTCGGGTTGTTGAACCCGAACAGGATCATCACCGAGATCGGCAGGATCAGCCAGGCGATCAGGAGCCAGGTGTAGGCGTGCAGCAGGCGTCCGCCACGGCCGGTCATCGCGCCGCCACCTTCATCACGTCCTCCGTGCCCAGTGCCCGGGCGTAGGCGAAGACCCCGATCAGCAGCACCGCCATCAGGGTGAACGACAGTGCCGACGCCGACGGGTAGTCGGAGTTGGACAGGAACTTCGCCTGGACGACCTGGCCGATCATGGTGGTCTCCGAGCTGCCGAGCAGTTCCGAGTTGACGTAGTCGGAGCTGGCCGGCACGAACGTCATCAGCACACCGGCGAAGACCCCCGGCAGCGCCAGCGGGAAGATGACCTTGCGGAAGCTGGTGAGCGGGCCCGCGTACAGGTCCCGGGCCGCCTCGACCACCCGCGGGTCGATGCGTTCCAGGGCCACGTAGATCGGCAGCACCATGAACGGCAGGAAGCTGTAGACCAGTCCGGCGATCACCGCCGCCGGGGTGCCCAGCACCTGGAAGTCGGCCGGCAGGATCCCGGCCTCCTTCAGCGGGTGGAACAGCACGCCGTCGTCGGTGAGCAGCATCCGCCAGGAGATGGTGCGCAGCACGAACGACACGAAGAACGGCAGCATGATCAGGAACAGGTAGGTCGACTTGCGCCGGCCTCCGTAGAAGGCGATCCAGTAGGCGACCGGGAACGCCATCACGATCAACACGAACGACGTGATGGCGCCGTACACCAGCGAGCGGATCAACTGGGTCTGATAGTCGGCCAGAGACTCGGTGTAGTTCTGCCAGTGACCCGTGAAGACGAACCCGTTGACGATGTCGCCCTCCTGCAGCGACAGCGACAGCATGGTCACCATCGGCACGGCGAAGAAGAGCAGAAGCCACAACCCGCCGGGGAGTACGAGCAGGTAGGGCGCGAGTGTACGTTTGACCCGGTCCATGTGGTTACCCCAGCACGATCGGCTGGAACACCCGCTCGAAGTCGTTCTTCTCCTCGGCGGTGTTGAAGTTGACGTAGTAGTGCAGCCGCTTGTACTCCGACTCACCGGGGAAGACCAGCGGGCTGTCGGCCACCGAGAGCAGGAATTCCTTGTCCTCGCCGGAGGCCGCGGCCGCGTGCTTCTTCATCTGGGCCTGCGCACCGGGCACCGGGCACACGTAGTTGATGTACTCGGCGAGCGTGGTGGCGTTGTCCAGCTCGTAGAGGAAGTCCATCAGCATGATGGCGTCGACCGGGTTCTCGGCGGTGGCCGGGATGGCCATGTTGTCGGTCCAGATGGTGCCGCCCTCCTCGGGGATCACGAACTTGAAGTTCGTGCCGTCGGAGACGTTCTTCTGGAAGATGTCACCGGACCAGGCCTGGGTGATCCAGACCTCGCCCTTGCCGAGCGCGTCGACGTAACTCTGGTCGTAGTAGTTGCGGACCAGTCCGGCGTCCTTCTGCTCCTGGAGCTTGGCCGCCGCCTTCTTCCAGGCCGCCTCGTCCGACTTGGCCGGGTCCAGACCGGCGGCCATCAGACCGAAGTTGCCCAGTTCCTGAAGATCCTTGAACATCCCGACCTTGCCCTTGTACGCCGGATTCCACAGGTCGGCGAGCTTGGTGATCGGTTCCTTGATCTTCGACGGGTCGTAGGCGATGCCGGTGATGCCGGACGCGTACGGGATGCTGAAGGTGTTGCCCGGGTCGTACGTGGAGGTGGCGTACGAGGCGGCCGCGTTCGCCGCGTAGTTGGGCAGCTTGGAGTGGTCGAGCGGGGCCAGGAATCCGGAGTCACGGAACTGGCCGAACTGGACCGAGTTGGTGATCACCATCAGGTCGTAACCGATCGACTGTCCGGCGGACAGCTGCGGCTGGACCTTGGCGAACCACGGGCCCATCTCCTGGATGACCTCGTCGTAGGTCACCTTGATGCCGGTCTTGGTGGTGAACTTCTTGAGTTCCGGCTTCTTCGGGTCCATGTAGAGCGGCCAGTTCGCGAAGTTCAGCGAACCGGACTGGGTCTTGCCGGCCCAGAACTTGGCGACGGCGTCGGGCGCCACACTGGCCTGCGGCTTGCCCTTGCCCTCCACGCCACACGCGGCGAGGAAAGCGCCCATCGCTGACAACCCACCGAGGCGGAGCGCGTCCCGGCGGCCGAGCCGGGACTTCGTCATGCCCCGGAGAAGGGCGGGGTTCGGCTGGTTGGTCGGGAACATCAGACTCCGATCGGGTACGAATGCTGCGGGGCCCAGGAGAGGTAGACGCGCTCACCACGAGACGCGACGTCCTCTGCGTCGTGTGCGTTCTGATCGAACACCACGAAGTCCGTTCCGGCGGTGGTCGCCACTGTGTAGTTCGTCGATGTGCCGTGGTAGACGACCTCGGAGACGGTGCCGGCGAGCACGCTGCCGGTGAAGTCCGCGGGCATCGTACGGTGCAGGTCGATCTTCTCCGGGCGCACCGACACCTCGATGCCGTGGCCCGCCTGGACACCGTCCGGGACCCGCACCACGACCCGCTCGCCGGCGCCCTTGTCGATCACCGCGAGCCCACCGTCGATCCGGTCGACGGTGCCGTCCACGATGTTCGAGGTGCCGATGAAACCGGCCACGAACCTCGTCGCCGGGCGTTCGTAGATCTGCCGCGGGGTGCCCAGCTGCTCGATCAGGCCGGCGTTCATCACCGCGATCCGGTCCGACATGGTCAGCGCCTCACCCTGGTCGTGGGTGACGTAGACGAAGGTGATGCCGACCTCGCGCTGGATCCGCTTCAGCTCGACCTGCATGTGCTGGCGCAGCTTCAGGTCCAGCGCGCCGAGCGGCTCGTCGAGCAGCAACGCCCGCGGATGGTTGACCAGCGCCCGGGCCAGGGCGACCCGCTGCTGCTGGCCACCGGACATCTCCTTGGGCTGGCGCTTCTCCATGCCGGTCAGCGAGACGATCTCGAGCATCTCGCCGACCCGGCGCTTGACCTCGGACTTCGCGACCTTTTTGCGCTCCAGCCCGAACGCGACGTTCTGCTGGACGCTCAGGTGCGGGAAGAGGGCGTACGACTGGAAGACCATGTTGACGTCACGCTTGTTCGGCGCGACCCCGGTCACGTCCTGGCCGTCGAGGAACACCTTGCCCTCGGTCGGATCCTCGAAGCCCGCGATCATCCGCATCGTGGTGGTCTTGCCACAACCGGACGGCCCGAGCAGTGAGAAGAACTCCCCCTGCCCGATCGTCAGGTCCAGGCTCTTGACGGCGGGCACTGACTCACCGTGCGACAGGTAGTCCTTGCGCACACCGGTGAACTCAATAGCCGGGGAACTCGTCATCCATCACCTCTGCGCGGGGGTGTCATTGAAGCTCATCACGTGCTTGATACGGGTGTATTCCTCGAACCCGTACATCGAGAGATCTTTTCCGTAACCGGAGTGACCGTATCCGCCGTGTGGCATCTCGGAGACGAAGGGTAGGTGTGTGTTGATCCATACCGCGCCGAAATCAAGGCGGCGCGACACGCGCATGGCCCGGCCGTGGTTCTGCGTCCAGACACTGGCGCTCAGGCCGAACCGGACGTCGTTGGCCCAGCGGATCGCCTGTTCCTCGCCGGTGAAGGTCTGCACCGTGACGACCGGGCCGAAGATCTCGTCCTGGATCATCTCGTCGCTCTGGCGCAGCCCGTTGACCACGGTCGGCTCGAAGAAGTAGCCACGGTCGCCGATCCGGTGCCCGCCGGCGGCCACCTCGGCGTGTGCCGGGGTGCGGTCCAGGAAACCGGTGACCCGGTCCAGCTGGTGCACGTTGTTGACCGGGCCGAAGAACGCCTCGGTGTCACTGGGCGGGCCGGCCTTCGTGCCCCGGGCGGCTTCGGCGAGCGCGGCGGTGAAGTCGGCGGCGATCCGCTCGTGCACCAGCACCCGGGTCGCGGCGGTGCAGTCCTGACCGGCGTTGAAGTAGCCGGCCCCGGCGACCGCGGCGGCGGTGGCGGCGATGTCGACGTCGTCGAAGACCACCACCGGGGCCTTGCCGCCCAGCTCCAGGTGGACCCGCTTGAGGTCGGGCGCGGCCGCGGCGGCGACCTCCATCCCGGCCCTGGTCGAGCCGGTGATCGACACGAACTGCGGGATCGGGTGCGCGACCAGGGACCGGCCGGTGTCCCGGTCGCCGCAGACCACGTTCAGCACACCCGGCGGCAGGAACTCGGCGGCGATCTCGGCGAGCAGCAGAGTGCTGACGGGGGTGGTGTCCGACGGTTTGAGGACCACCGCGTTACCGGCCGCGACGGCGGGCGCGAACTTCCAGACCCCCATCACCATCGGATAGTTCCACGGGGTGATCTGCGCGCAGACGCCGATCGGCTCACGGCGTACGAAAGAGGTGTGGTCCCGCAGGTACTCCCCCGCCGACCGGCCCTCCAGGACCCGGGCGGCACCGGCGAAGAACCGCAGTTCGTCCAGGATCGGGGCCATCTCCTCGGCGCGGGTCGCCTCCACCGGTTTGCCGGTGTTGCGGACCTCGGCCTCGATGATCTCCTCGGCGCGGGCCTCGATCGCGTCGGCGATCCGCAGCAGGGCCCGCTGGCGTTCCGCCGGAGTGCTGTCCCGCCAGACCTCGAACCCCTGTGCGGCGGCGTCCACGGCCTTCGCCACGTCACGCGCCGAGGAGATCGGAGCCTGCGCGTAGGTCTCCCCCGTGCTGGGGTCGATCACCGCGGACGTGATGCCGTCCTCGGTGCCGGTGTAGGACCCGGCGACGAAATTGCGCAGCACGGGAACAGGTGTGCTCACAGGGTTTTTGGCCTTCCGGTAACGGCGATCTCACCCGGACTGGAGGGACCTTGTCACACCGGTGAGTGAGTCAGCAAGGGAATCCGAAGTAATTTCCATAGCCGAAACGGAATCAGAACTCCCGATCCCGTTCCAGCTACGTTTTCCAACGTTTCAGGCGGTGTATTTGCCGACCCGTTTCACCCAACCCGTATATCCGATTTTTCTGATTTATCGGGTTTGCGGGAAGCCGAGGTCGATCGACGACGTGCCCGGGTCGGGCCAGCGCGACGTGACCACCTTGCCGCGGGTGAAGAACTGGATGCCGTCCGGGCCGTACATGTGACTGTCGCCGAAGAGCGAGGCCTTCCAGCCACCGAACGAGTAGTACGCCACCGGAACCGGGATCGGCACGTTCACCCCGACCATGCCCGCGTTCACGTCGAACTGGAACTGCCGGGCCGCGCCGCCGTCCCGGGTGAAGATGGCGGTGCCGTTGCCGTACTCGTTGGCGTTGACCAACTCGACGGCTTCCGCATATGTATCAACACGGACCACACTCAACACGGGACCGAAGATCTCGTCCGTATAGACGGTCATGTCCGGGGTGACGTTGTCGAGCAACGTGGCACCCAGGAAATAGCCCTTTGACGGCAGATTGTCGGCATTGCGCCCGTCGGCGATCACCGTGGCGCCCTGCGTGACACCGGACTCGATGTATCCGGTCACCTTGTCGCGGTGTTGTGCGCTGATCAGCGGGCCCATCTCCGAGGCGGGATCCGTGCCATCGCCGATCTTGATCTGGGGAAGTCGCGCAGCGATGGCCTCGACGAGCGGCCCGGCGATCTCACCGACCGCCACCACCACCGAGATCGCCATGCAGCGCTCGCCGGCCGCGCCGTAACCCGCGCTGATCGCCGCGTCGGCGGCCGCGGCCAGCTCGGCGTCCGGGAGAACGATCATGTGGTTCTTCGCCCCGCCCAGAGCCTGCACCCGCTTGCCCTGCGCGGTGCCGGTCTCGTAGATGTACTTCGCGATCGGGGTCGAGCCCACGAAGCTGACCGCGGCGACGTCCGGATGCGCCAGGATCGCGTCGACCGCCTCCTTGTCCCCGTTGACGACGGTGAACACCCCGGCCGGCAGACCAGCCTCCCGCCACAGCTCGGCCAGCCAGAGTGCTGCCGACGGGTCCTTCTCACTGGGCTTGAGCACGAACGCGTTACCGGCGGCGATCGCGGTGGCGCACATCCACAGCGGAACCATCGCCGGGAAGTTGAACGGGGTGATGCCGGCGACCACACCGAGCGGCTGACGGATCGAATAGACGTCCACGCCGGTCGCGGCCTGCTCGGAGAAACTGCCCTTCATCAGGTGCGGGATGCCGGTGGCGAACTCCACGTTCTCCAGGCCGCGGGCCACCTCACCGGCGGCGTCGGCGAGAACCTTGCCGTGCTCGCGGGTGACGATCGCGGCCAGTTCCTGCCGCTTGGCCGCCAGCAGCTCACGGAAGGTGAACAGGACCGCGGAACGCTTCGACAGGCTCGCGGTGCGCCAAGCCCTGGCCGCCTCCTTGGCGGTCGCGACGGCTGCGCTCACCTCCTCGCCGCTGGCCAGATCGACCTCGGCGATCTGCTCGCCGGTCGCCGGGTTGTAGACCGGTCCGACCCGTCCTGACGTGCCCTTTTGCTCGGCGCCGCCGATCCAGTGCGCGATGTGATTCATGGATCGACATTATGTGACGACCATAGACCGAACAAAGCATCGATTGTACTGTCACAAAATGTTTTACGTGGCGGTCATGGACCGGCTCTCCGACGCCAGCGCCCGAGGACTGGCCGAAGCGGTCAGCCGCGCCGTCGGCGACGGCACCCTCCCCGGCGGCACCCGGCTCCCACCGGTCCGCGCCGTCGCCACCCAACTCCAACTCTCCCCCAGCACCGTCAACGCGGCATGGCAACTCCTGCGCCGCGCCGGAACCATCCACACCGACGGCCGCCGCGGCACCGTCATCGCCACGCCCCGTACCGGCGGCCCTGGTCGTTATCGGGCAGCGCTCCGGCGGACCAGCGGCTTCGGGCTCGACCTGTCGACCGGAATGCCCGACCCGGCGCTGCTGCCGTCCCTGCCCGATCTCGGTGGCCGCTCCCCCGCATCGAGCGGTTACGGCGGCTTCTCTCCCACGCCGAGCGGTTACGGCGGCCTCTCCCCCGCGCCGAGCAGCTACCTCGACGAACCGGTGCTGCCCGCCCTCGGCGCGTTGCTGCGCTCCCGGTGGCCCTATCCGCCGGAACGGCTCGCGATCTTCGACGGGGCGATGGACGCCGTCGACCACGTGGCCTCCGCACTGCTGCGCCTGGGGGACGTCGTCCTCGTCGAAAACCCCTGCTTCCCACCGCTGCTGGACCTGCTGGACACCCTCGGCGCGCGGGTCACCGGCGTCGCCACCGACGAGTCCGGGATGCTGCCCGGCCCGTTGGCCGCCGCTCTCACCTGCCGTCCCGCCGCCGTCTTCGTCCAGCCCCGGGCCCTCAACCCCACCGGCGCGTCGTGGTCACCGTCGCGGTCCGCCGCCCTCGCCGCGGTCCTTTCCCAAGCCCCTGGTTCGTACGTGGTGGAAGACGACTCCGCCGGCGAACTCTCCTCCGGGCCGCTGCTCTCGATCGGTGCCCACCTTCCCCGGCAGACCGTGCACGTACGCAGCTTCTCCAAGTCACACGGCCCCGACCTGCGACTGGCTGCGATCAGTGGCCCCGCCACCGTGCTCGACCCGATCCTCGAACGGCGCCTCCTCGGCCAGGGCTGGACCAGCCGCCTGCTCCAGCACCTACTCCTGACCCTGCTCACCGACCCACCGTCGATCAGCGCGGTAGCGGCCGCCCGCGACGAGTACGCCCGCCGCCGTCATCTGATCACTTCCGGTCTGGCCGCCGCCGGGATCGAACTGCCACCCGGCGAGGGCATCAACCTCTGGCTCCCGGTAGCCGACGAACAGGCGGCCCTGCTGAGCCTGGCCAGCGCCGGAATCGGCGCGGCAGCGGGCACCGCCTTCACGGTCGGCCCCGGCACCCCACCCCACCTGCGGATCACCGTCGGCCTGGTCACCGACGACCACGCAGCCGTCGCCGACCGCCTGGCAGAAGCGGCCCGAGCAGCCACCCCGCGGATCCCCCGGTGATCCACACTCCACTTTCGATACCTCTAGACCCATACAATCTTGACCCGCGACACGTGCGCATGCGACGGTAATCGCCATGACCGCATGCGACACTCTGCCTATGAGCATGGGGACGCTTGACGACCACGAAGGGCCTTGGACCGAGGCGGATTTCCTGGCACTCGGCGAGACCAGTCACCGCATCGAGCTGCTCGACGGGAGTTTGTTGGTGTCCCCCTCACCAAACGACCACCACAACGAGATTCTGGGCAACGTCCGGGACTCCCTCCGGCCGGCCGCCCGAGCGGCAGACCTGCGGGCACCCCTGGTTCCCAACGTTCGCCTCCACACGGATCTGGTGCTCATCCCGGACCTGGCCGTCAAGAAGGGCCCCACCGAGAAATCCATCAGCAACGCGGCCGAGGTCGTCCTGGTCTGCGAGGTCACCTCGCCGAGCAACTCCGCCATGGACCTCAGCTACAAGATGCAGGTCTACGCAAAAGCAGGCATCCCGTGGTACTTGGTAGTCGAACCCGACTTCGTCGACTACGCGTCGGTGACACTGCACCTGTTCCGCCTGGAGGGCGACGTTTACGTCGAACACGCCACCGCGGCCCAGGGCGACACTCTGGTGTCCGACCTGCCGTTCCCCCTGTCGATCAGCACCGATTTCCTCCTCGACTACTGATCGCGCACCCTGGCGCCACCCCCATCCGCCCCACGATTCACCGACGGATGGCCTGGCATTCCGCCCGGGCGAGTCGCCTAACCCATGCGGGTTACTTCGCCGGCTGGAAGCTGTCGAAGACCAGTTTCAGGTCGTCGAGGGAGTCGGCCCAGACATCGTCGTTCGTCTCCCAGTAGAAGCCGTAGGCCTTGTCATCGGCGACCACCGTGCCCCGGTTGTTGGTGTGCCGCCGGGTGCCGTCGCGGTTGAAGGTGAACTCCCAGTCGGCGGCCTTGCGGAAATAGGCAACCGACTTGATCTTGATCTTCTTGTATCCCGGGAAGTCACCACGGGACACCCGATAGTCGGCCTGGGTCTCCCAGTCCTTGACCGGGTTCGACTTGGGCGTATCGGTCTGGTCGATGCCGAGGATCTTGTTGTCCCCGCGGAAGTAGACGATCGTCCCCTTCTGGGACTTCTTCCAGCCCTCCGGTACGTACACCGAGAACCCGGTCTTGTCCTTGTACAACTTCCACCCGGCCGGCCGCACAGGCCGCCCGCCCGCCGACGCACCCGGAACAGCGCTGGCCGAGACACTCGTTCCCGGGTCCGCCGCCGCGCTCGCCCCGCCACTCGACACGCCGGGCTGCGGAGCCTGCGCCGCGTCCGGTCCCGCCGACACATCCGGTCCCGCCGACGCCTGCGGATCCACACCGGCCCCGGCCGACGGCTTCCCTTCCGCCTCCGACTTCCCCGAATCGGATCCGGAACTGACAGCCCATGCGGTCCCCGCGGCAAGAACGAGAGCAAGCACCACGCCGCCCATCAGAACCGCCCGCTGAGGCCGGCCGCGCCGCTTCTCAGCCCCACGCCGCGGCGACTCCGGAACCACACCGAGCCCCAACGCCACCGGCCGGCCGTCCCGCGCCGCCTCCACGTCAATCCGCGTCGCGGCCCCAGCAGTCCGAGAACCATCGCCCGCTGCAGCGGCCCCGCCCGATCCGGCTCCACCAGTGCCTCCGGTGCCTCCGATGCCTCCGGCCGACCCAGATTTCCCGGCCGATTCAGCGCCCCTGGCCGCCGCAGCCTTCCCGCTCGCGATGTCGGAGTCCCCGGTAACCGCAGCCCTCCCGCTCGCGATTTCGGAGTCCCCGGTAACCGCGGCCTTACCGCTCGCGACGTCCGAGTCCCCCGTCGCCGCGGCCTTACCGCTCGCGATGTCCGAGGCCTCATCCACGTCAGCCTTGCCGGTCACGACGTCCGAGACCACGGCCGCCTCGGCCTTAACCCGCGCGGCTTCGGGGTTCCCGGCCTCCTCAGCCTCCCCGCTCGCGGCGTCAGGGCTACCGGCTACCCCAGCCTTGCCACTCGCGGCGTCAGGGCTACCCGTCGTCCCCCTGTTGTCGGTCGGGTCCGCCGCTCCAGCACCGCCGATTTCGGCGACGTCGCCTGACGAATCGTCGACATCCAGCTGGTCGTCTACGGCTCCGCTCGCATCAGCGTCAGCGTGTCCACTGGCATCGACACTGCCGGCAACGCTCTCACTTCCGCCGGACGCACTTCCCCGGTCCTCTGCCATGGCCGACCCGGCATCACCCGAGTCCCCGGCGGCCTTCGTCCCCGCAACAGCCCCCGCCACGGCTTCCGCGGACTCATCCGCATCGGCCTGCGTCGGCTTGCCCGCAACAGCCTCCTCTGGCTGCACCGGGACAGCGGCCCTTCCCGGCTTGACTGCGGCGGCCTTACCCGGCTTGCCCTTAGAGCCGGAACGGCTGGCATCGCCGCTGCCGGAACCGGTGGTCGAGCCCGATTTCGGGCCGGCCGGACGAGGTCGGGGAATCCGGAACGCCGCAGCGAACCCGGCCAGCCCACCGACCGGCTTCGGGGGATTCGGGTCGCCGCCTTCGTCGAGACCCGTGAGGATCGAGCGAGCGAGGCCTTCGGCGTCCTCGGCGGACATCCGGGCCACCGGGTCCTTGCGGAGCAGCCCGTCCAGGAGAGGCCGCAGGACTCCGGAGTGCTTCGGCGGGTCCGGTTCCTCGGTGGTGAGCGCGGTGAGAGTCGCCATCGTCGAACCGCGCTGGTAGGGGGCCCGGCCCTCAATCGCCGCGTAGAGCGTGGCACCGAGCGACCACAGGTCGGCCTCGGGTCCGCTGACACCGTTCCGCGCCCGCTCGGGAGCCATGAACTGCGGCGACCCGACCAGGATGTCCGACCGGCTGATCACTGCGTCGTCGTCGACGGCCGCGATGCCGAAGTCGGTGAGCAGCACCCGGCCGTCGTCAGCGAGCAGCACGTTCGCCGGTTTGACGTCCCGGTGCTCGACCCCGAGGCGGTGCGCGGTCCGCAACGCTCCCAGCAGATCAAGACCAATGCGAGCGACTCGGTACGGGTCGAGAGGCCCCTGTTCGGCGATCTCCTCCCGAAGCGACCGGCACGACACATACTCCATGACGATCCAGGTCCGGTCGTCGAGCTGAAGCACGTCGTAGACCTGGACGACGTTGGGATGGTTGATCCGGGCAGCCGCACGCGCCTCCCGGATCGTCCGCCGGGCCGAAGCCGCACCATCACTGCCGAGCGGCTGGTCCAGTTCCTTGATCGCGACGTCCCGTTCCAGGGTCTCGTCCCGCGCGAGCAGGACCTGACCCATCCCGCCTCGGCCCAGGCTCTCACCGAGCCGGTACCGTCCAGCGAGCAACACGGGCGCATCAGGCATGCGCAACGTTATACCCGCTTGGCGCTCCCATAATGCGAACCCCCACCCGCGCCATGCCGCAAATCGGGCACCCACCATCCCTCCACACCTCCATCCACTAGCCAGTCGTTACACATCTCGCTGGTGTTCGGCCCGGTAGGTCACTCGCATCCGGCTCTGCGCCTCACCCCGCCCCATCTCTGGAGATCGAATGCCTCCGGGCACTCCCAACGGGTGGATCTGGGGTGACCCGGCGGCGCCCACTGGTCTACCGGTCAGCGGCTGGTCGGCTCTACCGGTCAGCGGCTGGTCGGCGGATGAAGCGGCTCGCCGGGATCGTCGCCGCGGCCACCGCGAACAGGAGGCAGGCAAGGATCGTCCCGGCGGTCATCGGCCAGGAGATCAGAACCGGGACATCGTGGCCGATCTGTTCGCTGAGGGCGCGGGCCGACCCGGCGATGGCGATCACCCCCGCGATACCGCCGAGCAGGGACCCGATGGCCACCGCCAAGGCCGTCTCCAAGGCCACCGCGCGGAGGACCTGTCCACCGGTGGCCCCGGACAATCGCAGGACGCGATGATCCGGACCACGCCGGCGAGCCGTCATGAGCAGCGTGTTCACCACCGTGACGGCACCAGCACCGGCTGAGACCACAAGCAGCAGAACGGTGAACGTACCGATCAATTGGTCGTCATCGGCCTCGGTCTGCCGGGCCAGATCCTCCGGCCCGGTCTTGACCGCACCGGGACCTGCTGCGGCCGCCGGAGCCGGATAGACCGCCGGAACCAGGGCCGACGGATCGTGCCGTCGGGCAGCGTCCCGGTTCACCACCAACTCGGCGGTGAGTGGACCGGGCGGAGCCAGGCCCGCTACGCGCAGGGTCTCGGTCGCACCGTCGCTCCAGGTGACAGTGATCGTCTCGGCCCGCGGATGCGGAACGGATGCGGGGTTGGATGGCAGTCCCGCGACCAGGGCGGTCCCAGGGCTCACCTCATCCGTGCCGCTCGCCGTGAGTGCTCTGCCGTCGATGTAGACGACGCTGTCGAGCGGTGCTCGACCGGCGATGCCGTCGTGCAGGCCCGGGGTGCCGGCCGGCATCAGAATCGCGCCGGGCGGCATGATCGCCCCACGTTCGGTATCCCAGGCGGCGGCGGAGGTCTGCACCGTTCCGGTGACGAAGACCGCGAACGCAACGGCGAACAGGACCGGGGTCGCGGTGGAGGCGGTGCGGCGCACCGCAGTGCGCGCGCTCTCCCGGGCCAGGGTCGCGATGATGCCGCGCAGCGGAGCCAGGAACAACCGGATGAGCGCGGGTACGACTGCTGGAGCCAGCAGGGCGGCCGCCACGATCAGCGCCATGGCGCCGAGCAGGGCGTACGACCCCAGATCCCGCATGCTTCCGGAAGCCGCGGCACCGGCACCGGCGGTCATTCCCGCAACAGCCGCGGCCGAGCCGGCAAGCCACCTGATCCGGCTCATCGCGCGCGGCTCCAGCTCGGCGGTCCGCAAGGCTTCGACGGGACTGATCCGGGACACCCCTCGGGCAGCGATAGCCGCGCCGAGCAAGGCGATCAGCGGGCCGGCGGCCAACGAGACGCCCAGCACCCATGGTTCCCAATGCACGGTGTAACCCGCTGGTTCGAGACGCTCGCTCATCAGGATCGAGGACAGCGGATTGGCGAGCAGGGCACCCAGGAGCACACCGACCGCCGAGGCGACGGCACCGAGCAGCAGGGCCGACCGGAACAATATGGCGCGGACCTGACCCGGGGTCGCCCCGACGGCACGGAGCAGCCCGATCTCACGGCGGCGCTGGTTCACCTCGTAGGCTGAGGTTGACGAGACCAGGAAGACGCAGGCGAAGGCGGCGATCGCGGCAGTCGCGGTGAGCACCTGCGTGCCGATCCAGCGGAGTCGTGCGTCGTCGCGGGGCTCGGCCAGCCCTCTTCCGTCACCGGTCAGGACCGTACCCTCGGCACCGATCGCGGCTCGCAGCGCGGCCGGATCAAAATCGCCGGAGACTCCCAGATGACGGACGCCCGGAGCGAGTGCGGTAGCAGCCGCCTCCGGCAGGTGGACACCCGGCAGATCGGTGTGCCCCGCCACCCGCCATCGGACCTCCCCGGACCCGGTCATCAGCGTGATCCCGCTTCCGATCGGGTAGCCGAGGTCGTCGTCCACCATCGCGCCGGCCTGGTCCGGCCCGTGCCAGGCGTGCCCTCGTGTCACGCCTGGCACCGGTTGCCCGTCTCGCAGCGGTTGAGCGTAGAAGTCGCGATCCACCATCACCGAGGTCACGCCGGGGACCACTCCGATTCGCTCGGTCAGGGCGATCACGGTCGCAGCCGGCCATGGCACCGGCTCGGCGAACTCATCGGGCCCGTTCGCGGCGGCAGGGCTCTGGATCACTGCAGTGAAACCGGCGAAGCGGTCCGGCACCTTTGGCCGCGCCGATGTGAGAAGGAGCAGAAACGTGGTGACGATGACGCTGCCGACCAGAACCGCGACGAACGTGCCGGCCCGGTCGCGGGTCAGCACGACCGCTCCAGTGCGGTCATCCGGTCGGCGATCACAGGCGCGTCGGCACCGGTCAGCTCGTCGACGATCCGGCCGTCGACGAGCAGCACCACCCGGTCGGCGACACCCGCGGCGACCGGGTCATGGGTCACCATCACCACGGTCCGCCCGTGCATGTCGACCAGCTCCCGGAGCAGGGCCATGACCTGCCGGGAGGCACGACTGTCCAGTGCTCCGGTCGGCTCGTCGGCGAAGAGGACCGCCGGTCGGGTGAAGAGAGCCCGCGCGATCGCGACCCGCTGCTGCTGACCACCGGAGAGCTCCCGTGGACGGTGGCCGGCACGGTCGGCAAGACCGACGTCGGCCAAGGCCACCCGTACCGCCGCGGCGTCGGCCTTGCGCCCGGCGAGCCGCAACGGCAAGGCGACGTTCTGTGCCGCCGTCAATGAGGAGACGAGATTGAAGTCCTGGAAGACGAAGCCGACCCGGTCGCGGCGGAATCGGGTGAGCCTGGTCTCGCTCAGGTCGCCGAGGCGTGTCCCCTCGATGCTGACCTGTCCCGCCGTGGGCTGCTCCAGCCCCGCCGCGCAGTGCAGCAGAGTCGATTTGCCGGACCCGGACGGGCCCATCACCGCGGTGAAAGTGCCGTCGGCGAAGCCGGTGGTCACGCCGTCCAGCGCGGACACCGAGCCGGCACCGCCGTCGTACGTCTTGCTCAGTTCGTCCAGTTCGACTGCCATGCGACGACGATCCCGCCGGCCGCACCGAGTTGTCATCGAGCCTGAGTACGTCTTCGAAAAGGCCCACGCCATACCCAGGTCTGACTACTGTGGTCTGACGCCGCCGACACACCCGATCGCTAGTCTCGCCGGTATGCCCGTGCAGCTGCTCCTGGTGCAACGTCTGGGCCCGGCAACGCAGCGGGCTCTGGACCTGACCATCGCCCTCGCCTCCGGCGCCCTTTGCTGGTATGCCGCCGCCTCGACCCCGCCCGTTCTGGTTCCCGAGCCCTCATGGCTCGCGGTGTTCACCGGAGTTCTGTTCGGTGCGCCGATACTCGTCCGCCGCCGATGGCCGATCACTGTGGCCGTCGTGATCGGCGTGGCGACGGCGGCCGTCCTCGCGCTAGGAGTAATCCCCGACTACGCGTCCCCCGCTCCAGTGGCGGTCGCCGGTGCGGCCGCGTACACGGTGGGACGCGTCGCGGACGGCGGAACCGGCGCCAACGGTGTCCTCGTCATGATGGTTCTCCTGGTGGTCGGGACGGCGTTCAGCAGCGGCTCGGCGGAGTCGCCCGGATTGGCCGGGATGGCGGTCGCCTTGATGGTGGCCGGAGCCGGCTGGTCGATCGGGTGGGCTCTGCGGGAGCGCCGCCACCAGGCGGAGGAGACCGTCAGGCAGAACACCCTGCGTGCCGTGGCCGAGGAGAGGCTACGGATAGCTCGCGACATGCACGACACCGTCGGCCACAGCCTGAGCCTGATCACGGTGAAGTCGGCCATCGCCAACCATGTCGCCCGGCAGCGGCCCGAGGAGGTCGTCGCAGCCCTCGCGGTGATCGAGGCGGAAAGCCGTAGTGCACTGGCCGAGCTTCGTCGAGTGGTCGGAGCCCTCCGGACCGAACCTGGTTACGAGCCATCGCCCACGCTGGACGATCTCCGGAGGCTGGCCGACAACGCCGAGTCCGCCGGGGTGTCGGTGCACTTGGAAGTGCGCGGCTGTGACGACCTACCGGAGCCTGTGGCGCTGACGGTCTTTCGCCTCGTGCAGGAATCCCTCACCAATGTGGTCCGGCACGCCGCGCCCACCTCATGCCAGGTCGACGTGGAGAGCACCGGACACGAGTTACGGATCTCGATCACTGACGACGGCACACGCCGTCCGCCGACGGCGGCTCGTGACGGGACCGGCCTGGTCGGGATGCGCGAGCGGGTCGTGGCTTATGGCGGCACCTTCACCGCGGGCCCGCGGTCCGGCGGTGGCTTCGCCGTCGTCGCCACGATCCCTTTCGGGACCGTCTCATGATCACCGAATCCGCGGTTCCGGCCCCCACCGCTACAGGCGTGCCGGCGGCCGACTCGGGTTTCCCGGCGTATCACGTGATGAGTAGGTGCAGGTATGGCTGAGGCTGACGACATCCGGGTGCTGATCGTGGATGACCAGGCTCTTCTACGAGCCAGTTTCCGGCTGTTGATCGAGACGTCTCCGGGGCTGGTCGCAGTCGGGGAGGCGAGTTCCGGTCATGAGGCTGTCGCGCTGGCCCGGCGCGAACAACCGGACGTGATTCTGATGGACATCCGGATGCCGGGCATGGACGGCATCGAGGCGACGCGGCAGATCTGTGGTTCAGTCCAGACGCGGGCGACGCGGGTGCTGATCCTGACGACGTTCGACTACGACGAGTACGTGTTCGGGGCTCTGCGTGCCGGTGCCAGCGGGTTTCTCCTGAAGGACGTCGCCCCGAGTGACCTGATCACCGCCGTGCAGGTGGTAGCCGGTGGGGACGGCCTGCTCGCACCCGGGATCACCCGTCGGCTGATCGCCCACTACGCCACGCTTCCCGAGGAACCGGCCCGCTTCGCCGCGATTCTCCACAACATCACCGATCGCGAGAGGGAGGTTCTCACACTTGTGGCCACGGGCCTCTCCAACACCGAGATCAGCGAGTATCTGCGGGTCACCCTGCCGACCGTGAAGACTCATGTCGGACGGCTGCTAGCCAAGCTCCAGGCACGCGATCGGGCCCAGCTCGTGATCGTCGCCTACGAATCAGGACTTGTCACACCTACCCGCTGAGGAGCACATCCACATCGACTCGATTGCCTCGAAGCGGGGTGGGCTGCTCCGTCGAGGCATCCGCGGGCCAGCGAGGGCCACGAATCGGCATGGCAGAGCCTGTCCGGGGCGGCATCCGAATCCCGGCGGAGACGTTGAAGGGGCGGCGGTGTGCGGATCCCCCGGCGGTGGCGCTGCAGGTGAGGGGCGTCTTTGCGGCAATCTCGGATAGTAGGTGGGGCGATTAGTCAGGATTGGTGGGGGTACGTCTGACGGGGATGACGTGCAGGACGGAGGGGACGATGGCCCACACAGACTCACGAACCGATGATGCCTCGACCGCTGAACTGGTGAACCGGCTCAGCGAACAGGTGACGACTTTGGTTCGGGACGAACTGGATCTGGCTCGCCGCGAAATGGTGGAGAAGGGTAAGAAGGCCGGAAAGGGTGCAGGGCTGCTCGGCGGGGCCGGGGTGGTGGCGCTGTACGGGGCCGGGGCTCTGATCTTCACTGCCGGCGCGGCGCTCGCGCTGGTCGTGCCGGTGTGGGCAGCCGCCTTGGTCACGGTGACAGTGCTGCTCGCCGCCGCTGGAATCGCCGCGGTCGCCGGGAAACGGGAGGTCGGGCAGGCCATGCCGCCTACCCCGGAAGCCGCGATCGCCAGTGGGCGCCGCGACGTGAACGCTGTCATGATCGCGGCCCGGCGCGGGACGAACCCATGAGCGCCCCGAACCGCGACCGGTCCGAGGTTCGCCGCCCCTCACCCGATCGACCCAAACCCGGCCCACCCGCGGTAGCCCGCAATCCGGCCAAACCTCAACCGCCCGAGGTACAGCCGACAGTTCCGAAAAAGCACGATCCCGGAACCTCGCCGTCGCCATCGGCATCGGCATCGGCATCGGCATCGGCATCGGCATCGGCATCGGCATCGGCATCGGCGAACGCCAGCACACCAGGTAGCTCGGGAGGTCCGAAACCAGCTCCGCCCCCGACAACTGCGGTCGGTAAGTCAGCACGGCCACCAGGCGGAACACCGACCGAGACGTCCAGCAGAACATCGAGCACACCACCCGGCGGAGCAGCGGACGGGACGTCCGGCGGAGCAGCGGACGGGACGCCGAAAGTAGCGCCCAGCAGCGCGACAGGTGCCGGAACCGGCAAGCCGGAGACCAGGATGCCGAAACCCGGGCCGCCTGCCGCAACGGTTATAAAGCCGGGCGGACCGGGCGCTACAACGCCCAAGGCATCAGCACCGAAACCGGCACCGGCACCGAAACCGGCACCGAAGGAGGTGGCACCGGAAGCAGCTGCGCCGAAACCGGCGCCGCCGGTTGCCACGGTGAACCGATCGGGAGGTTCGGCGACGCCGAAACCGGCACCTACCGGCGCCAAGACCGCCAACGAGCCGGCGGCGGCGGGTACTGAACACGGCAAACCGTCACCTCATCGGAAGCCTTCGACGGGTGACACCGGCAGCCCGGACAGCGGCCGAACCGAGCCTGATGGACAGGCGAAGCAAGGAAGCACATCGCCTGAGAAGCCGAATCCGAATCCGAATCCGTCAGCGGAACGCGCGCACTCCACCAAGCCAGGCGCTGCCGATTCAGGCAACGGCGAGGCTGCGGATTCCTCGGCTGAGGGCGGCTCGGTACGCAAGGCCCCCTCAGCGGGTGGCGATGCAGTCGGCTCAGAACAAGCGGGCGCCACAGAACAAGCGGCTGTCACCGAACAGATGGCTACCGCAGGACGGACGGCTACCGGTGAACGGACGGCCGCTACCGGACGCGCGACGGTTCCGGCGCCGGGGACGAGGCTCTTGAGCGCGCCAGGTGTCGGCAAGGCAGCAGCGAACGCTGGGAAGGCCGAAGGCAAGGCCGAGGAGAAGGCCGAAGAGAAGGCCGAAGGCAAGGCAGAGAAAGAGGTCGCGGGGAAAACCGACGGCAGAGCTGAACCGGAATCTCGCGGGAAAGGCTCTGAAGCCGAGACCGGTCCGCGCGGCGTGAGCGGGAATGCGGGCGGGGACGGGGTTCGGCGGAGCGTGGCGGGCGGGAAGGTTGATGCTGCGGAGATGCGGCAGGCTTCCGCTGAGGCTGGGGTTCGGCTGGGTGAGACTGCCGCTGATGTGGCAGAACGGGCCACCACGGTGATCGGCACGCTCCCGGAACGGGCCACCGTTGCTCTGGACGTCGCCAGGGAACGTGCGTCGGCCGCCATCCGTGCGCTGCCGGATCGGGCGGCCGATCAGCGGCGGCGTTATGCCCTGATCGGAGCGGCGATGGCCGTCGCCTCGGTCGCGGTCGTTCTGATTCGCAGACTTCGCTGATACCACCGCCGATTGTGGGCCTCGCCGCTACCGCGGTGAGGCCCTTCGAGTTTTCCGGGAGGTGGAGCGGACAGACCGAGCGCGGCGGTAGGCCACAGGCCCGGACGGCTGGGGAGCTGCGGGGTGGGTGAAACCCTGATCGTTTGAAACGTCTCAGGCGAGTGGGGCTGGGCGGCCGGGCGGTGGAGAAACAAAACAGGAGGGTCATCAGGGCCAACTCTTGACCCTGCGCTAACGGGATCGTAACGTGAGTCACATCTCGGGTAGAACGTTTCAAGAAGACCTCTCAGGAGACGTCATGCGTCCTCGTTTTGCCGCCGCCGTCGTGCTCACCATGACAGCCGCTATAGCTCTGTCCGGCTGTACCAAGAAGAACGAGACGGATACTGCCGCGTCGGGTGATGCGGGGAGTAAGACGTACAAGGTGGCGTTCGTTCCGAAGTTGCAGGGGGTGCCCTACTTCGAGGCGATGAACGCCGGTGGTGAACAAGCGGCTGCGGCGTTGGGGAATGTGCAGTGGCTGTATCAGGGGCCGACGCAGGCGGATGCGGCGGCGCAGGCCGACATCGTGCGGTCCTACATTCAGCAGAAGGTCGACGCGCTGATCGTGGCCCCGAACGACCCCGATTCGATGGCGCCGTTGTTGCAGCAGGCCAAGGATGCCGGGATTCATGTGGCGACCGCGGACACCGACGCGCCGTCGAGTGTGCGGGAGGTGTTCGTCAACCAGGCCACCGCCGAGGGCATCGGCCAGGGCCTGACCGACAGTCTGTTGACCGCGATGGGTGGTAAGGGCAAGTACGCGATCGTGTCGTGCGGGCAGACCGCGGAGAACCTGAACTCCTGGATCGAGGTGCAGAAGGCGTACACGAAGGAGAAGTACCCGGACGCGCAGATCGTGGACATCGTGTATGCCGGTGAGGATCAGGCCAAGGCCACGCAGATGGCCACCGACCTGATGAACGCCCACCCCGATTTGACCGGTCTGGTCGGCGAGTGCACCTCCAGCGCGCCGGGGGTGGCGCAGGCGGTCAAGGACGCCGGGAAGATCGGCAAGGTGTTCACCGTGGGTCTGGGCACGCCGCAGGCGATGAAGCCGTACCTGACCGACAAGTCGTCGACCGCCGCGATCCTGTGGGACGTGGAGAACCTGGGCTTCCTGACCGCGTGGGCCGGCGCTCAGATCGCTCAGGGCAAGACGCCGGAGGCCACCAACAACGTCTCGGCCGACCTGCCCGCGGTCACCTACGACAGCACCTCCAAGATGCTGCTCCTCGGCCCGGCCCTGGCGATCACCGCCGAGAACGTCGACCAGTTCAACTACTGAGCAGATGACAGACGACGCGACGCCCCGGCTGCGCCTGACCGCGATCTCCAAGCGGTTCGGCGCGGTTCGGGCCATTCAACATGCCGATCTGACCGTACGAGCGGGTCAGGTCCACGCCCTGGTGGGTGAGAACGGGGCCGGTAAGTCCACGATGATCAAGATCGTGGCGGGGGCGGTGATCGCTGACACCGGGGAGATCGAGTTCGAGGGTGAGCCGGCGCGGATCACCAGTACCACCGACGCCATCGGGCGCGGGATCGCCACCGTCTACCAGGAGCCGCAGCTGTTCCCGGAGCTGACGGTCGCGGAGAACGTCTTCCTGGGCCGCGAGATCAAGAAGGCCGGCCGGGTCGACTGGGCCGCTCAGAACGCCAAGGTGGTCGAGCTGCTCGACCTGCTGGGCCTGCCGGAGCGGTACGCCACCGCCGAGGTCGGCACCCTGTCGGTGGCCGATCAGCAGCAGGTGTCGATCGCGAAGGCCCTGGCCGCGGACGCGAAGGTGCTGATCCTGGACGAGCCGTCGGCGATCCTGACCGACGCCGAGATCGAGGTGCTGTTCGGCGTCGTGAAGAGGCTCACCGACACGGGAGTGAGTGTCATCTACATCTCGCACCGTCTCGACGAGCTGTTCCGGATCGCGGACGAAGTGACCGTGATGCGGGACGGGCGCACGATCGGCACGTACGACATCAAGGATCTGACCGTGCGGCAGATCGCCCATCTGATGGTCGGCGAGGAGCTGTCCGACGCGCGCCCGCACCGAGAGGTCCCCCCGGGGCCGGCGGTGCTGGAGCTGCGCGATCTCAGCCGGACCGGCAAATTCAAGAACGTCGACGTCGCGGTACGGGCCGGCGAGATCGTGGCCCTCTACGGCCTGGTCGGCTCGGGCGTGTCGGAGATCGCGGCCTGCGTCTACGGCATCGACCGGGCGACCAGCGGCGAGTTGATCATCGCCGGGGAGAAGACGACCCTGAAGAACCCGCAACACGCCCAGCGGCTGGGGATCGCCCTGCTGCCCGCCAACCGCAAGGTCGAGGGCATGTTCGGGTTCCAGTCGATCGCTTTCAACATCTCAGCCGGACACCTCAGGAAGATGTCCCGGTTCGGCACCATCATCGACCGCGCCCTGGAGAAGTCGAAGGCGCAGGAGCTGATCAAGCGCCTGGCCGTCAAGACCCCGCACGAGCGCCAGGCGATCAACGCCATGTCCGGCGGCAACGCCCAGAAGGTGGTCCTGGCGCGGCAGCTCGTCGAGCGCCCGAAGGTCCTGGTGCTGGCCGAGCCCACCCAGGGTGTCGACGTGGGCGCCAAGGAGGAGATCCACCGCTTGATCACCGAGCTGGCCGAGGAGGGCACCGCGGTGCTGGTGGTGACGTCGGATCTGCCCGAGGCGCTGCGGATCGCCGACCGCATCCAGGTGGTGCGCGGCGGCACGACGACCGACGAGTTCGGTCCTGACGCGAGCCAGGTCGATCTGCTGGCCGCGGCGGCGGGAGGCCGGGAATGAGCACCGCGACCGCGACGAAACGCAACATATTACCGAAACCGGTCACCGGGCAGGAGTTCGTGCTGGTCGGCGTGATCGCGGTGGTGTGGGCGGCTCTCGCGTTCAGCACCCCGGCGTTCCTGACGGCCGGTTCGATCCAGCCGCTGCTGGTGGCGACCGCCCCGATCGCACTGATCGGTGTCGCCATGACGATCGTGATCATCACCGGCGGTATCGACGTGAGTGTCGGCGGCGCGATCATGGTGTGTTCAGTGCTCACCGCGAAGGCGCTGGTCGGCTCGGAGGTGAGCCTGGGGGTCGCGGTTCTTCTGTCGGTCGCGGCAGGCGGTGCGCTGGGCCTGGTCAACGGTCTGCTGATCGCGTACGGCCGGGTCCACGCGATCATCATCACCTTCGGCACGGCGAACCTGTTCATGTTCCTCGGCCTGCAGATCTTCGGGTCGGGCACGGTCAACGGCATCCCGGGCACGCTCGCGTTCTTCGGCCGCGGGCCGGACGGCCGCACGCTCGGCGTCCCGCACGCCTTCCTGATCACGGTGCTGATCACCGCGGCGGTCTGGTGGTACCTGCGTAACACCGCGGGTGGCCGGCACTTCTTCGCGATCGGCGGCGACGAGCAGGCGGCCCGGCTTGCGGGTGTCCGGGTGCAGCGGCGGGTGCTGCTGGCCTATGTGTTCACCGGTCTACTGGTCGGCCTGGCCTCGTGTTTCGTGATCGCGCAGGGCACGTCGACGCTGGATCAGTCGGTCGGCTCGGGCAAGGAACTGGCGGTGATCGCGGCGGTCGTGATCGGCGGCACGTCGATCATGGGCGGCCGGGGTTCGGTGCTGGGCACTCTGCTCGGCGCGCTGCTGGTGCAGTCGGTGGCGTCCGGGGTGACCCAGTTGGGCTGGCGGTCGCAGCTCGCCGACCTGTTCGTCGGCATCTTCATCATCGTGGCGGTCGGCGCCGACCTGCTCCGTGCACGGGCAAGGAGAAGCCGGTGACGACAACCGCAGAAAAAGCGACAAATACCGAGAAATCCGACTGGCTGAAGATACTACTGACGCAACGGATCGCCCTCCTCGCGGTACTCATCGTCATCATCGTCGTCACGTTCTTCATCAACGACGCCGGTGGTTACCTGACGGCGCCGTACGACTTCGACTACATGTCGGCGAGCCTGATCAACGCCGTCCCCCTGGCCATGCTCGGCCTCGCGGAACTGCTGGTCATCCTGTCCGGACGGGGCGGCATCGATCTGAGCGTCGGCGCCATCGTGTCGCTGGCCGGCATGGGCTTCGGTTTCGCGTACGGCGAATGGGGCTGGCCCTTGTGGTTGGCGATCCTCGGCACGGCGGCCTTCGGTGCGCTGCTGGGAGCGGTGAACGGCTTCCTGGTCTCCTACATCGGCTTCCCGGCGCTGATCGCCACGCTCGCCACGTTCTACGCTTACAAGTCCCTCGCGATCGTGATCAACAACCAGCAGCCGATCAGCACCGAGCCGATCCAGGAACTCTTCTCGCTGAGCAAGCCGGTCGAGTTGCCGCTGATCGGGCAGTACCTCCCCGACGTACCGCTGGGGATCTTCACGTTCCTGCTGCCCACGGCGGTGGCGGTCTGGCTGTTGCTGGCCCGCACCACCTACGGGCGGCGTCTCTACGCGATCGGCACCAACGACGTCGCCGCTCGCTGGGCCGGGCTCCCGGTCCGGGACACGCGCTTCAAGGCGTACGTCTACGCGGGTCTGATCTCCGGTCTGGTGGCCGTGGTGACCGTGGGACAGTTCGCCTCGGCCCGCCCGGACGCGGGCGTCTCCGGCAACGGCATGGCCCTGCCCGCGATCACCATCGCCGTCCTCGGCGGCGTGGCGATCACCGGTGGCATCGGCCGGGTCGCCGGAGTCGTGCTCGCCACTCTGCTCATCGTCTGGCTCAACGCCGGCATCCTGCTCGCCTTCGTCGGTAACGAGGGCTCGCAGTACCAGCTCCTGGCTCTCGGCGCGGTGCTGGTCTTCGCCGCCCTGTTGAACGGGCTCACCAACCGCAAGTACGGAGGCACTTCATGAACCTGGACGGCCTGGACGGCTTCACGATCGAGGTCCCGAGCTGGGCGTACGGGAACTCGGGCACCCGGTTCAAGGTGTTCACCCGTCCCGGTGGGCCGCGCGATCCGTACGAGAAGATCTCGGACGCCGCGCAGGTCAACCGCCTGACCGGGCTCGCCAACCGGGTCTCGCTGCACATCCCGTGGGACCTCGTCGACGACTGGAGCGCCCTCAAGGCGCACGCCGACAAGTTGGGCGTGCAGATCGGCGCGATCAACTCGAACGTCTTCCAGGACGACGACTACCGTCTCGGTTCGCTCTGCAACCCGGACCCGGCGATCCGCCGCAAGGCGATCGACCACCACAAACAGTGCCTGGACGTGATGCGGCAGACCGGTTCCACGGATCTGAAGATCTGGCTGCCGGACGGCCTCAACTACGCCGGCCAGGACTCGCTGCGCGGCCGTCAGGAGCGCCTGGCCGAGTCGCTGCGGGAGATCTACGACGCCTCCGACGAGGATCACCGGATCCTGCTGGAGTACAAGTTCTTCGAACCGTACTTCTACTCGACCGACATCCCGGACTGGGGCACGTCACTGCTGCACTGCCTGGCCCTGGGCGAGCGCGCGCAGGTGGTGCTGGACACCGGGCACCACGCGCCGGGCACCAACATCGAGTTCATCGTGATGCAGCTGATCCGGCAGAAGAAGCTCGGCGCGTTCGACTTCAACTCCCGCTACTACGCCGACGACGACCTGATCGTGGGCTCGGCCGACCCGTTCCAGCTGTTCCGGATCCTGTCCGAGATCGTGGCGGTGGACGCGCACCGGCCCGGGTCGGGGGTCAACTTCATGCTCGACCAGTGCCACAACATCGAGGAGAAGATCCCGGGCCAGATCCGCTCGGTCCTCAACGTCGAGCAGGCCCTGGCCAAGGCGCTGCTGATCGACCAGGAAGCCCTGGCCACCGCGCAGCGGGCCGGTGACGTGCTCGGCGCCAACGAGGTACTGATGGACGCCTACGAGACCGACGTGCGGGCGGTTCTCGCGGACCGGCGGGAGGCTCGCGGTCTGCCGCGCAACCCGGTCAAGGCCTTCCAGGCGTCCGGGTACGCCGAAACCGTCACCGCCGAACGGGTGGGTGGCACCCAAGCGAGCTGGGGGGCCTAAAACGCGCGAATCGGCCCGGAGAGTACGGGGCCGGGCGCACGATGGGCGGATGGAGACCGCCACGCAGCCGGAGGACGAGGCCCGGGTGGCCGGCGTCCGGGCCCGTCTCGCTGATCTGGTCGAGGCGGATCCGTCGCCGGCCGAGCTGGCACTGGTGGCCCGGCTGCTCAACTCGTTCGCCGCGAAGGCTCCCGCCGCGTCGGACCTGCTGCTGCGGCTGATGTACCAGGGTGACGCCGGGCTGGTGCGCGAGCAGGCGCACAGCCTGAAGGGGTCGGCGGCCAACATCGGCGCGACCAGGCTCGCCGCGCTCTACGCGGGAGTCGAGGAGCAGGCCAGGGCCGGGATCGTCACCGACCCCGGCACGCTGACGGCCCACCTCGAACTCGAGGTGGGCGGTGCTGTGCGGGCGGTTCTGGTCTTGGCCGGCGAGTACGAAAGGGCTTGTTCGGCGTGAACGCTGGGTCAGGCCGCGGTGAGCACCGGCTCGACCAGACCCACCACGCGGGAGAAGTTGGCGAGCCGGTCCAGCATCACCTCGGTCACCACCGTGCCGCGGCCGATCAGCACCAGGCCGTTGATCGCCGTGACATCCGACGCCAGCCGCATCCCGATCTGCAGGTCGGCGATCGCGCACGCCCGGGTGGTGTTGCGGGCCGAGATCTCCACCCCCTTGACCAGGCGCAGAGCGTAGAGCACGTGCGGCGCCAGCCCGCCGTGCTGGTCCAGGAAAGCGATGGCGACACCCGCGTCGTGGGTACGGGCGAAGACGGTCTCGAACTCGATGGCGGTGCGGATCACGCTGATCGCGCCCTCGACCAGACCGGACCAGCCGCCGGGTGGGGGCGCCTCACCGGCCAGCCCGCGGACGATGGAGACGACGTTCTCCATCATCGGGATCTCCTTGATCAGCGGAAGCACCATGCTGCGCATCCCGCGGACCAGTGCCTGCTCGTCCGGATTGAGGGTGTTCCCGTCGCAGAGTTTCTTCATCACCTCGGCCGGCAGGGTGACCGCGCCGAGCTGGGAGGCCATCGTGGCCGCCTCCAGCTCCCAGAGGCCGTCGAGTTCGAGGGCGTCGGTCAGTTCGGCGACCAGGCCGCGGATCCGGCCGGCCCGGGCGAAACCGAGCGGGCTGGACATCTCCAGGATGCCGAAGAGGGCGTGCAGGCTGGTCCGCAGCGTGGTGTCGACCATGTCGCGCTCGGCCATCACGTGATCGTGCTTGGAGACCGCCGAGTGCACCACGTCGAGGATGTCCTCGCGGGTGGCCGGCTTCGGCACGTACCGGTAGACGCCGCCGGAGTTGATCGCGGCGATCGCGGTCTTCATGTCGCCGAATCCGGTGTGCAGGATCCGCATGACGTCCGGGTAGTCGTCCTGGATCCGGCCCAGCAGCTCGATGCCGTCCATGCCGGGCATCCGCATGTCGCTGATCACCGCGGCGACCGAGCCGTCGTCGGCCAGCAGTTGCAGCGCCTCGTCGGCGTTGGCGGCGAGCAACAACCGGTGGTCCCGGCCGAGCTGCATGGAGAGCGAGTCCAGCACGCTCTCCTCGTCGTCGACGAGCAGGAGCGTCGGCAGCGTCTTGGCCCGGGCTTCCGCATCACCAGACCGGTACAGCTCGGTCCGCATAGCAGTCTCCTTCGTCTGACCGGTCATGGCGGTACGTGGTCACCTATCGCCGGATCCTCCGAATGCCTGAGCCTTAGGCGGAGCAGGATTTCTCCTGCGCCGAACTCCTCAGGCGGCTCCCACGGACGACCGAATGGCGATCCACGAGGCACAGCGGCGAAACCACCCGCGGTACTGGAAGAACGGACACAGATGTGAGTGCGGTAGGCGAGGACGCCCGCCTGGCGGCGGTAGACAGCTATCACCTGCTCGACGCCCCCCGGCCGGTGGTGCTGGACGAGCTGACCAGGCTGGCCGGCGCGGTCTTCGACGCACCCATGTCGGCGGTCACCCTGGTCGGCCGGGACCGTGAGTGGTTCGTCGGCAAGACCGGTGTGCCCGGGGACGGCGGGCCGCTGGCCACCTCGTTCGCCGAACGGGTGGTGCAGGAGCGGCGCCCGCTGGTCGTCACCGACACGCTCACCGAGTCGCAGTACCGGGCCTGGGACAACGTGCAGGGCGCGCCGAACATCCGGTTCTACGCCGGCGTGCCGCTGATCGACGAGGACGGGCACACCCTCGGCAGCGTGTGCGTGCTCGACGACAAGCCGCGCGAGACCGCGGAGAAGCAGCTCGAACTGCTCTGGACGATGGCCGGGCAGGCCGCCGGGCATCTGGCCGCGCTGCGCAACCGGCAGCTGCTGGCCGAACTCGGCGACGAGCTGTCCCGGGCGATCAGCCGTGAGGAGGATTTCGTGGCCACCGTGTCGCACGAGCTGCGCACACCGGTCACCACCATCCAGGGATATCTGGAGCTGCTCGTCGACAACGAGGATCTGGCCCCGTACCGCCGCCTGATCGACCCGATCCAGCGCAACGGTGAGCGGCTCGTCCGCATGGTGGACCACCTGCTCGCCGGAACGCGGCCGGCGGCCGCGCCGCTGCCGCTGCTGCGCTCGCTGACCGACCTGGTCGCGGTGGCCGAGGCGGCGATGGCCGCCTGCAAGGCACAGGCCACCACCCGGGACGTGCCGATCGTGATCGAGGCACCGGAGGGCAAGGCGACCGTGCCCGGCGACTTCACCCGGCTCAGCCAGGCCGCCGAGCACCTGGTCCGTAACGCGGTGCTGTTCAGCACGACCGGACAGCCGGTGATCATCCGGATCGAGGGCCGCACCATCGAGGTGATCGACACCGGTGCCGGGATCCCGGCCGACGAGGTGCCGCACGTGATCGAGCGGTTCTATCGCGGCCAGTACGCCCGGGAACAGGCGGTTCCCGGTGTCGGTCTGGGCCTGAGCATCGCCGAGCGGATCATGCGGGCGCACGACGGGCGGCTCACCGTCACATCGGACGGGCCAGGACGCGGCACTATCGCCCGGATGTCCATTCCGGGGTGATCAGACCTCTCATCACCGGTGTTCGCTTGCCGATGCTGGGTTCACATCCACTGGGCTAGCGAGGGAACCAATGGCGATTCTGCGGCGTATGCGACTGGCCGGGCGGCTCGGCACCGCCTTTCTGATCGTGCTGGTCCTGCTGGGTGTGGCCGTCGGGATCGGCGCGTGGGGCCTGACCCGGCAGGCGGCGTCCGCGGACGAACTGCAGAAGCTACAGCATCTGATGCATCAGGTGGATGAGCAGAAGTATTACAACGGCGACATCTCGGGCTGGCAGGTCGCCTATGTGTGGGACACCCGCCGGCTCGGGCCGAAGGAGGCCGTCGACCCCGCGAGCGACAACCGGGCCGGCTTCCTGGCCGACATGGAAGTGCTCCAGAAGTTGCTTGCCGAAACCGACACGTCGGTCATGACGGATGCCGAACGGGCGCTCTTCGCGTCGATCCGGAGCCTATGGGCCGATTACAAGACAGCCGACGACCAGATGGTCGCGCTGTACGAGGCGGGCCGGATCGAGGAGGGCGACAAGGCCCTGCTCGACATCAGTTACGCGGTCTACTTCAAGATCAACGAGGCTACCGCGCCCCTGGTGGCTTCGGTCACCGACCGAGCGGATCAGGCCGCCGAGAGCGCCCGGTCCGAGGCCTCGACCATGCGTACGATCATGGTGGTCGTGTTCGTTCTCGCGGTCGTCGTCGCGGTGCTGTTCACCGTGGCGGTGACCCGCAGTGTGACCGGCCCGGTCGGGCGGCTGGTCGACGTGCTGCGCGGCATGGCCCGCGGGGACCTGACCGTGCAGGCGGACACCAGCGGCGCCGACGAGATCGCCGCGATGGGCCGCGCCGTTGACGAGGCCGTCGCCGGGGTCCGCGCCACGGTCGCCGAGATCGTCGAGAACGGCGGCCGGCTCACCATCGCCTCGGAGACCATGCACCGGGTCAGCCGGGAGATCGACACCTCGGTCGCCGAAGCCGACCAGCAGGCCGGGATGGCCGCGGCCGCCGCCGGCGGAGTCTCCGGCAACGTGCACACCGTCGCGGCCGGTTCCGAAGAGATGGGCGCGGCGATCTCCGAGATCTCCCGCAACGCCGCCGACGCCGCCCAGGTCGCCAGCGACGCGGTCGCCGCGGCCCGGGCCACCAGCGAGACGATCAACCGGCTCGGTGTCTCGTCGGCGCAGATCGGCGACGTGATCAAGACGATCACCGCGATCGCGTCGCAGACCAACCTGCTCGCGCTGAACGCGACCATCGAGGCGGCGCGGGCCGGCGAGTCCGGCAAGGGCTTCGCGGTGGTGGCCAGCGAGGTCAAGGACCTGGCCCAGGAGACCGCGCGGGCCACCGAGCGGATCTCCCAGCAGATCGCCGCGATCCAGTCGGACACCGGTCAGGCGGTCACCGCGATCGACGAGATCAGCCGGATCATCGAGCAGATCAGCGACTTCCAGACCACCATCGCGTCGGCGGTCGAGGAGCAGAGCGCCACGACTGCCGAGATGAACCGCGGGGTCACCGAGGCCGCGAACGGGGTCAGCGACATCGCCGGCAACATCGCCAGCGTCGCGCACGGCACCGCCGCCAGCCGGAGTGCCGTCGGTGAGGTGGCGCGCACCGCCGAGGACGTGCGGGGACTTGCTGACAGCCTACGGGCGGCGGCCGGCCGGTTCTCCATCTGAACCGGCGCCCGGACACGCGAGCAGTTCGACCCGGACCCGTTTGCCGCCCTGATAGTTCTGCACCGACCAGCCGGCCGACAGGGCTTCGATCAGGGCGATCCCCCGGCCACCGATCCCGTCCGGGTCGCGGCGGCGCGGCACGACCGCCGAGCCGTCCGCCACCGACACGACGACCGTCGCGTCATGGGCCTCGAGTTGCAGTTCGAGGCAACCGCCGCCGTGCCGGACGGCGTTGGTGACCAGCTCGCTGACCACCACAGCGGCGGCGTCGAGCCAGTCTTCGTCGCGGAAGCCCCATCCGGTCAGCACCGCGGTCGCGGCCCGGCGCGCCGAGCCGGGAGCACCACGGTCCAGTGGGACGTCCAGGTGGGCCGTGAGCTCACTCATGCATTACCCCGCGAATCGCCTGTGTGCGGGGCGGACAGTACCCCGGTTCCGGCCCGGACAAAACCTCTGCCGGATTTATTATGATTTAGGCTGACGGCATGGCTTCAGTGCTGGTCGTGGAGGACAACCCGGAACATCAGGCGGTCATCGCCGAGGTGGTCCGGCGGCTCGGCCACCGGGCCACCCTGGCCTCCGACGGGCGGGACGGGCTCGCCGCCGCCCTCGCCAGCCGTCCCGACCTGGTCGTCGCCGACGTCGACATGCCGCACCTGGACGGCATCCGGATGTGCCGGGCCCTGCGTGAGAACCCCGGCACCGCCGACGTCCCGGTCGTGCTGATCACCGCGTACCTGCCGCCCGGCGACACCACCCTGGCCGAGGCACAGGCCCTGGCCGTGATCCCCAAACCGTTCAGCGTCAAAGAGCTGACCGAGACACTGCGCGCCTGCATCGAGGTCCCGGCCGGCGCCCGGCACGACCCCGCCTTCACCGAGGCACTGCTGCGCAGCCTGGACGCCGGAGTCGTCGCCTGCGACATGGAGGGCCGGTTGGTGGTGGTCAACCAGGCGGTCCGGGACCTCTTCGGCGACGAGAGCCTGGGCGTGCCGGCTCGCGACTGGGCCGAACGGTTCGGGTTGCGCCGCCCGGACGGCAGCACCCTGCCGCCGGAGGAGGTCGCACTCTACCGCTCCCTCGCGGGCGAGGAGATCCACCACGACGAGGTGCTCGCCCACGACCAGCAGGGCCGGCGGCGCTGGTTCGCGATCAACGCCCGGCCGGTCCGCGACGACAGCGGGAAAATCCTGGGCGCGGTCGCCGCGGTGCACGACGTCACCCCCGAACATCAGCAGCGGCAGTACGAACACTGCACCACCGAAGTCCTGAAAGCTCTCGTGCAGGCGCCCGACACCGGACGGGCCGGAGCCGAGGTGCTGCGTGCGATCTCCGCCGAGCTGGGCTGGCCGTACCTTCGACTGTGGCTGGTCGACGGGGTCACCGACCGGCTGCGCCCGGCCGCCACCCACCTGGCGCCCGGCTCTCCCCCACTGCGGCTGCCGCCCACCCTGAAACGCGGTGAGGGACTGGCCGGATCGTGCTGGGAGTCCGGCGAGCCGGTGTGGGTGCCGAACCTGCGGGCGCCGGACGTGCCGGTGATGGCCGAGGCCGAGCACTACCGGGCCGCGGTGGCCGTGCCGGTACTCAGCGCCGAGAAGGTGATCGGGGTGCTCGCCTTCTTCACCCTGGAACCGGAGGACCCCGACCCGGCGCTGACCGTGCTGCTCAGCGGCATCGCCGGGCACATCGGCTCATACCTGGAACGCCGCCGCTCCGAAGAACTGGCCGACCAGCTCGCGGCGAGTGTCGGCGAGTACATCGCGCTGGTCGGCCACGAGCTGCGCACCCCGCTGACGTCGATCGGCACCTACACCGATTTGATCAACGAGGAGCCGGACGGCACCACCGTCGGCGAGATCCGCGACCTGCTCGGGGTGATCGAGCGCAACAACGCCCGGCTGCGCTCACTGGTGGAACGGCTGCTCGACCTGGCCGCCCTGGAGGCCGGGCACGCCCAGCTCACCCTCGGTGACGTGGACCTGGCCGCAGTGGTGACCGCGGCGCTGGCCGGTACCCAGGTGCACGTGGAGGTCCCGGATCGGCTGCCGATCCCCGGCGATCGGGCCCGGCTGCGGCAGGTGGTGGAGAACCTGGTCGGCAACGCGGTCAAATACAGCCCCGACGGTACGGCGGTGCACGTCACGCTCACCGCCGACGACGACGCGGCGGTGCTCTGCGTGACCGACAACGGGATCGGGATCCCGGCCGGGGAGCAGAACCAGCTCTTCGCCCGCCTCTACCGGGCCTCGAACGCCCGGCACAGCGGCATTCCCGGCGCCGGGCTGGGCCTGGCCCTGAGCCGGGCCATCGTCGAACTGCACCGCGGCACCATCACCCTCAGTGAGAACGACGGCGGCGGCACGGTCGCCACCGTCCGGCTGCCCCGGCGATCCGGGACTTCCGACCCTGCCCGCCCGGCACACCGCAACGCGACCCTGGGAGGGAACCACTAGGAGGGGTCATGCCGACAGGCAACAAAGACGCGTGGCACGGTTTCACCGGCTCGACGTGGCGCACCGGGATCGACGTGGCCGCGTTCATCCACGACAACGTCACGCCGTACGACGGTGACGCCGCCTTCCTCACCGGGGCCACCGAGCGCACCACACACCTCTGGGACACGCTGTCCCCGATGTTCGCCGAGGAGCGCGCCAACGGCATCTACGACGTGGACGCCGAGACACCGTCGACGATCACCGCGCACGCCCCCGGTTACCTCGACCGGGACCACGAACTGATCGTCGGCCTGCAGACCGACGCGCCACTGCGCCGGGCGATCATGCCGTTCGGTGGACTGCGGATGGTCGAGAACGGGCTCCAGGCGTACGGCCGGGAACTGGGCCCTGAGATCCGGAAGATCTTCACCGCGTATCGCAAGACCCACAACGCCGGGGTGTTCGACGCCTACCCGGCCGAGGTGCTCGCCGCCCGCCGCTCGCACATCATCACCGGGCTGCCGGACGCCTACGGCCGGGGCCGCATCATCGGCGACTACCGCCGGGTCGCGCTCTACGGCGTGGACCGCCTGATCGCCGACCGCAAGCAGATCACGACGACGCTGAACGCGCGACTGTCGGTGGCCGACGTGATCCGCGACCGGGAGGAGATCGCCGAGCAGACCCGGGCGCTGGGCGAGTTGAAACAGATGGCCGCGTCGTACGGCTTCGACATCTCCGGACCGGCGCGCACCGCGCAGGAGGCGGTGCAGTGGCTGTACTTCGCCTACCTGGCCGCCACCAAGGAGCAGAACGGCGCGGCCATGTCGCTCGGCCGCACCTCCACGTTCCTCGACGTCTACCTGCAGCGCGACCTCACCGAGGGCCGGATCACCGAGGAGTTCGCCCAGGAACTGATCGACGACTTCGTGATCAAACTGCGGATCGTGCGGTTCCTGCGCACGCCGGAGTACGACGAATTGTTCTCCGGCGACCCGACCTGGGTGACCGAGTCGATCGGGGGCATCGGCGCCGACGGCCGGCCGCTGGTGACCCGGACCAGCTTCCGGTACCTGCAGACGCTCTACAATCTGGGGCCGGCGCCGGAGCCGAACATGACGGTGCTCTGGTCGCAGCAGCTCCCGGCGGGGTTCAAGCGGTTCTGCGCACAGGTCAGCATCGACACCAGCAGCATCCAGTACGAGAACGACGACCTGCTCCGGCCGTACCTCAGTGACGACGCGGCGATCGCCTGCTGTGTGTCGGGCATGCGGGTCGGCAAGGACATGCAGTTCTTCGGGGCGCGGGCGAACATCGCGAAGGCGTTGCTGTACGCGATCAACGGTGGCCGGGATGAGATCAGTGGTGCGCAGGTGGCGCCTTCTTCTCCTTCACTGGGCGGCGACATTCTGGACTACGACCAGGTTCTCGACGCTTATGACAAGACCTTGGACTGGCTCGCCGAGACCTACGTGGACGCTCTGAACGTCATTCACTACATGCACGATCGGTACGCCTACGAACGCCTGGAGATGGCCCTGCACGACTACCCGGTGCACCGTTTCATGGCCACCGGCATCGCCGGGCTGTCGGTCGCCGCGGACAGCCTGTCGGCCATCAAGTACGCCCAGGTCAAGCCGGTACGCGACGAGAACGGGCTGGTCGTGGACTACGAGGTGGACGGCGACTACCCGACGTTCGGTAACAACGACGACCGGGTGGACACGATCGCGGTGGACCTGGTGGACCGGTTCATGGCGAAGATCCGCCGGCAGCCGATGTACCGGGGCGCCGAACCCAGCCTGTCGGTCCTGACGATCACCTCGAACGTGGTCTACGGCAAGCACACCGGCAACACCCCCGACGGCCGCCGTCTCGGTGAGCCGTTCGCACCGGGCGCCAACCCGATGAACGGCCGGGACAAGCACGGCCTGGTCGCGGCGGCCCTGTCGGTGGCGAAACTGCCGTACCGCAGCGCCCGCGACGGCATCTCACTGACCATCACGTCCACCCCGGACAGCCTCGGGCACACGCCCGCCGAACAGGCCGGCAACCTGGTCGGGGTCCTCGACGGCTACACCGACGGCGGCGGCTTCCACATGAACGTCAACGTCCTCGACCGGTCGACTCTGGAGGACGCCATGGTCAACCCGTCGAAGTATCCGCAGCTCACCATCCGGGTCTCGGGTTACGCGGTCAACTTCGTGCGGCTGACCAGGGAGCAGCAGCGCGACGTCATCTCCCGGACGTTCCACGGCTCGCTGTGACCGTCACCGGGAGTGTGCACTCGTTCGACGTCTCCACCGGCGTCGACGGGCCGGGGACGCGGTTCGTCGCGTTCCTGGCCGGGTGCCCGCTGCGCTGCCTCTACTGCCACAGCCCCGACACGTGGTACCGGCGCAGCGGGCAGCCGACGACCGCCGACGAACTGATGGCGGAGATCGCGCGCTACGAGCGGTTCATCAAGGTCGCCCGGGGCGGCGTCACGCTCAGCGGTGGTGAGGCACTTCAACAGCCCGATTTCGTACGGGAGATCTTCTCCCGTTGCCACGAGCGGGGACTGCACACCGCCCTGGACACCAGTGGCGCTCTGGGAGCGAAGGCCGACGACGCCCTGCTCGACGTGACCGATCTGGTCCTGCTGGACGTCAAGTCCGGCGACGAACAGACGTACCACGAGGTCACTCGTACCGGCAGCCTGGAACCGACGGTGACGTTCGCGCACCGCCTGGCCGACCGCGGCATCCCGATCTGGATCCGCTTCGTCCTGGTCCCCGGCCTGACCGACAGCGAGGAGAACGTCGAGTCGGTGGCCGCCATCGCCGCATCGATCCCGACGGTGGAGCGGGTCGAAGTCCTCCCGTTCCACCGCCTGGGCGCCGCCAAATACGCCGCCCTGAACCTGCCGTTCCCCCTGGCCGACACCCCGGCCCCCTCCCCCGAACTGCTCGACCGGGTGCACACCCAGTTCCGCGCCCACGGGCTGACCGTCTACTGACACCGCAAACCGTCGTACCGCAGCTGTACTCTCCCCGCATCACGTGGGAGAGGTGCCGACTGAAGAAGGACCGTTGGACGATCAGACCCGGCCAGTTCGTGCATCGAGGGGAGCTTTCCCAATCCTTCGGCCTTCCTCCGCAGTACGGGATATCGTCCTCGCCTCGAAGCCAACATGTCGCGTTGCATGTCTCGTCGGCAACCAGCTGGCTTCGAGATCTGTGATGCCGACCTGCGAACAGAAGAGCCGGTAGGCGAGGTGTACCGGACGGCCATCGCCGAGACGGTCACGACGGCCACACCGGTAGCTCGACGAGGGACGGGTGGGCCGGATCGTGGGAGATCTCCTGGGTGGCCTCGTGCAGGGTGGACGCCGTCGCGGCCAGCTCGCCCGAACCCGGGTTGCGGGCGTACCGCGGGTGGGCGCCCGAACTGACCTGCACGCTGATCCGGTGCCCGGCGGCGAACCGGTGGAACACCGGCCACAGCTCGATCGTCACCTCCGCGAATTCTTCGGCTTCACCCTCGACGCGGCGGATCGCGTCGCTGACGGTCATCGAACAGCCGTCCGGGTGCACGTCGGTGATCCGCACGAACACATCGGCGCTCGGCCGGGAGGAACGGAACCGGATTCGGGCCACCGGCGTTCCGGCCAGGGTGACCGCTTCCTCGAGGACGTCACCCCGGAAGACCACTACGTCGGTACGGGACTCATGGGCCGCGTTGTCGACCGGCCCCTGTTTCGGCTCCAGACTCGGGCCGCCGATCGCCGGGGTGGGGTCGGCCGGGTCGTAGGCGTACGAGGTGATCCCGCCGTCCGGAAGTCCGGGGTGCAGCCGTCCCGTCTCGTACAGGTGCCAGGACGTCGTCTCGCTGGCGGGCGGCGGCCAGGACGGCAGGTCGTGCCACTGATCAGCACCGGTCAGGTAGGCGCGAACGGGCGAGTTCCGGGACTCCCCCTTCAGGAACGCGGTGCTCTCGCCGACCGCCGTCGCGCCCATCGCCGGAGCCGAATGCCCCCACGGGCCGATCGTCAGCCGGGGCGCGCGGCCTTCGGCGGCCAGCTGGGCGTAGGTGCGGATCTGCCAGGGCAGGAAGATGTCGTACCAGCCGGTGATCATGTAGACCGGGGCGGTCACGTCCGGCACCGAGGCGGTGTGTGACTGCTGCGTCCAGTACTCGTCGGTCAGTTTCTCGTACCCGACCCAGTCCTGGTACCAGTGGACCGGGTGCCCGGTAGCGGCCGTGTCACCGGCACTGAGCGGGAGTGTGCCGAACCCCCGTTTGAGCTTGCCGTCGGGGCGCAGCATGCCGAGGAACAGCGCAAGGAAGTCGCGGCGGATCATCCGGTCCATCATCTGCGTCCAGCCCAGCGCGTTACGCAGCGAGAACGTGCCGTTGTCCCAGGTGACCGCACCGAAGTCGGGCATCGTCACGAGTAGGCAGAGGGCGTCCGGGGCGTTCTCCGGATCGGTCCGCTGCAGGTGCCCGGCGACGGCCCACTGGGTGAACCCCATGTAACTGGGACCGAACGTGGCCACGGTGCCGGTGAACCACGGCTGCTGGCGTACCCACCGGTGGGTTGTCGCACCGTCCCGCTGCTCGTCGATCTGCGGGGTGAAGACGCCACCGGAACCCCAGGTGCCGCGGCAGCTCTGGAACAGCACGGTGAACCCCTCCCGAGCCAGTGCTTTCGCTTGGCCCGCCACCCCACCACTGCGCCCGTACGGTCCGCGGATCACGATCGTCGGCAGTGGCGCCGCCGGAGCGCCCACCGGCGTGATCAGGTCGGCGAGCAGTTCCACCCCGTCGTCCATCGGCACACGCAGGTTCTTGCGGATCTCGACCTCGTAAGGGCCGGGGGTCAGTCCGGGCAGAGTCCGCGACTGCATCCAGCGGGAGAACCGCTGCCGGAACGTACTCATGGGGTGGCTCCTTCGGGATTCACTGATGTGCGGCGAGGGCGTCGCGCAGGCGTTCCAAGGCGGGAAGGGCAGCGGCCAGAACCTCGCGGTCACTCGGGGTCAATCTCTGGGCCGCGGCGGTGATCAGGTCGCCGCTGGCCCGATCGAACCGTTCGAACAGGTCCAGGGCACTCTCCGTGGCGAGGACCTCGACGTGCCGGCGGTCACCGGGGCGCGGGCGGCGTTCGATCAGGCCACCCGACTCCATCACGGTGAGCAGGTTGCTGACGGTCGGGCGGCTCAGGCCGAGCCGTCCGGCGAGCTCACCGGGCGAGGCCACGGCGCCCCGCGGCAGCGCCCGGATGATCTCGATCTGCGCGTCCGGGATCTCCGGCAGCCGCTCGGCGGCCCGCGCGATGGCCAGCAGGTTCCGTCGCAGCGGCGAGATGACCGCAGCCAACCGTGCGGCGTCCAGCACATCCGGTCGTCGATCCATGGTCCGATAGTTTTGCCACAAAACTATTGGGTGTCAATGTCGGAGGACAGTCGCCGCCCGGGTCTTCGTGGTGTGTCCGGGCCACTCCGTCCACTGCCGGATGACAGACTCACTTCCCATGATCGATGCCTGCACCGAACACCACCCGGTCGGCCGGCTCGTGACGGCTCGTCCGTGAGGGCGGTGATCGTCGCGACGGTGATCGCGTTCGTCATCTCCCTTCTCGGCACGCCGGTGGCGATCCGCGTGTTCACCGCGCTCAAGGCCGGACAGCCGATCCGCTCCCTCGGGCTCGCCTCGAACGAGGGCAAGAGGGGCACCCCCGCGATGGGCGGTGTGGTGTTCATCGTGGCGACTCTCATCGCCTACGTCGCCGGGCATCTGGCGCTGACCACGCTGCCCGAACGGCAGATCGCACAGGAGAAGCCGACCATGACGGCTCTCGTCCTGCTCGGCCTGTTCGTCTTCTGCGGCGCGGTCGGCTTCCGCGACGACTGGATCAAGGTGCGCCAGCGTAACTCCGACGGCCTGTCCGCCAAGGGCAAGCTGCTCGGCCAGGCGATCGTCGGCACCGGGTTCGGTGTCGCCGCGCTCTTCTGGGCGAGCACCAACGGCCAGACCGTGGCCAGCGAGAACATCTCGTTCATCCGGGACATCAGCTGGCTGGACGTCGGCAAGGTCGGCTCGGTGATCGTCTTCGTCTTCGTGATCACCGCGATGTCGAACGGCGTGAACCTCACCGACGGCCTCGACGGCCTCGCCACCGGAGCGTCGACCCTGGTACTCGGCGCGTACGCGGTGATCGGGTTCTGGCAATACCGGCACTGATGCGCCGACGCCGGGTACACCCGGGTGAACGAGTACTGCTACCAGGTCCGGGATCCCCTGGAGGTCGCCGTGATCGCGGCAGCGGCAGCCGGCGCCTGCCTGGGTTTCCTGTGGTGGAACACGTCGCCGGCGCGGATCTTCATGGGCGACGTGGGCTCGCTCGCGCTCGGTGCTCTGATCGGCGGGCTCGCGGTGGCGACCCGCACCACGCTGCTCTCGATCTTGATCGGTGGGCTCTTCTTCATCATCACGGTCACCTGGGTGATCCAGATCATCTCGTTCAAGACCACCGGGAGACGTGTCTTCCGGATGGTGCCGCTCCACCATCACTTCGAGCTGGCCGGGTGGAGCGAGGTCAACATCGTGGTCCGGTTCTGGACCATTGCCGGTGTCTGTGTAGCGGTCGGCCTGGGACTGTTCTACTCGGAGTACCTGGCGGCCGTCGGATAGGGGCGGTGCGGACGCGCGCTGAACAGCGGTGACCACCGCATTCGGCCCGGCGGCCGCGAGTCGGCCGGGACCCCGGCGGACCTCGCGGGGTGACTACGGGGCTGTTCGCCGGGCGTACCGAGAAATCAGGTTTTGGACGGGTGGTCGCCGAGCAGTTTGGTGGCCAGGACGGCGGCCTGGGTGCGGCGTTCCAGGCCCAGTTTGGCCAGCAGGCTGGAGACGTAGTTCTTGACGGTCTTCTCGGCCAGGAACATCCGGCCGGCGATCTCGCGGTTGGTCAGGCCCTCGGCCACCAGCTCCAGGATGCGGCGTTCCTGGTCGGTCAGGGAGGCCAGTTCGCGGGGTTGTTCGACGCCGTTGCGGATACGCTCCAGGACACGCTGGGTGACCGCCGGGTCGAGCAGGGACTGGCCGGCGGCGACGCGGCGGACGGCGTCGACCAGGTCGGTGCCGCGGATCTGTTTCAGCACGTAACCGGAGGCACCGGCCATGATCGCGGCGAAGAGGGCCTCGTCATCCTCGTAGGACGTGAGGATCAGGCCCTTGATCGACGAGTCGACGGCGCGCACGTCGCGGCAGACGTCGATGCCGTTGCCGTCCGGCAGCCGGGCATCGAGGACGGCGACGTCGGGACGCAACGCGGGGATGCGGCGGGCCGCCTCCTGGGCGGACCCGGACTCGCCGACCACCTCGATGTCCCCGCCGGCCTGGAGCAGGTCGATGAGACCACGGCGGACGACTTCGTGGTCGTCGAGGAGAAAGACTCGGATCATGTCTCCATTCCTACCCTGAGATGTCCCGGTCACCTAGGGACCAAAGTCCCGCGCGGCGCGAGCGGCCCGAGTTGCGGGGGCCCCGGCTCCGCTAGCCTCGACACGTGGCTGACGCATCGACTCCCTCGCTAGGGCTGAGCCCTCTCTCCAGAGTCCGTCTCGATGAACTGCTGCAGGAGATGCAGAACCGGGTCGGCGACATCGTGACCAGCCGGGAGCGGCTGCGGGCGCTGCTGGACGCGGTTGTCGGCATCGGCACCGACCTCGATCTGAACAGCACGCTGCAGCGGATCGTGAAGGCGGCGTGCGCGCTGGCGGGGGCACAGTACGGCGCTCTCGGTGTGCTCGCGCCGGACCGGGCCAGCCTGTCCGACTTCGTCACACACGGCATCGACCCGGCGGCGCACGCGAAGATCGGTGACCTGCCGCACGGCCGGGGTGTGCTGGGCCTGCTGATCACCGAGCCGCGACCGGTGCGGATGCCGGACATCAACGAGCACCCCAATTCGTACGGTTTCCCGCCGAACCATCCGCCGATGCACAGTTTCCTCGGTGTTCCGGTGCGGACCCGGGATCAGATCTTCGGCAACCTGTACCTGGCGCAGAAGCGGGATGCCGACGAGTTCACCGACGACGACGAGGAGATCGTGGTGGCACTGGCCGCCGCGGCCGGGGTGGCGATCGACAACGCCCGGTTGTACGCCCTCGCGCAGCGCCGCCAGCGATGGCTGGCCGCGGCCTCGGAGATCACCAGCGTGCTGCTGGGGACGGTGCGCCGGACCGAGGCGCTGCGGCTGATCGCCCGCCGGGCCCGGGAGGTGGCCGACGCCGAGATGGTGCTGGTGCTGCTGCGCGAGAGTGACAGCGACCGGTACCGGATCGAGGTGGTGGACGGCGCCGACCCGGCACTGACCGGGACGGTGGTGCCGGCGTTCGACGCCGACGACGATTACCGCCTGGTGGAGAACCTGTGTGACGCCGCCGAGTGGCCGGTCCCGGTGCCGGACGGCCCGGCCCTGGTCGCGCCGTTGAAAAGCGACCCGCCGGGTGTGCTGATCGTGAGCCGCCCGGCCAGCACCGACGACGCGGCGCTGCTGTCGACGTTCGCCGGGCAGGCGGCACTGGCTCTGGAGCGGGCGCGGGCGCAGGAGGAGCGGGAACTCCTCGCCGTGCTGGAGGACCGGGAGCGGATCGCCCGGGACCTGCACGACGTGGTGATCCAGCGGCTGTTCGCGACCGGCATGCAGTTGCAGGGTGCGATGGCGCCGGGAGTGCCGCCACAGGTGGTGCAGCGGATCAACACGGCCGTCGACGACCTGGACGCCACCATCCGGGACATCCGGCGGTCGATCTTCGAACTGCGCGCGCCGGTCGGTGCGACGTTGCGGACCGAACTGCGGGACACCTGTGACGCGGCGCTGGACACGCTCGGGTTCCGGCCGACACTGGAGACTACCGGGCCGGTGGAGAGTGCGGTGCCGGACGACATCGTGCCGGAGCTGATGGCGGTGCTGCGGGAGGCCCTGTCGAACGTGGCCCGGCATGCCCGGGCGAGCAGTGTCCGAGTGTCGGTGCGGGTCGCCGACCGGCAGTTGGTCCTGCAGGTGGAGGACGACGGAGTGGGCATCGACCCGGCCCTGGCCCGCGGCGGTGTGGTGAACATGGGCGAGCGGGCCCACGATCTGGGCGGCGGTTTCGAGATCGGACCGCGATCGGACGGCCCCGGCACGCTGCTGACCTGGCGCGTTCCGATCGGCGGTTGACCGGGACCTTCGGCCCTTATCGCCAGGCGCCCGCACGGGGCACGGTGTCAGGGGACAGTGAAGGAGAATCGCCGTGAACCGCTACGACTCGTCCGACCTTCGGCGCGCCGCCGCGGCCGGGATCCAGGCCCCCTCCATGTACAACAGTCAGCCGTGGGCGTTCGGTCTGCGCGACGGCGCGATCGAGGTGCTGGCCGATCCGGGCCGGCAGCTCGCGGTCGCCGACGGCGGTGGTGGCTGGGCGATGCGCCTGGCACTCGGCGCGGCCACCTTCAACGCCCGGCTGGCCCTGGCGTGGGCGGGTACGCCGGCTGACGTGCTGCTGCTGCCGGACAGTGGCCGGCCCGAGTTGATCGCCCGGCTGACCCCGGCCCGGCGCCGGCCGCCCACCTACACCGAACGGGATCTGTACGCGGCGATCGAGCGCCGGTACAGCAACCGGGAACCGTTCTGGCCCGATCCGGTGCCGGCCGACGTGCGGGTGCGACTGATCGAGGCGGCCCGGGTCGAGGGCACCTGGCTGGACCTGCTGGTCGGGATGACCGCGCTGACCGGGTTCTCGGAGATCGCGCACAGCGCCGACCGGGTGCTGCGCCGTGACATCCGTTACCAGGCCGAACTGATCACCTGGACCGGCACCGAGTCGTCGATCGACGGCATCCCGGCGGTGGCGGCCGCGTCGGTGGCCGAGGCGCAGGATCTGCTGCCGCAACGTAACTTCGGCGACCGGCGGCGGCCTCCCGGACGCGACTACGAGCCGGAGCCGCTGGTCGGGATCCTCGGCACCGGCGGGGACCGCAGACTCGACCAGTTGATGGCCGGGCAGGCGCTGCAGCACGTGCTGCTGACCGCCACCGACGCCGGGCTGGCCAGCTCGCTGATCTCCCAGCCGATCGAGGTGGCCCCGGCCCGGGACCAGTTGCGGCGGTCGCTGGGGCGGTCCGGGTTCCCGCAGATCGCGTTCCGGATCGGATACGGCCAGCCGGGACATCCGTCACCCCGGCGTGACGTCGATGAGGCGCTGCTCGGGTAGCCCTTTAAGCTGGCCGCATGAAGGTCCTGCATCTCGACCGGGAGAGCCCGGTGCACCGGCTCTCCCCCGAGGTGAAGATCGCTTCGGTGCTGCTGTTCACGATCGTGGTGGTGCTCACGCCGCGGGAGGAGTTCGCCGCGTTCGGCGGTTTCGCGGTGCTGATCGCGATCGTGGCGGTGCTGGCCCGGGTGCCGGCCCTCTGGCTGCTCCGGCGGGCCACCATCGAGCTGCCGTTCGTGCTGCTGGCGGTGGCGCTGCCGATCTTCGGGCAGGGCGAGCGGGTCGACTGGCTGGGTCTGTCACTCTCGGTCGACGGCCTGCACGGCGCGTGGAACATCTTCGCCAAAGGCACCCTGGGTGTCCTCGCCTCGCTCCTGCTGGCCGCGACCACCCCGATGCGGGACCTGATCACCGGACTGGACCGGCTGCGCTGCCCGGCGGTGATCACCGAGATCATGATGTTCATGCTGCGCTACATCGACGTGCTGATCGACGACGCGCGGCGGATGCGGATCGCCCGGATCTCCCGCGGTTACGACCCGCGGTTCCTGTGGCAGGCGAAAGCGTTCGCGATCGGAGTCGGTTCCCTTTTCCTGCGATCGTACGAGCGGGGCGAGCGTGTCTACCTGGCGATGCTGTCGCGCGGCTACACCGGCCGGATGCCGAACTCCGGCGGGGTGCGGGCACCGGCCCGCGAGTGGCTGGTTTCGGCGGTGCTGCCGGTCGCGGCGGCCGGGATCGCCCTGGCTCTAGCATGATCGACATGACTCCGGCGCTCGAGATCAGCGGCTTGACGTTCGCCTATCCGGACGGGCGGCAGGCGCTGTTCGGCGTCGACCTGCGTGTCGCCGCCGGTGAACGGGTCGCCCTGCTCGGGCCCAACGGCGCCGGCAAGACCACCCTGGTGCTGCACCTCAACGGCATCCTGCACGGTGGCGGCGGTCAGGTGACGATCTCCGGCCTTCCGGTCACGCCCAGTGACCGGAAGGCGATCACCGAGATCCGCCGCCGGGTCGGTGTCGTCTTCCAGGACCCCGACGACCAGCTGTTCATGCCGTCGGTCGCGGAGGACGTCGCTTTCGGTCCTGCCAACTTGGGCGTACGCGGGACCGAACTCGAATCACGCGTCACCGAAGCCCTGACCGCGGTCGGCATGCTGGAGCATCGCGATCAGATCCCGCATCACCTGTCGTTCGGCCAGCGCCGCCGGGTGGCCGTGGCGACCGTGCTGGCGATGCGGCCGGAGATCCTGGTCCTCGACGAACCGTCCTCCAACCTGGACCCGGCCAGCCGACGCGAACTCGCCGAGATCCTCCAGGCCCTGCCGGTGACGGTGCTGATGGTGACCCACGATCTGCCGTACGCGCTGGAGCTCTGCCCCCGCTCGGTGATCCTGGACGCCGGCCGTATCGTCGCCGACGCCCCTACCGGCGACCTGCTCGCCGACGGCGCCTTGATGGCCACCCACCGTCTGGAACTCCCGTTCGGCTTCGACCCGTCCTTCCGCCGCTGACCCCGGGCGCCGCACTCCGCCCGGCGTGGTGACTTCGGGCGCGGAACGCACCGTAAGTCACCACGCTGTGAGGGTCAGGCTGCCTTGCTGAGAGGGGCCGTCTCGCGCAGGCCGCTGATGAGCGCCTGCCAGGTCTGCGGGCCGGCCACCCCGTCGACCGAGATGTCGGCGCCGCTGGCGCGCAGTGTCCGCTGGAGGTCGCGGACCGCGGCCTCGGTCTTCGGGCCGTAGACACCGTCGGTGGAGTCGAGGGCGAACTCCTCCTGGAGGCCACGGACCGCGTTGCCGGTGGAACCGGGGTGCAGCTCGATGAGCAGCGCCCGCCACGTGGCCGGGTCGACCACGCCGTTGTCGGGCAGGCTCTTGGCCCACTGGACGGCGCGCACCGCGGCGCCCGTCTCGGAGCCGAAGACACCGTCGACGGTGACCGTGTGACCGTGGGCGAGCAGCAGATATTGCAGCGTCTGCACCTGATGGTCGGTGGATCCCTGCCGGGTCGTCGGCCAGGGGTTCAGGGTGGCGGTCATACGGGGGCCCCTTCCTCATCGTCGAGCGACGGGTGTTGTGCTCCTCCCACTTTCGGGTAACCGGCCGATGAATAAAAGGGTGAGACATGTCTCGACGTCAGATTCGCAAGAATTGTTTGGTTCTTGCTGAGCGATTCGTGACCGCCGATACGCGAACCGCGCGCGAATCCGTTGATTCGCGCGCGGTAATGCGCAGAAACGATCAGGACCTCAGTGTTCGGCCCAGTCGCCGAGTGACCAGTCGCGGACCTCGGGCATGTCCTCCAGGTTCTCCACGACGTACTTCTCGTGCTTCTCCAGCTTCTTCTCGCACCAGGCCTTCAGCTCGGAGGCGCCGGCCGGCAGCCGCTTCGCGTTGTTGATCGCGTCCATCACCAGGTGGTAGCGCGACGCCCGGTTGCGGACCGTCATGTCGAACGGTGTGGTCGTGGTGCCCTGCTCGATGAAGCCGCGCACCCGGAACCGGTCGGCGTCCGGCCGGCCGTGCACCAGCTGGTGGATGGCGCCCGGGTAGCCGTGGAAACTGAACACCACGTCGACATGATCGGTGAACAGCTCCCGGAACAGGGTCTCGCTCAAGCCGTGCGGGTGGTCCTTCGGCCGGGGCAGAGTCATCAGGTTCACCACGTTGACCACCCGGACCTTGAGCTGCGGCAGCTTCTCCTTGAGGATCTGCGCCGCCGCCACCGTCTCCATGGTCACCACGTCGCCGGCGCAGGCCAGGACGATGTCCGGGTCGCTGCCGCCGTCGTCGTTGCCGGCCCAGTCCCAGATGCCCGCGCCCTGCTTGCAGTGCTCGATCGCCTGGTCCATGGTCAGCCATTGGAGCTGCGGCTGCTTGTCGATGACGATCAGGTTGACGTACGACCGGGACCGGAAGCAGTGGTCGGCCACCGAGAGCAGGGTGTTCGCGTCCGGCGGCAGGTAGACGCGGGCCACGTTGCCACGCTGGTTCAGCACCACCGAGAGCAGGCCGGGGCCCTGGTGCGAGAAGCCGTTGTGGTCGTTACGCCACGCCGTCGAGGTGAGCAGGATGTTCAGGCTCGGGACCTTGGCCCGCCACGGCAGGTGCGAGGCCTCCTGCAGCCATTTGCCGTGCTGGACCGTCTGCGACGCGCTGACCATGGCGAACGCCTCGTAGGTGGCGAACATCCCGTGCCGGCCGGTCAGGTTGTAGCCCTCCAGCCAGCCGTGACAGTTGTGCTCGGAGAGCACCTCCATCACGCGGCCCTTGTTGCTGATCTTCACGTCGTCGGCGGTGACCGTCTCCATGAAGCCGCGGTCGGAGACCTCGAAGACGGCACCGAGGCGGTTGCTGTTCGTCTCGTCCGGGCAGAACAGCCGGAAACTGTCCGGGTTGCGCGAGTAGATGTCGCGCATCATCTCGCCCAGCTTGCGGGTCGACTCGGCGTGCTCCACGGCCGGCTGTTTCACGTCGATCGCGTAGTCCCGGAAGTCCGGCAGGTCCAGGTCCTCGGTGAGCAGTCCGCCGTTGGCGTGCGGGCTGGCGCTCATCCGCAGGTCACCGGGCGGGGCCGCGTCACGGATCTGCCGCACCGGCGCGCCGGTGGCGTCGAACAGTTCCTCCGGCCGGTACGACTTGAGCCACTTCTCCAGGTCGGCGAGGTGCTGGTCGTTGCCCTTGACCCCAGAGAGCGGGACCTGGTGCGAACGCCACGTGCCGGTGACCGTGATGCCGTCGATCTTCTCCGGGCCGGTCCAGCCCTTCGGTGTACGCATCACGATCAGCGGCCAGTTCGGTCGCTTTCCGTCCCACGTACCGCCGCGGGCCTCGTCCTGAATGCTCTTGATCTTGCCCCAGGCCTCGGCGAGCGTCTGGGCGAACCGGTGATGCATGCCCGGCAGGTCCTCGCCCCCGACCTCCAGGACGTCGTAGCCGTGGCCCTCGAAGAACTTGCGCACCTCGGCCGGGTCCTTGCGGGCCAGCACCGTCGGGCCGGCGATCTTCGCACCGTTCAGGTGCAGGATCGGCAGGACCGCGCCGTCGTGCTCCGGGTTGATGAAGGAGACACCCTTCCAGGAGCCCTCCAGCGGCCCGGTCTCCGCCTCACCGTCACCGACCACCGCGATCGCGAGCAGGTCCGGATTGTCCATCACCGCGCCGAACGCGTGCACCAGGACGTAACCCAGTTCCCCGCCCTCGTGGATCGAGCCGGGCGTGGTCACCGACACGTGGCTGGGGATGCCGCCGGGCGAGGAGAACTGGCGGAACAGGGTGAGCAGACCGTCCTCGTCCAGGCCGACCTTCGGGTAGACCTCGGAGTAGGTGCCCTCCAGGTAGCCCGCGGCGACGAGCGCCGGCCCGCCGTGGCCCGGGCCGGCCAGGTAGATGGCCTGCTGGCCGGTCTCCTTGATGAGACGGGAGACGTGGGCGTAGACGAACGACAGACCGGGGCTGGTGCCCCAGTGTCCGAGCAGGCGGGGCTTGATGTGCTCCGACGTCAGCGGCTCCCGCAGCAGCGGATTGCCCTGCAGGTAGATCTGCCCGACGGTCAGGTAGTTGTTGGCCCGCCACCAGGCGTCCAGGGCGGCGACCTCGATGTCGTCCGGGGCGGCGAGCTTGCGCACGAGTTCCTGCTGGCCGAGCGTGGCGGTCACGATCATTCCTCTCGACTGAAGTCTTTCGAGTTCCTGACTTGTCACGATCAACGTATCGGCGACGCGAAACACCGGCACGGGTCTTTGGTCCCCTCCCACCGGGACGTTAACCCCGCCGGGATGAGTATCGGCGCGGGATGATGGAAGCGATGGCAACTCACCCTGATCCGCACATCCACGTCGAAGCCGGCCTCAGCGCCTCCGGCCGCACCCGCGACATGCTCGCCGCCACCTTCGGGCTGGTCGCCGAACTACCGGCCGAGGTGACGACCGGCTGCGGCAGCCGGGTGCCGCTCGCCATGACCTCCCACCTGCCGGAACGCGTCACCTGCCTGCCCTGCCGCGATCACGCCAGCGACCGGCACCGCCGCTTCGCCGACCAGGTGGCGTTCCTCGGCCCGATGCCCGGCTCCCCTCTCGCCGGCACCGACGCCGCCCGCGCGGCGGCCGAACACCGGGCGATGGCCCGCCGCTTCGCCGGCGAGGACGGTCCATGATGGTCTGATGCCACGGTCGCTCAGTTACGCCGACGCCGCCCGCCTGCTCGGCGGCCAGCACAGCAGGATCGTCACCGCCCTGGAGAAGTCGGCCGGCTGGCTGATGCTCGGCACCGTCCCCGGCGCCGGCGAGGTCCTGAGCTGGTTCGACGCCAAAGGTGAGTTGGTGCGCCTGAGCCACGACCTGGTCCGCGACCTGTCCGAACGCCGCAGCGGCCTGTCCCGCTACGACCGCACCGAACGGCTCGAAGCGGCACACACCGTGATCGCCGTGGCAGCGTTCTTCGAGGCCCTCGACGACGCCGACCTGCCGTCCCGATTCAGCGAGCTGATCCCCACCCGCCCGGAACGACTCACCCTCGCCGGTGGCGGAGCCGTCACGCTGGAGGAACAGTTGATGGAATCGCTGCGGAGCATCGGTGATCTGTTGCCGAATCCGCAGCGATCCCCCGAGAAATTCCTTCAACTGCTCCATCTCCGGTACGCGGAACTAGGGTCCCGGGTCAAGTGGTTCACTCGCGGGCTGGCGCACTGGGAGAGGCTTCCGGCCACCGACCAGGAACGGTTCGACGCGCTGCTCGAAGCACTTCCCGAGCGGGCCTGCCGCAGATATGAGGAGTCGTTCCGGCGGCTCGTCGCCGAGTTCCCGGAAGTGGCGTGCTGGGCGGGTGCCCGCGAACACCGGGCCACCCGGGCCGCCCTCGCCGACATGGAGGAACTGCTCCAGCGGATCTCCAGCGGCCGGCTGCCCGACGAACGACGGCAGAGTCTGGCCGCCGCCAACCGGGCCGAGTTGAACCGGCGGGTGGCGGAGTCCGGCGAGGTGCCGGACGGCATCCGGATGCCATCGCTGGGCGAGGCGTACGTGCCGCCCCGGTTCCGGGCCTCGAACGTCCTGACCAGTGATCGGATCAGTGCGGAATCCTGGTGGGCCGGGCTGCCGGCTCGAGCCGATCTGGAGGACTTCCTGATCGGCCATCTCACGTCTCCGCAGGCGGTGCGGGCTCCGCTGCTGGTCCTCGGTCAGCCCGGCTCCGGGAAGTCGGTGCTCACCCGGGTGCTGGCGGCCCGTCTGCCGGCCGCCGACTTCATGCCGGTCCGGGTGGTGCTGCGCGACGTCCCCACCGCCGACGAGCTGCAACTTCAGATCGAACACGCGATCCGGCTGACCACCGGCGAACGGATCGAGTGGCCGGCGCTGGCCCGATCTGCCGGTGGCGCGCTACCGGTCGTCATCCTGGACGGCTTCGACGAGTTGTTGCAGGCGGTCGGGGTGACGCAGACCGACTACCTGCTCAAGGTCGCCCGTTTCCAGGAACGCGAGGCCGAACTGAACCGTCCGCTCGCGGTCGTCGTCACCACCCGGACCGCCGTGGCCGACCGGGCACGTCCGCCCGAGGGCACCGTGGCTATCCGCCTCGACCCCTTCGACGACGGCCAGGTGACCACCTGGCTCGACATCTGGAATCAGGTCAACGCGGCGAACTTCGCCGCTCAACAATTGCGCCCGCTGCCCGCGAAGACCGTGCTGGCGCATCGTGCGCTCGCCGAACAGCCGCTCCTGCTGCTGATGCTGGCGCTCTACGACACCAACGCCAACACGCTCCAGAAAGCCGAGAACAACCTTCAAGCTCATGAGCTGTACGAGGAACTATTACGCTCGTTCGCCACCAGGGAGATCCTCAAGCATCGACCAGGCCTGTCCGCTCGCGAACGTCAGACGGCCGTCGAGAGCGAGCTACGCCGGCTGTCGGTGGTGGCGTTCGCGATGTTCAACCGGGCCGCTCTCTGGGTCACCGAGGCGGACCTGGACCGCGATCTCGCCGCGCTGCCGTTCGGCGGTCCGCAGCATCACTCGGCCGGGACGGATCTGCGGACACCACTGGGCGCCGCCGAGTTGACGCTCGGCAGGTTCTTCTTCATTCACCAGGCAAGAGCCTCACAAGATCAAGAAAACTTGCTGACGTACGAATTCCTGCACGCCACTTTCGCCGAATATTTCGTGGCGCGACTGACGTGGCAGGTGGTCAACGATGTAGCGGCCCGCCAGTCGGCGTCCATGATGTCGTTCGATACCGGTCCCGCTGACGACGACCTGCTTCGAGTGCTGTTGTCGTTCGAACCACTCAGTCTCCGGGCGCCGGTCATGGAGTTCCTGCACTCCCTGGTGGAATCCGCTGACGAGACCGTCCGGGACGGAATCCGGAAAGTAGCGTTGCGGCTCTACCGGTCGGTCAATCACACTCCGCCCACCGCTCGTTTCGCCGACTATCGACCTCAGCGGCTCAGCGAACCCGCCCGGTACGCGACCTATGCCGCCAACCTCCTGCTGATCAGCCTCTGCACCGGGGTGGTGCACGGCCGCGAGCTGTACCCGGAACAGCGAGATCCGGTCGACTCCTGGCACGCGCAGGCGCTGCTCTGGCGGTCACAACTCTCCACGGACGGCTGGACGAGCCTGGTCTACACCGCCACACTCGAACGGATCGGGAGCGGGCCCGACCGCGACATCCGGCTCGGTACCCATCTGGACCTGCTCTCCTGGGACATCGATCCGGCCTGGACCTTCAGTCTGGACCCACAGGCCGGCGGTACCCCCTTCATCCCGAGCGACCTGGACTACCTGGCCGTCCGCCGGAAGGCACACTTCCAGTGCGGGGTCCTCGACGACATGATCCATCACGCGATCGGGCAGGTGCCGCCGCGGCCCGGTGCGGCCGTCGATCACTTCGCCCTGGACGGGAACAGCAGATATCTGTCGACGATGGCGGCCATGCTCCGGATCACGACGGCCCGGGAAGACGTCGACTACATGGCGGCCGCGGACTTCGCCGGAAAGGCATTCCAGCCCTGGGATGTGGGCGAATACACGGACTTCGTCCGGGTGCTTCTGACCCGGCTCTCCACCGACACCGCGGTCGACGCGGCGACAGCGATGGGGGTTCTGCGACGGATCGCGGATCAGAGCAACGCGACTAACGGTGTGTTCGACTCGTTCCTCCAGGTCGTGCTGCGGTTCCTCGGCCAGGACCGGAACTGGGACCGCGGCCTGGTAGCAGTGCTGAACTGGGTGGCGGCGACAAATGACCCCTTCGTGGATCCCGTCCTGCTCATCGATGCCGAGGTGCGCGCCTTCGAACTGGATCTGCTGACCTCGCGGCCGCCGGGCGCAAACGTCCGGCTCTTGGACAAGATCAGATACATCCGCCCTGACCTGGTCGTCCGCTACCAGCGACTCCTCCAGGAACTGCAGGCCTGACCGTCACGGCGTGACGCCAGTCGATGCACTGACAGCCCGCATCGCGATGCCGATGGACGCCGGTAGGTCGTCTCGGCTCGCCCTACTCAAGTCATAGACCTTTGCCAACTGCGGTGACCGCTGCCGGGTTCGTAGGGTCGGTGCATGCGGATCGGTCCCCTGGAGCCAGGGGACCGGGCTCTCGGCCCGGACCTCGCACGCGGCTTCATGCTCCTGTTCATCGCCCTGGCCAACACCCACTACTTCGTGCTCGGCTCCGCCTACCTCGGCGGCTACCCCGAAGGCGGCACGGTCGCGGACCGGATGCGCCGGGCCGGGCGGCGGGGCCCGTTCGAGACGCTGACCCGGCGAGTCGCCTACGGCCGGTCCGCCGGCAGCGGGGAGCGCCCGGCCGCCGTTGGTGGGCGGGGCCGGGCGCTCGGGGCTGCTAACCCAGGGTGAGGGTGCAGCTGTCTTCGTCGGCGGCCAGTTCGGTGATCGTGTCGCCGAGCCGGACGCGCCAGGGGAGGGCGTCGCCCATCCGGCCCACGGTGATGGTGCCGTCGTCGACCGAGACGGTGAAGACCGTGTCGGTGGCGGTCTGGCCGGGGACCACTACCGCGGTGCGGCCGGGCTGAGGGTGGAACAGGTGCAGGGTGACGCCGTCACGGAAGTCGTAGTCGGGGCGGTCGTGGCGGGCTCCGACCGGGATCACCGCGCCGGGGCGGACCAGCAGCGGGGCCGTGGCGAAGCCGTGCGTCTCGGTCACCCAGCATGGGCCCTCGATCTCCGACGCCTCGCCGGTGGCCGGGAGGTAACGGGTCCAGCGGCCGGACGGGACGTAGTAGGACACCTCTCCCCCGGCGGAGAAGACCGGGGCCACCAGCAGGTCCGGGCCGAGCATGTACTGGCGGTCCACATAGGTGGTGCCGGGGTCGTCCGGGAAGGCGATCGGCATCGAGCGCATCACCGGCAGGCCGGTGCGGTGGGCTTCGACGGCGGCGCCGAAGATGTAGGGCATCAGGCGGTACTTGAGGTGGGTGAACGAGCGCAGCACGTCCACCGACTCCTCGTCGAACAGCCACGGCACCCGGTAGGACGAGCTGCCGTGCAGGCGGCTGTGCGACGACAGCAAGCCGAAGGCGATCCAGCGCTTGAAGACCGCGGGGTCGGGCATCCCTTCGAAACCGCCGATGTCGTGGCTCCAGAAACCGAACCCGGAGGACGTCAGGGACAGGCCGCCGCGCAGGCTCTCCGCCATCGATTCGAAGGTGCTGGAGTTGTCGCCGCCCCAGTGCACCGGGAACTGCTGGCCGCCGACGGTGGCCGAGCGGGCGAACAGCACGGCCTCGCCTTCGCCTTTCGCCTCGCGGAGCACCTCGAAGACGACCTCGTTGTAGAGCTGCGTGTAGTAGTTGTGCATGCGTTCCGGGTCGGAGCCGTCATGCCACACCACGTCGGTCGGGACGCGTTCGCCGAAGTCCGACTTGAACGAGTCGACACCCATGTCGACGAGGCGGCGCAGTTTCCCGGCGTACCACTCCCGGGCCTCGGGGTTGGTGAAGTCGACCAGGCCCATCCCGGCCTGCCACAGATCCCACTGGAAGACGTCGCCGTTCGGGCGTTTGAGCAGGTAACCCTTCGACGCGCCTTCGGCGAAGAGCGGCGAGCGCTGGGCGATGTACGGGTTGAGCCACAGGCAGGTGCGCAGGCCCCGGTCGGCGAGGCGTTTGAGCATGCCCTCCGGGTCGGGGAAGACCCGCGGGTCCCATTCGAAGTCGCACCAGTTGAATTCGCGCATCCAGAAGCAGTCGAAGTGGAACACCGACAGCGGCAGGTCCCGGTCGGCCATGCCGCCGACGAACTTGTTGACCGTCTCCTCGTCGTAGTCGGTCGTGAACGACGTGGTCAGCCACAGTCCGAAGGACCAGGCCGGCGGCAGCGCGGGACGGCCGGTCAGCGCGGTGTACTTGCGCAGGATGTCGGCGGGCGTGGGACCGTAGATGACCAGGTACGACAGGCTCTGCCCGGCGACGCTGAACTGGGTTCGGGTGACCATCTCGGAGGCGACTTCGAAGGACACCTTGCCGGGGTGGTCGACGAGGACGCCGTAACCGCCGTTGGTGAAGTAGAACGGGACGTTCTTGTAGGACTGTTCGCTGCTGGTGCCGCCGTCCTCGTTCCAGATGTCGACGGTCTGGCCGTTCTTGACGATCGGCCCGAAGCGTTCACCGAGGCCGTAGACGACGTGCCCGACGCCGAGGTCGAGCTGTTCGTGCACGTAGTCGCCGTCGGGGCCGGTGACGACGCCGATGCCCTTCCAGCCGCTGCCGGTGATCCGCCGTCCGTCGGGGTCGAGGAAGTCGAGCCCCCACTTCTCCCCCGGCGTGAACCTCGCGGTCAGGGCGCCGGACGTCAGAGAGTACTGATCGACGCTCACCTCGACCGGCGAGGAGGAGATCTCGAAGTTGGGGGTGCGCGGCCGGCCGCCGGTGTAGTTCGAGACCGTGACCCGGATGACGTCGGGGGCCGGGGCGGAGCACTCGATGGTGAGCAGCGCGGAGTTCAGCGTGTCACCACGGTGCGTGATCGGCCGGGTGGCGGCCCAGACGGTCAGCGTGTCCGATGTGGTCGCGGTGTCCTGGAGGTGGGCGGGGTGCAGGACGGTGATCCCGGCGCGCTTACGCCAATAGCCATCGGTGAACTTCATGGAGATCCTTTACTTGATGGCGCCGGCGGCGATGCCGCGCGTGAGGGTCCGCTGGAAGATCAGGAAGAAGAGGATCGCGGGGACGATGCCGATCAGGGCGGAGGCGCTGGTCGTTGTGGCGTCCATCATCCGGTCGCCCTGCAGGACGCCGAGGGCGACGGGAACCGTCTGGTTGTCGTTGGACACCAGGAAGATCAGGGGCAGGAAGAACTCGTTCCACGTCCAGATGAAGAAGAACGTGAACAGCACCGCGAGGGTGGGTCCGCTGACCGGCACCACCACCCGCCAGAGGGTGCGCCATTTGCCGGCGCCGTCGATGGACGCGGCTTCCAGCAGCTCGCGGGGGAACTCGGTGTAGACCGAGGTGAGCAGATACGTACCGAAGGCGCTCTGGATGACGGTGAAGATGATGATGACCGCGAACAGGCTGTCGTAGAGGCCCGCTTCTTTGGAGATGTAGTACAGCGGGTAGACCAGCACCTCCTGCGGCAGCAGGTTCGCGACCAGGAAGAACACTAGGAACCAGACGCGGCCCTTCACCCGGCCGATGCCGAGGGCGTACGCGTTGAGGATCGACAGGACGACACCGAGGACGGCGACGGTCAGGCTGGTGATGAAGCTGTTCCAGAGTTTCTGGCCGAAGTTCACCCGGTTCCAGAAGTTGACGATGCCGTCCCAGTACAGGCCGGTCGGCAGCGACAGCGGGCCGTTGGCGGCGTAGTCGGCCGGGCTCTTGACCGCGTTGAGAGCGATCACCAGCAGCGGCCCGACCAGCAGCAGTAGCAGTACCAGCAGGCCGGCGAGGACGAAGAAGCGGACCGGGTCGCGGTGGCGCAGAGAGGCCGGTGGGGTGGTGACGGTCATCGCAGTTCCTCCGACCGGTGCTGGAGTCGCAGGAACAGGAACGCGAGGATCACGATCAGGATGGTCAGTACGGTGGAGATCGCCGACCCGTACCCGACCTGGGCCTTCTCGAAGTAGTTCTTGTAGGCGAAGTACGACGGCACCAGTGTGGAGTTGCTGGGCCCGCCCTTGGTGAGCACGAAGACCTGACCGAAGATCTTCAGCGCGGCGATCGTGGTGGTGATCATGACGACGTAGAACTCGGGCCGGATCATGTAGACAGTGATCTTGCGGAACCGCTGCCACCAGGTCGCACCGTCCAGATCGGCCGCCTCGTAGAGCGACGGATCGATCCGCGACAGGCCGGACATGAACATCACGACCGGGTAGCCGAGCTGGAACCAGATCATCACCAGCATCACGCTGTAGAGCGCGTAATCGGGGTCACCGAGCCAGTTCTTGGCCAGCCCACCGAGCCCGACCGCTTCCAGGATCCGGTTGAGCGCGCCGTAACTCGGGTGCAGGATCCAGCTCCAGATGATGCCGGTGACCGCCACCGGAATCACCTGCGGCAGGTAGTACCCGGACCGGAAGAGACCTGCCCACCGATCACCGAAACGCTTGCCCACGTAGTCGAAGAGCACGGCGGCCAGAACCAGGCCGATCAGTGTCGGGATCACCGCCATCGCGAACACCAGCAGACCGATGTTCCCGAACGACTGCCAGAACAGGGTGTCGCCGAACAATCTGGTGTAGTTGTCGAAGCCGACCCAGCGCGGATCGCCGACGCCGGACCATTTGGTGAAGCTGTAGTACACCGTCATCACCAGCGGCACGACGATCACCGCGAGTGAGGCGAGCACGCCGGGAATCAGATAGACCGCGTAACCGCGGTCCCGGGTAACACGACCGGCCATGCCGGGCCCCTTCCGTTCGCGGCGCGGGCGGTGGTCACCGCCCGCGCCGCGCGCTGCTCATTTGCCGAGGTCTGCCAAGTTCTCGTTGTACGGCTTGGCGATCTCGTCCAGGAAGGCGTCCGGAGTCTTCGAGCCGTTGATCAGGCCTTGTGTTCCGGCCACGAGTACGTCGTAGTAACCGGGCGCCGGCCAGTCGGGGTAGAACGCGAGCCCGTCCGAAGTGGAGATCTTGTTGAAGGTCTCGACGAGTTCCTTGTTCTTCGGGTCGGTGATGGCCGACGGGTCGGCCGCGACCGGGACACCGCCGGAGTTGCCGAGCAGCGCCTGCACCTCGGGCGACATGGTGATGTCGATGAAGTCGTACGCCAGGGCCTTGGCCTTGCTCTTCTCCGGCACCACCCACAGGTTGCCGCTGGAGCCGGGGTGCAGGGTGTTACCCGGGAAGAGGAAGGTGCCCCACTCGAAGTCCTTGATCTCCGAGGCGAACCGGCCGTACCACCAGGAGCCGGAGATCAGGATCGGGAACTCGCCCTTGGTGAAGGAGACGCCCATGTCCTCGGCCTTGATGCCGGCCGAGTCCTTGCCGACGTAGCCCTTCGACACCCAGTCGGCGAACGTCTGCGCGGCGTAGGTCAACTGCGGGCCCTTGAAGTCGACCTTGTTCTTGTAGAGCTGGTAGTCGTCGACGAACGCACGGTCGGCCTTCGACAGGGCCAGTTCGTAGACGATCTGCTGCGCCGGGTACTCGGCGCCGCCGACGGCGAGCGGGGTCACCTTGTTCTGCACGAACGTGTCCATCACCTTGGTGAACTCGTCGAGCGTCGTCGGGACGGCCAGCTTGTACTTGTCGAACAGCTTCTTGTTGTAGTAAACGGTGACGAACTCACCGTAGTTGGGCACCCCGAAGACCTTGCCGCTGCCCATGATGCCGTCTTCGTCGTACTTGGCAGTGGTCTGCAGGCTGGCACTCAGTTTCTTGTCCCAGCCACGCTTGGTGAACTCGTCGGAGAGGTCGGTGAGCAGGCCCTGCTTGGACAGCAGACCGGCGGTCGCGTTGCCCTTGTTGTACTCGAGGATGTCCGGGGCGCTGTCCGAGTTGAGGATCATCTGGGCGTTCTGCTGGATCTGCTCGAAGCCCTTCTCCTCGAACTTGACCTCGACGCCGGGGTGACTTGCCTTGAACAGTTCGATCGATTTGTTCCAGGCGATGCCCATGGCGCTCTCAGGGCCCTCGTAGTGCCAGAGGTTCAGGACTTTCGCGTCAGCGCCCTCCTCCGAGGAGGACTCGTCGCCGCCGCAGGCGGTCAGGCCGAGGGAAACCGCAAGTAAGAGTGCACCGGCCGCCAGGCCGGAACGTGATCGGAACATAGCCGTCCTCCCAGAGGGACTGGTCGAGGAAAGTAAGCGAAACAACTCGTCGAAGCGCTTCGACGATGGCTCTTGTCGAGACGCTATTGATTCAGCCTGGCTCGTGTCAACGGTGTGACGCGGAGATTTCGCGGCAGCTGTCCCGCTCGACCAGACTCGGCGCGAGCAGGCGGGTGTACTCGACACTGCGACCGTCCAGCAGCCGCATCGCAGTCTCCACGGCGAGGGTGCCGACATCGTGCGCCGGGATGTCGATCGAGGTCAGCGCGACCGGCATCGCCGTCGCCACGTCACGCGGGCAGACCGCCACGACCGAGATGTCCTCGGGAATCCGGCGGCCGGTGGCGTGCAGCAGGTCCAGCAGCGGGCGCAGCGCCTCCTCGTTGTGCACCACCAGCGCGGTGATGCCGTCGAGCTCGGCGTCCAGGTCGGCCATGCAGGACCGCACCCCCTCGGCGCCCGGCTCGCACGGGTGCGTCACCGTGCGCAGACCCAGGTCCACCGACGCGTCGAGGAACCCGGTGAGGAACCGGTCCGCGTACGTCGTCTGCCGCTTGTACACCGCCGGGGACGGGCCGACCAGGCCGATCCGGCGGTGACCGTGCCCAGCCAGGTGCGACAGCGCCTCCCGGGCGGCCGCGCCGAAGTCCAGATCGACACAGGCGATGCCGGTGTGGTCGGCCGGCAACCCGATCAGCACCGACGGCTGCTTCAACCTCCGCAGCGCCGGAATGCGCAGGTCGTCGCGCTCCAGATCCATCAATATCAACGCGTCGACCATGGTGCTGTGGGCGACCCGCTCCAGGCCGGCGGTGCCCTCGTCCTTGGTCAGAAGCAACACATCATGGTTGTACGACCGGGCCGCGGTCACCACGGCCGTGGCGAACTGCATGATGACCGGCACGTTCACATCCACCCGCAGCGGCGCGACCAGCGCGATCACGTTCGTCTTGCTGCTCGCCAGGGCGCGGGCGCCGGCGTGCGGGTGGAAACCCAGCTCCGCGATGGCGGCCTGCACACGGGCGCGGGTCTCGGCGGAGATCGGGCGACGGCCGGACAGAACATACGACACCGTGCTGGGCGACACCCCGGCCGCTTTGGCGACGTCGTTGATCGTCGGCACTGAGCCTCCCCAAGTCACCAAGCAACTCCTTTCGTCGATCCTACTGATCACCGGCTCAGCACCCGAGCCCCGGTGACGCTCCCCTCACCGTCCGGTGAGCCGGGATACAACCCGCAACACAGCCGCCCCGCGGTGACTTCGAGCCCGAACCGAACCCCGAGTCACCACACCTCAGCGGCCCACACACCGCGTGCCGACTTGGGGCGCGGAGCGAACCCCAAGTCGGCACGCCTCAGCGGCCCACACACCGTGTGGTGCCTTCGGGTGCGGAGCGAACCCGAAGTCACCACGTCCGGGTCAGCCGATGCTGAAGGTGGCCAGCCGGAGGCCCGGGCTGGGCACCAGGTAGACCGTCGACCGGCCGCTGAACCTCGCCAGCGGGGCGGTCACCGTGCGGTAGGTGTAGACGCCGCCGGTGTCGGTCAGCGTCGCGGTTCCGAGTAACCGGCCGGCCGGGGAGCCGAGACGGACCTGGACGGTGCCGGTGCCGGACGCCGTGGCCGTGACGGTCCTGCCCCCGCGCAGGGCCGCGTCCTTGAACGCCAGCCAGTCGCCGGTGGCCACGGCGCCGACCACGGTTCCGCTGGAGGTGGTCTCGTCCAGGAGCCTCACCCCGGCGTACGCGTCGAAGGTCTCCGCTCTTGTCGGTCGTGAGAGGTCCCGGGGCGGGATCACCGAACCCTTGACGGCCAGGGTGGTGCGGGCGCGGATGTCGTTCGCGGACGCGCCGAGCAGCACGTCGTGGACCGAGGTCTCGACCACCCAGCGCTGCCGGGTCTGATCCCAGCGGGCGAGATCGGACTGCGCGAGCGGAATCGAGACGGTCGCCGAGCGGCCGGGGCGCAGCGACACCTTCTGGAAGCCGCGGAGCTGTTTGACCGGGGTGGCGTCGCGGGAGGTGCGCTGGTGGGTGTAGAGCTGTACGACCTCGGCCCCGGCCCGTTTGCCGGTGTTGGTGACGGTCACCGTGACCATTCCCTGTCTCACCGACGGCTGGCCGTAGGTGAAGGAGGTATAGGACAGGCCGTGCCCGAACGGGTAGAGCGGTTTGGCGGAACTGTAGAGATAGGTCTGCTTCGACCGGATTATGTCGTATTCGAGCATGTCACCGGGCAGTTGATCAGCCGACCGGTACCAGGTCTGGGTCAGCCGGCCGGCCGGGTTGACGTCGCCGTACAGCACGTCGGCGACCGCGTGCCCGGTCTCCGCCCCGGCATGCGTGGTCCACAGGATGCCGGGCACGTGCGCCTGTGCCCAGTTGATCGTCTGCGGGTAGCTGCTCTGCACCACCACGACGGTCCGCGGGTTGGCCGCCCGGACCGCCTTGATCAGGGCTTCCTGACGGGCCCCGAGACCGAGCCCGGCCCGGTCGTGGACCTCACGCCCGGCGACGAACGGGTCGGTGCCGACGACGACCACCGCGGTCTTCGCCTTCTTGGCCTGGGCGGCAGCCGTCGCCACCCCGTCGACCAGGAGTTCCCTGGTGAAGCGGGCGGCTCCGGCCGCGCCGGCGGCACCGAGGGTCAGGTTGCCGTCGGCACCCACGGTCACATAGTGGTTCGGCGGGAACCAGGACTCCTGGGTCTCGTAACCGACGTAGTGCAGAACGAACGTTCCGTCCGCCTGCTGCTCCTGCCGGAACTGCTGCTGGACGAACCAGCCGCCCGGCTCGTCGGCGTTGGCGGCGAACGGACCCCAGTTGTAGCTGACCAGCTTGCCGTTGGCGACATTGCGCAGCGTCGAGACACCGTCTCCCCAGTCGACGGTGTCGAACTGGGCGGCCGGGGTCGGACTACTCTCGGTGACACCGACGCCGGTGGCACCGGCGGTCACGTAACGGCCGGTCGTCACCTCGCGAAGGGCGATCCGGTCGGCGCCGGTGCCGGTGGAGACCGAGGAGGCGCGTTCGGTGAGGCCGTCGAGGATGCTGACCCGGTACGGGAGCTGTCCCCCGTACCAATCGCTGTAGAGCTTGTCGGCGGTGGGACCGACGACCGCGACCGAACCGCCCGCCTGCAGCGGCAGGATGCCGTCGTTCTTGAGCAGCACCGCGGCCTCGGCGGCGGTCTTCCGGGCCAGCGCGCGGTGGGCCGGACTGTCGATCACCGACGGTGAGATGCCGGCGTAGGGGCCGCCGTCCGGGTCGAACTCGCCGAGCCGGAAGCGAATGCTCAGCGCGTTGCCGACCGAGGAGTCCACGTCGGCCTCGGTGAGCAGGCCTCGCTCCAGTGCCTGTCTGATCGCGGTGGTGGTCGGCTCGGCGTTGGTGTCGTTGACGGTGAAACTGTCCAGGCCGGCCTTGATGACGGCGGCGTTCGCCTCGGCCTGGGTGGCGAAGTAGGCCTGCGAGCCGGTCAGGTTGGTGGGTGCCCAGGCGTCACTGACGTTGAAGAGCCGCTGGTCACTCCAGTCGCGCAGCAGTGTGCCGAGGTCCGGGTCGACGGTGGCGGGCCGCCCGTTGATCAGGTTGTAGGCGGCCATCACGCCGGTCGCGGAACCGTTCTTCAAGGCGATCTCGAACGGTTTGCGGTCGTATTCGTTGAGGACCCGCTGCGGCACGTTCGACGACGTCCGGTCCCGCAGTGTCTCGTTGTTGTAGGCGGCGTAGTGCTTCAGCGTCGGCGCGACCTTGAGATGGTTCGGGTCGTCGCCCTGCAAGCCGTCGCCGTAGGCGGCGGCGATCGCGCCGGTGAGCAGCGGATCCTCGGAGTAGCCCTCCTCGTTGCGGCCCCATCGCGGGTCGCGCAGCAGGTTGACGACCGGCGCCCAGGCGTTCAGGCCCCAGATCTCCGGGTTCTGCCGGTGGAAGCCGCGCAGTTCGTCGCCGACGGCTGAGCCGACACGTTCGATCAACTCCGGGTCCCAGGTGCTGGCCAGGCCCACGGCCTGCGGGAACACCGTCGCGGTCGCGTCGATCTTGGCGGAGTTGTTGCGATGGTCGTTCGACCAGGCGACGCCGTGCAGGGCTTCGGTGCCGGACTTGAACAGGCTGATTCCGAGGCGGGGAATGGCCGGCTGGTATTGGTGCAGCAGCGAGATCTTCTCGTCGAGAGTGAGCCGGCTGACCAGGTCGTCAACGCGTGCGGTCAGTGGCAGGGACGGGTCGCGGAACTCCAGAGCGGGTTCGGCCTGAGCCGCGTCTGGCAGCAGTGGGACCAATAGGACGGCGACGGCAATCGCCGCGAAACCACGTCTGATACGCATAGAATTCTCCCCATAAAGAATCCGTCGAAGCGCTTCGACGATGGCTTATATGAATCGCCCGGGATATGACGCCTGCGGTGAAGTCACCATAGAGCCACGCCGATGTGGTGGGCAACCACTCCGCGCAGCTTTCCGGAAATCTGCCGGCAACACAGGCAGAATGGGCCGGTGCGAATGATTGTCATCGGTGGAGATGCTGCCGGAATGTCCGCCGCCTCCCAGGCCCGGCGCCGTCTCGGGCGCGACGAACTGGAGATCCTCGCGTTCGAGCGGGGCGACTTCACGTCCTACTCGGCGTGCGGCATCCCGTACTGGGTGGGCAGTCTGGTCGACGGCCCGGACGAGCTGATCGCCCGCGACCCGGCCACGTTCCGCAAGGACGGGATCGACGTCCGGACCGGCCATGAGGTCACCGGCATCGACCTCGGCGCGCGGACCGTCACCGTCCGCAACTCCGATCGGACCTTCACCGAGGGCTTCGACCTGCTGATGTACGCGGCCGGGGCCCAACCGGTGCGCCCGCCCTGGGCCGACAACCCGGCGAGCGGCATCTTCGGCATGCAGACCCTCGGTGACGGCGCCGCGCTCAACGCCTGGCTCTCCTCGTTCGAGGGCGGCGGCAGAGGCGGTGGCGGCGAGGGCCGGGACGCCGTGGTGATCGGTGGCGGCTACATCGGCGTCGAGATGGCCGAGGCCCTGGTCCGGCGCGGGCTGCGGGTCACTCTCGTGGAACGTTCCGGGCAGCCGATGTCCACCGTCGACCCGGACATGGGCGCGCTGGTCGCCGACGCGGTCCGCGGGCTCGGTATCGAGCTGCGCACCGGCGTCACGGTTCAGGCCCTGGAGACGAGCGACGACCGGGTACGGGCGGTGGTCACCGACGACGGCACGATTCCGGCCGACGTCGTGGTGCTGGGATTGGGGGTACGCCCCAACACGGCACTCGCCGACGCCGCCGGAATCCCGCTCGGCGTCACCGGCGGTCTCGCCACCGATCTGCGGCAGCGGGTCACCGGCCCGGACGGGGTCGTCGACGGGGTGTGGGCGGCCGGCGACTGCACCGAGGTCACCCATCTGGTCAGCGGGAAGACGATGCACGTGCCGCTCGGTACCCACGCCAACAAGCAGGGCCGGGTCGCCGGGATCAACATCGGCGGCGGGTACGCCACATTCCCCGGCGTGATCGGCACGGCCGTCACCAAGATCTGCGATCTGGAGGTGGCCCGCACCGGACTGTCGTCGCGGGAGGCCGAGGCCGCCGGGTTCCGTTTCGTGACCGCCACGATCGAGTCGACGAACCGGGCCGGCTACTTCCCCGGCGCCGTCCCGATGACCGTCAAGGTCCTCGCCGAGAAGGACACCGGACTACTGCTGGGTGCGCAGATCGTCGGCCGGGCCGAGGCGGCCAAACGGATCGACGCCTTCGCGGTCGCCGTCTGGAACCGGATGACCGTCACCGAGATGACCGCCCTCGACCTGGGTTACGCACCCCCGTTCGCACCGGTCTGGGACCCGGTCCTGATCGCCGCCCGCAAAGTCGCCGACAAGATCTAGGCTCGGCCGGTGAACCGCGACAGTCTCGCCAGGGCGGTCGCGGCACCGGCGTCCGGCAGGTGGCGCGCGATCAGGATCAGGGTCTCACTGATCAGGGCGTCGGCGGCCGGGACCGAACTGGCGGGGGTGGCGGTGAACAGCGCGTCCAGGCGGGCCGGCAGACCGGCCGGGGCCAGCGGCAACGACTCGGCCAGCCGGCTCACCCCCGCGAAACCGGGGTGCGCGAACCAGATCCGGTTGAGGCCGAACAGCACCAGCAGCACGTTGCGGGCGGTGTCCAGACGGTCCTGGGCCAGGGGCAGCAGGTCGCCGCGCTCCAGCATCCGGCTCCGCTGCCCGGACGAGCGGAAGTTCAGGTGGGCGCGGACCATCGCGGACGCCAGCTCGTCGGGGTAACGGCCGGTGCGGGCCGTCCATGCCGGGATCAGGCCCGTGTCGTGCAACACGACACCGTCACGGATCGTGGCGATCAGGTGCTGCTTGACGAGGTCCGGGTCGGCGCCCCCGATCACGTCGGCGATCCATTGGTCGACGGTGGCCACCCGCCGGTGCGTGATCCGGAACTCCACACCGTCCAGCAGTTCGTCCTCGTCACCGGCGGGCGGTTCGGTGTCCCACAGGACCAGAAGACCGGCGTCATCGTGCGCGGCTTCATCGTGCGTGAGCAGCACGGATCGTACCCCCGCCAGGCTCTTGATCTTGTCGGTCAAGCGCTCGCCGGACGCGCGGGACCGGGCCTGGTGATCGGCGCTCATCGCGGGGTCAGCGCGGCCAGAACGGCCGGGGAACCGGCACCGTCCCAGGCACCGGTGAGCGTGGCACCGGGCAGGACCGGGCCGAGAACCCGGATCACGCTCAGTTCACTGCCACCCAGCACGATTGTCGCGGGATCACCGTCGGTCACCGCGGTCACCTGGCCGGCAGCCGCCTCCGGCGCGCCGGAACCCCGCAGAGCCAGATCCGGTACGCGGGACTGGCGCTCCCCGTCGACCTCGAACTCCTCGACGGCCTCGCGCCCACCCGACCGGACCGCCTCGAGCAACTGCGCCGCGTAGACCGGATCGCCGACGGCGTCGTAGACCCAGCGCGCCCCCAGCACCGAATGCTCGGTGGTGCCGACCAGCCACTGCTCCGCACCCTCCAGCGGCGCGCCCCGGTAGGTGAGCGGCACGTGCAGCAGCCGCCCGTCCCCGTCGCGCAGGATCAGCGTCTCGATGCCCACCGCACCGGCCGGGTCGTCGAACCTGGCCGCGGCCACCCGCTCGACATCGCCGGAAACACCGGACCAGGGGCGGGCGGGCAGCCAGTGGTTCAGCATTTCGAGCTTGCCCGGGACGATCTGCGCCTTGTGGAGAAGAGCCATCCCGGCAGCCTATGCGGAACACCCGGCCACCCATCCGCGGGACTCACACGTTTCCGGTGGATGCGGCGCACGGCGAGGTACAGCAGGAGCACGGCGACGGTCACGGGCTCGGGTCGGCCATGGTGCGCGCCGTCGCCGACGCGCACGCCGCGACCATCACCGGCCGCGCCCGGCCCACCGGCGGCCTCGATCACGCTATCCACCTGGATCTGCGCAATCCCTTACTCGGCCTGATGTTGCGGCTGACCAGAAAACGAGCGCTCGGCACCGATCTCGACTTGCTCAAGAATGCTCTGACAGAGTTCTACGGACCAACGGCTTGAATGGGTTGGTTCCGGCTTCGTGGATCGGCGGACGTGTGGTCGCGCGCGACAGAGCGATCCCACCGGTCACCTCGACCAAACCTGACAGGGCTGCGGTCGTACTCCAATGAGACATCCGGAATCCGTCAGGTCAGAAGGTGACTCGTTGGCCTCGGCCTGTCGACAGGGCCTGTTCGTATAGGTAGCGGGCCACGATCACGTCTTCGATCGCCAGGCCCAGGGACTTGAAGACGGTGATCTGTTCCGGACTTGTTCGGCCGGGGAGGCGGCCGGTCAGGATGTCGCCGAGTTCGCCGTGTACGTGGTCCGGGCCGATCAACGGGGCCGCCCGCAGGTAGTCGCCGGATTCGGTGAGCAGGGATTCGCGGCGGTCGGCTACCAGGACGGCTCGGGCCAGGAGTTCCGGGTCGAGTTCGGCGGCGGTGGGGATCGAGGAGCCGACGGCGTTGACGTGGGTGCCGGGCTCCACCCAGCGGGCCATCAGGATCGGGTCCGGCGCGGTGGTGGCGGTGACGATCACGTCGGCTCCGGCTACCGCTACGGCCGGGTCGTTGAACGGGCGGGCCCGCTCATCGAAACGGAACGCGGCGTCGAAGGTGCGGCCGACAACCCGAACCTCGTCAAAGCCGGACCGCGAGCCGGAGTCGGAGCCGGACCGCGAGCCGAGTCTGAGGCCGGAATCGGGGCCGGTCAGGGCGTTCAGGTGGGCTCGGGCCTGTACTCCGGTGCCGAAGATCGTCAGGACCCGGGAGCCGGGGCGGGCCAGGGCCTCGGTGGCCAAGGCGGAGACGGCGGCGGTGCGGATCTCGGTGACGGCGGAGGCGTTGACGATCGCCAAGGGCTCGCCGGTCTCGTGGTCGAAAAGGGTGACTACTCCCTGGTGGGCGTCCTTGCCGAGCAGTGTGTTGCCGGGGAAGACCCCGACCGATTTCAAGCCGAACGCCGGTTCGGGCCCGGCCAGGTGCGCGGTCATCAGGCCGAGCAGGCCGCCCAGTTCCGGTGGCCGGATCACCGTGCGCAACGGCAGGAAGACCTGCCCGTCGGCGACCGCCGTCAGGGCGGCGCGCATCAGGTCACGGCACACCGCCGGGGTGAGCAGGTCGTGCACGTCGGCTGCGGAGATCACCAGCATGGCGATCATCCTAAGGAGACGGCAGGCTGAATGGATGAAAGTGCTCTGGGCTCTACCCGTGATGGTGGTCCTGGTCCTGGTTCTGCTGCCGGTCAACGACGGGCTCTACGAGTTACTGGTCAACTATGACCCGCAAGGTGACGGGCAGCACTGGGAGCGGCGCTACTACCAGGAGGTCATGCGGCGCACGTCCGGGATGCTGGCCGGGCATCTGCTGGCGTTCGGGGTGGGCGTGACGCTGGCCGGGACGGAGCGGACGGAGCGGACGGAGCTTCTGGCGGTGGCGGCCGGGACGGTTCTGGGTACGGTTGCCCTGGTCACGGCCCGGTGAGCGGGTGGTTCACGCCTGCGGGTGGGCGGTGACGGCGTCCCGTTGTGGGAGCCCGCGGTGCCGCTGGAGGAACCGCGCTACTGGGCGCTGCTCCTGGCTTTCCCACTGGTCGCGCTGGTAGGCGTCGGAGTGGGAACGCTGGTCCGGGGCTGGCGGGGCCGGACGCTGATCGTGCTGGCCGTGGTCGGCGGCGTCGGCTGGCTGATCCTGACGGCGTCCGGGCTGATGCTGGACGGGCGGCCCGGGCCGCCGGTGGGGTGGCTCTGGTTGCTGCCGCCGCTGGCCGCGGCCCGGGTGATCGGGATGGCCGCTCTGTCGGTCAACGCCGAGCACATCCCGCCGTCCGTCAGCGGTGACTGGGGGCAGGCGGCGGCGTTCGCCCTGGTCGGCGGCCTCACCGGGTGGGCGGTGCTGCTCCAGGTCGCAGCCTGGCGGCGAGCGGGATCCAAACTGCGGCGGTACGACGGCACAAAGCCCTGACCGCGGCGGACCAAAGCGCAAAAGCCCTGACGAGCGCAAAAGCCCGGACCGTGACGGCGGCGGCACCACAGGCGTGGGAAGCCCCGATCACCGCATTCGGCCCGGCGGTCGCGGGTCGGCCCGGTCCACCGCGCAGCTCGCGTGGTGGACCGGGGACCCGTCGACTGCGGCGGGGCCACGCAGACCCCGTACCGGAAGAAAGTTCTTAAAGGCCCATGTCCTTCGCGATGATCATTTTCATCACCTCGGACGTGCCGCCGTAGATCCGGTTGACGCGGTTGTCGGCGTAGAGGCGGGCGATCGGGTACTCGTTGATGAACCCGTAGCCGCCGTGCAACTGGAGGCAGCGGTCGATGACCCGGTGCGCGACCTCGGTGCAGAAGAGTTTCGCGGACGCCGCCTCGGCTGCGGTCAGTTCGCCCGCGTCGAGGGCTTCCAGGGCGCGGTCGGCGACTGCCTGCGCGGCGTCGACCTCTGACTGGCAGGCGGCAAGTTCGAACTTGGTGTTCTGGAAACTGGCGACGGTCTGGCCGAAGACCTTGCGGTCCTGCACGTACTGTTTGGCGAACCGGACCGCCGCTGCGGCCTGCGCATATGCGCCGTAAGCGATGCTCAGGCGCTCCTTCGGCAGGTTCTTGCCGAGGTAGTAGAAGCCCTGGTCCTCCTCGCCGAGCCGGTCCTCGACCGGAACCTTCACGTCCACGAACGCCAGTTCCGCGGTGTCGGAAGTCCGGAGCCCGAGTTTGTCGAGTTTGCGGCCGACCGAGTAGCCGGGCAGCGTGGTGTCCACCACCAGCAGCGAGATGCCGAAGCGGCGGTCGTCGGGCTTGGCCGGTGACGTGCGGGCGCAGACGATCACCCGGTCGGCCAGGACACCACCGGTGATGAAGGTCTTCGCGCCGTTGAGGACGTAGTGCGTTCCGTCGTCGGACAGGCGAGCCGTCGTGCTCATGCCGGCCAGGTCGCTGCCGGTGCCGGGTTCGGTCATGGCGAGCGCGTACATCGTGTCGCCGGAGACGAAGTCGGGCAGCCAGCGCTGTTTCTGCTCAACGGTGCCGAGGTCCAGCAGGTAGGGCAGACCGAGCGCGACGTGGGCACCGGCCGCACCGAAGGAGACGCCGGCGCGCATGGTCTCCTCGGTCTGGACCGCGGCGAACTTGAAACTGTCGATGCCGGCGCCGCCGTATTCCTCCGGCACCTCGATGCCGAACAGCCCCAGCTCGGCGAGCTGCTTGTAGAAGTCCCGCGGCACCTGGCCGTCCTGGAACCACTGGTCGTAGCGGGGAACCACCTCGGTCTCGATGAAGTCCCGCAGAGTCTGCCGGAACGCCTCGTGGTCCTCGTTGAATACGGTACGGCGCATAACTCGGTCCGATCCTTTCTAGAGACGACGTCCGCCGTCTACGTAAATCGTCTGCCCGGTGATGAAGGAGGCTCCGTCACTGGCCAGGAACGCGGCCACCCGGGCGATGTCCTCCGGCCGGCCCACCCGCCGCAGCGGGGTGATCTCGGCGGCCTTGGCCCGCATGTCGGCAGCGGAGATCCCGACCCGGGCGGCTGTCGCGTCGGTCATCTCGGTGACGATGAACCCGGGCGCCACCGCGTTGACATTGATGTTGAAGGGACCCAACTCCATCGCCAGGGTCCGGGTCAACCCCTGGATCCCGGCCTTCGCGGCGGCGTAGTTGGCCTGACCCCGGTTACCCAGGGCGGACACGCTCGACGTGTTCACGATCTTGCCGGAGCGTTTCGGGACCATGTGCCGCTGCGCCGCCCGGCTGCACAGGAACGCGCCGCGCAGGTGCACGTTCATCACGATGTCCCAGTCGGTCACCGACATCTTGTGCAGCAGGTTGTCGCGGAGCACCCCGGCGTTGTTGACCAGCACGTCGACCCCGCCCAGCTCACCCGCCACCTTGTTGATCACAGCGTCGACCTGGGTCTCGTCGGCCACGTCGCAGCCGAACGCGACAGCCGTCCCCCCGGCCGCGGTGATCCGGTCGACGGTCTCGGCACACGCCTGCTCGTCCAGGTCGAGCACCGCCACGGACGCCCCCTCACGGGCGAACTGCAGTGCGGTCGCGGCGCCGATACCCCGCGCGGCCCCGGTGACGACGGCTACCCGGCTCATGTTCACTCCCTGAATTAGAAGGCGCTGATTCCGGTCAGCGCACGGCCGATGAGCAGTTTCTGGATCTGGCTGGTGCCCTCGTAGAGGGTGGTCACGCGGGCGTCACGCATGGCCTTACCGACCGGGAACTCGTCGACGTAGCCGTACCCGCCGAAGATCTGAATGGCCTGGTTGGCGGCTTTCACCGCGGCTTCGGTGGCGAACAGTTTGGCCATCGACGCCTCGGTCCGGTACGGCAGACCGCGATCGACCAGGTCGGCCGCCCGCCACACCAGCAGTCTCGCGGCGTCGGTCTCAACGGCGATATCAGAGATCATTTCTTGTACGAGTTGGAAGCTCGCGATCGGTTTGCCGAACTGCGTTCGTTCTTTCGCATAGCCGATGGACGCTTCCAGGCAGCCGCGCGCCAGTCCCACCGAGCCCGCCGCGACCGCGATCCGGCCCTTGTCCAGGGCGGCCATCGCGATCTTGAAGCCAGCGCCCTCGTCACCGAGCCTGCAATCGTCGTTCAGCCGCACCTGGTCCAGGGTGATCGACGCCGTGGCCTGGCCACGGAGACCGAGTTTGCCCTTGATCTCGGTTCGGACGAATCCCTTGTTGTCGGTCGGCACCAGGAACGCGGTGATCCCTTTCGGCCCCGGTCCGCCGGTGCGCGCGAAGATCAGCGCCACCCCCGCCCAGGTGCCGTTGGTGATGAAGACCTTCTCGCCACTGATCACCCAGTCGTCACCGTCGCGGACCGCCTTGGTGATCAGGCTGCTCGCGTCGGAACCGGTGCCCGGCTCGGTCAGCCCGAAACAGCCGACCGTCTCGCCCTCGCACAGCGCGGGCAGCCAGCGGGTCTTCTGCTCCTCGGTCCCGTAGGCCTGGATGCTCTTGGCCACCAGGCCCAGCGACACCGAGACGATGCCCCGAACCGACGTGTCGCCACGGCCCAGTTCTTCCATCATCAGGCAGTACGTCAGGAAGTCGCCGCCCGAACCGCCCAGCTCCTCGTCGATCCCGAGGCCGAGAAAGCCCAGCTCGGCGAGCTTGCCGACGATCTTCGGGTCGACCTGCTCGGCACGGTCCCACTCGGTGGCGTGCGGCACGACCTCGCGGTCCACCCACTCGCGGGCGAGCGCCCGGAACTGCTCCTGCTCCTGGCTCAGGCCGAGGTTCATCGCGGCTCCCCTAATTGAACGCTGTCAGGTTTCTCGCCGCATGCTAACTTAACGCCGTTAGTTAAACCAAGTATTCGGAGGCTCGCATGCCCCGGCCGACAACGCCGCTGCTCAGCCGGACCGGCATCCGCGATTGCGCCCTCACGATCATCGACCGGGACGGCCTGGACGGCCTGAGCATGCGCAAGCTGGCCGCCGCGCTGGGGGTGTCCGCGCCCGCGCTGTACTTCCACTTCCCCACCAAGGAGCAGCTCCTCGACGACGTGGCCAGCGCGATCATGGAGAAGGTGGACGTGTCCGCGTTCACCCACGGCTGGCGCGAGGGCCTGCTCACCTGGGCCCGCTCCTACCGGGCGGCCCTCGCCGAACACCCCAACATCGTCCCGTTCCTGGCGCGCGGCCCCGGCCAGCGCGACGCCTCACTGCGCCGGGCCGACACCATCCACGGCGGCCTGGTCGCCGCCGGCTGGCACCCCCGCGACGCCACGATGATCGGCGCCTCGACGAAATACCTGGTCCTGGGCGCGGCGATGGGCTCGTTCTCGCGCGGTTTCACCGATGACGTGCAGGTCTACCTGGACCGCTACCCGGCTCTCGGCGACGCCCACCGCTTACGGGAGAACGCCGACACCGTCGACCGCGACAGCTTCGACTTCGCCCTGACGATGTTCGTCGACGGCCTGACGTCCCGGCTGTCCCAGCGGCTTTGACACCCCGCCACTTTCAGTGCCGCGCTGTCAGCTCGGCGATCTGTGGAATGCCCTGGAACCGGGCCAGCTCCTCCGCGGTGCCGATCGCTGAGCGCAGTTCGGGCCGGTTCGCATACTCGTGGATCGCACGGGCCAGCAGCTCAGCGCTCACCCCGGCGGCCGGCAGCATCGCCGGATCACCGAGACGCAGCCCCCGCTTACGAATCCGGCCCGGTTCGGCAACGGTCAGCGTGACCTGCTCCGGCGTGTAGGCGAACGCCGGCCGGGGCCCGCCCAGCGCCTCCCACGGGATGAAGACGGAACCGAGTAACTCCCGGCTGACGATCCCCTCCGAGTAGAGCCGCACCCCGAACCGCCCCAGCGCCGCACGCCAGACCAGCGCCAGAAGCGCGAGCCAGACCGTCACGAGCCCCACCGGCCACCAGATGTCCCCGTCCATCAACAGGTCCCAGGCCAGCGCCCCTGTCGCGTGCACACCCAAGGTGTAGGCGACCGCCAGCAGAACCATGCCCGGGTTCGGCGGCACTTCCAGGGCGGGCACCTCGGCCCGGGCCACCAGCACCGCCGGGTGATGATCCCGGACGGTCAAGGACGCCACCAGCAACAACCCGAACGGCAGCAGCACTTGCAGCACCAGGGAGACCACCCACCCGAAGTCATGTCCCAGAACCCGGCGGCCGACCTCAAAAGCGGCCGAAGCCACCAGGGCCCCGACCAGCAACCACAACCGCCACCGGACCACCCACCCCAGAACCCTGCCCATGATCGCCAGCCTAGGCCGTCACCACCAGGCCGGAAACGTGAGTAACGCCGGGCCGGAAACCCGCCGACAGGCGGTAGGGGGCGGATCCGAAAGCGAGTAGCCAATGACGCGAGCAATTGCTCATAATTATCCTCTGAACAGGGAGGACACACATGGTCACACTTCTGGAACGACTCAGCCGGCGGGCCACCGTCAGTGCGGTGAGCCCGGTTACGCCGTGGATCACCGGTGTTCGGATCGCCGGGCCGAGGCTGCGTGATCTGAAGTGGACTCCGGGGCAGCATCTGAACGTGATGCCGACCGCGCCGCACAACTTCGCCCAGGCGCTGCGGGACGGCTGGCGCAAATACACCGTGTGGGATCACGACCCGGCCGGGGAGCTGGAGTTGCGGGTCGTGACGCGGGGGCACGACGGGCCGGGTGCCCGGTGGGCGGCCGGCGCGGCCGTGGGTGCCGACGTGGCGGTGTCCAGCACGGAGGGGCGGCTCACCGCACGGCCGGGCGCCGCGTACCACCTGGTGCTGGGCGAGGAGACCGGGTCGGTGGCGATGGGGGCGATCGCACGGGCGGTTCCGGCGGATGAACCGGTCCTCGGGGTGATCGAGGTCGATACTCCGGAGGACCGGCCGGACATGCCGCGGGCACAGGGGCTGACCTGGGCGTACCGGCACGGTGCCGCCCCCGCTTCGACTCCGGTGCTGCTGGAGGCGTTGCGGGAGTTACGGCTGCCGGACGAGCCGGGGATGGCTTACGTCGCCGGTGAGGCCCGGACCTGTCAGCAGGTCCGGGCGCACCTGATCCGGGAGCGGGGCTGGCCGCGCGCAAACGTGCTGGTGCACGCTTTCTGGACGGTCAGCCGGCGGCGGGTTTCCAGCCCAGCGCCGGTCCCAGGTGGCCGGCCATATCGGTGAGGATCTGCACGTAGTCGTCGTGGTCGAAGGTGAACGGCAGCGCGAACGCCACCTCGTCGATCTCACGGAACGCGGCGTTCGACTCCAGTTTCTCGGCGATCTCAGCGGACGTGCCGACAAGGTCGGGGGCGAACATCATCCGGGCCGGGCCCTGCGGGGTGCGGGTGCGCGGGGTGCGTTTCTCGGCGTACGCCCGGTATCTCGCGATCTGCGACGGCGAAGCGCTGTCGGTCGGGATCACCACCAGCCCCTGCGAGACCCGGGCGGCGGCACCGGACGGGTGGGCGGCGCGGAACGCCCGGATGTGTGAGAGCTGGATCTGCTCGAAGTCCTCCGACTCCTCGGCTTTCACGACGCTGCTGGTCAGGAAGTTCATGCCGTGCGCGCCGGCCCACTGGGCGGAACGCAGTGAACCCCCGCCGTACCACAGGCGGGACGCCAGACCGGCCGCGTGCGGCTGGACCCGGTCGGAGAACTGCTCGAAACCCTGGTAGCCGCGGTACGAGGTGACTTTGTCCCCTCGTACCGCCGCGAGGAATCTCTCGACCCTCGCGAAGCTGAAGTCCTCCGCATCGGCCGTGCCGGGATAAAGCGCGTCTTTGACGTGCTCCCACTGCATCGGCGGGCCGACGCTGACGCCGGGGTTGATCCGGCCGCCGGACAGCAGGTCGACGGTGGCCAAATCCTCGGCGAGGCGCAGCGGGTTCTCCCAGCCGAGTGGGATCACCGCGGTGCCGAGCTCGATGCGGCGGGTGCGCTGGGAGGCGGCGGCCAGCACGGCGACCGGGGAGGAGATGCCGAACTGCAGGTGCCGGTGGCGCAGCCAGGCACTGTCGAAACCGAGGCTCTCACCCAGTTGGATGATCTCCAGGGTGGACTCGTGGCCGCGGCGCGGGTCCGCCTCGTCGAACAGGCCGATGGTGAGGAAACCCAGCTTGCTCAGCATGCGATCACCCTAACTCCGGCAATCCCCCGTGCGTCAGTGGGAGTTACCGAGACCACTACCCTGAGGAACATGTCGACGATCCGGTCCCGTCCGTACCTGTGGATCATGGCGGTCGTCGCCCTCGTCGCCGGGCTGGGCGTCACGGTGCTGCTGAACCGCGGCGCCGGTGAGACCTCCCGACCGGCCGCGATCGCCGATCCGGGGACACCGCCGGCGACAGCCGCGCCGACCAGCGAAGCACCTGTCGCCGCAGCGAAGGCCCCACCCGCCGACCTGCCGGTGGTCGCCTACGCGAAGGGCCCGCGTGGTCTGCCCGACGACCCGGCCCCGGAGTCGGTCGTGCCGATCACCGAGGCGATGCGGCCGGCGACGAAGACCGCCCTCTACGACGCTCCCGGCGGTGAGCCGCTGGCGTTCCTGCCGCCGCGGATCAGCGGTCTGGCCACCGTCGTCCCGATCGTGGCCCGGGCGAACGGCTGGGCCGCCGTGCTGGTCCCGGCCACCAACCGCAAGGTCGGCTGGGTGCCGACCGCCGGCTGGCAGGCCGAGACGCTGCGCGACCAGCTGATGGTCGACCTGAGCGAGCGCAGCCTGATCTGGCTGCGCGCAGGCGAGGAACAGGCCCGCTGGTCAGTGGCGATCGGCACGAAGCGGACACCGACACCGCTCGGCCGGACCTACGTCATGGGGATCACCGGCACCAGCGGCGCCGCCTTCGCCGGGCTGGACGCGCTGGTGCTCGGCTCGGTCCCGGAGGACCCGGAGAAGATGGCGGCCAGCCTGCAGAAGGCGCACACCGGCATCCACGCCTGGTCGAACAGCGCAGTCTTCGGCCGCAACGTCTCCAACGGCTGTGTCCGCATGCCGCCGAAAGCCCAGCGCAAGCTGCTCGATCAGGTCGCCCCGGGCACTCCGGTGGTGGTCACAGCCTGACGGTGGCCACGGTCCGCGCGCAGACCATGGTGCGGCTGATCGAGACCCGCGGGCCCTGACCCCGCTGAACCGCGAGCGCCGTCCGGAACTGGGACCGGCCGGCCGGCTGGGCCGCCAGCAGCATCTCCCGGCGCACCTCGTCGAGCAGGTCGGGCATGGTCAGCCGCAGTGCCCGGCAGATCGCCGCGAGCACTTCCGACGAGGCTTCCTTGGTGCCGCGCTCGACCTCGGACAGGTACGGCAGCGACACCCCCGCCTCGGCCGCCACCTGCCGTAACGTCCGCCCCTGGCCCAGCCGCACCTTGCGCAGCACCGCCCCGATCACCCGCCGCAACAGTGGCATCCCGATCTCCTTCCCCGCGTGTGGTCCGTTGCCATCATCGCCGGTTTCGCGGCACGGTGCTAAGGTGGGCTCACCGGAACCCGGATGCAGGCGGATTGAACGCCCCCGGCAGTTCCACTTCTCCCCTACCGCGTCACGCGGCTTCCACGGCCTAGTCTGCCGTCGTTTCGAATCGAGAACCATCATGTCCACATCCGTACCCGTCGACGGTTTCGTCGACATCGTCAACGACCGCGCCTGGCTGCGGACCAGCGGCTACGCGCCCTCCCCCACCGACATCCCACTACCGCGCGGAATGCGGCTGCGCCGCGGTGACCACGTCACCGGCACCCTGGACCGGCCGCGGATCAACGGCCGCGAACCCGGCCCGCGCCCGGACTTCTACCAGCTCACGTCGGTGCACCCGCACGAGCGGCTGCGGCTGGAGACCGAGCCGCATCTGATGACCACCCGGGTCGTCGACCTGTTCATGCCGATCGGCAAGGGCCAGCGGGCGGTGATCGCCGCGCCGCCGAAAGCCGGGAAGACCACGGTCCTGGAGGACCTGGCGACCGGGATCGCCCACAACCATCCGGACTGTCACCTGATGATGCTGCTGGTCGACGAACGCCCCGAAGAGGTCACCCACCTGCGCCGCACGGTCAAAGGCGAGGTGATCGCGTCGACGTTCGACCGCCCGCCGCAGGAGCAGACCGCGGTCGCCGACCTGGCCGTCGAGCGCGCGAAACGCCTGGCCGAACAGGGCGAGGACGTGATCCTGCTGCTGGACTCACTGACCCGCCTGGCCCGCGCCCACAACCTGATCGCCCCGGCGCGCGGCCGGACCCTGACCGGCGGCCTCGACCCGATCGCGCTCCAGCCGCCGAAACGCCTGCTCGGCGCGGCCCGCGCGCTGGAGGGCGGCGGTTCGGTGACGGTGATCGCGACGGCCCTGGTGGAGAACGGCTCCGCCATGGACACACTGATCTTCGAGGAGCTGAAGAGCACCGGCAACGCCGAACTGAAACTGGACCGCCACCTGGCCGAGTCCCGGATCTTCCCGGCCGTGGACATCGCCGCCTCCGGCACCCGCCACGACGAACTCCTGCTCCACCCGGACGAGTTGCCGCTGGTCGCACGCCTGCGCCGAGCGGTAAAACTTCAGCAACTACTGCCTCAGCTCCGCGCGGCACCGTCCAACGCGGCGTTCCTTCACAAGATCAAAACCACGCTTTAGTACGCCTACCCACAGTCCCGCCCCCACCCCCGCGGGGCAGGCGGCCCCTCCCGGCCGCACCGCGCCCGCCGGGCGTGAGCGACCCGTTCCCCTCCAGCGCCGCGCCACTCCTGAACAACGGTCGTCAGCGACGGCCACGACAAACTGTCGTCGGCTAGGGCGTCACTCGTACGGCCAGGGTGCAGGTGTCGTCGTCGGGGCTCGGCGTGTGCAGCACACTCGGCGTCGAGAAAGTCGAGAAAGGGGCCGCCGCCAGGTGCTCGCGGATCTCGGCGAACCGGCCCTCCGGCAGGCCGCGGCGTTCCACCAGGCCATCGGTGAAGAACAGCACCAGATCGTCCGGTTCCAAGAAGGCCCGTGCGATCGGGAAGTCGACCTCCGGTTCGGCGCCCAGCAGCAGACCCGCCGGGCGTTCCATCTCGGTGACCGTTCCGGCCCGGCCAAGCAGCGGCGGCAGATGGCCGGCCCGGGCCCACGGCAACTCCCGCGTGTGCGGGTCGTAGAACGCCACCAGTGCCGTGCCGGTGATGCCGAGTTGCAGGCACAGCCGGTTCATGTGGCGCAGCAGTTCCCCCGGGTCGCGGATGCCGATCGACAGCCACGCCACCAGCGCGAACCGCAGGTGCGCCATTCCGCTCGCCGCTTCCAGGCCGTGCCCGGCTACGTCTCCGATCGCCAAAGCCACCAGGCCGTCCGGCAGGGTCTGCGCGTGGTACCAGTCGCCGCCCACCTTCGTGGTGCTCTCCGCCGGCAGGTAGCTGACCGTCACCTCCAGGCCGGCCAGCGCGAGCGGGGCGGCCGGTACCGGCTGGATCAGGTTCTGCAACTGCCCGGCCAGACGGTGCTCGGCGAGGGCGGTCATCTCCCGGGTCCGCAGCCGGTCCGACAGGGATTCGATCTCGGTACGGGACTCCACCCGCGCCGACACGTCCTGCACCACCGCGTAGATCTTCACCGGCACGCCCGACGCGTCACGTGCCACGTCCGACAGAATCCGCAGATGCCGGACCTCGTCGTGCACCCGGAAACGGATCGTCACGTCCGAGGTGGCCCCGCTGTCCAGGGTCTGCCACACGGTCTCGGCGATCCCGCGGTCCTTCGCCAGCATCAGCCGTGCCTGGTCCGGGCGGGACAGCGGTCCCTGTCCGGGGTCGCGGCCGAAGAGCCGGAACATGCCCGGGGACCAGTCGGTACGGCCGGACGCCAGGTCGTACTCGGTCCAGCCCAGACTGCCCAGCACTTCGGTGTGTTCCAGCCGCCGCTGATGCTCGTCGACCCGCTCCCACCAGACGAGGATCCCGCCGAGCACCCGGGAGGCGCTGATCGTGAAGCGGGATTCGGCGACGATCCCGGACCGGTTCTCCGCGTACCGGAAGTCGTTCATCCGTTCCGGGGTGCCTGTCGCGAGCACCCGCAGGTACATGCTCCACAGCGGACTGCCCGGCAGGCTCGGGTACAGCTCGGCGAGCCGGCCGTCGATGCGCTGGGTACCGCGCCCGAAGATGTCCCGGATCCGGTCGCTGGTGGCCGCGATCCGGAAGTCGGCGATCCCCCCGTCGTCGTCCGGCACCGGGGTCATCCAGGTGCACCCGACCGGAACCGCGGCGAGCAACTCCCGCACCACCGCCTCGTCCACCATCCGAGCAGCCTAACCGTGGCGTACCCGGTCCCGGGCCGAGTAGGAGACCCGGGCGGCCCGGCGTTTCGCGATCAGAATTCGCGTGGTGACTCAGGGTGCGAATCGAACCCCAGGTCACCATGCCGGAACGGCGCTCGCGCCTTGATCGCGGAAGCTGTCTAGCCGTCGACGAAGCCGTACCCGGCCATGATCTCGGCCCGGCGGGCGCGGTTGACGGCTTCGACGCGACGGGCGATCAGGAACACGTCGGCCAGGGTCCACAGGCCGAGGCCGCCGAGGGTGAACAGCATCGCGATGGACCGGCCGGTGTCGCCGAGGTAGAAACGGTGCCCGCCGATGATCCCGGTCAGCACCCACAGCAGGTACGCGGTGGGTGCGTCCTTCTTCACCGACTCGTAGGCGAATTCGGCCCGCTGAATCCGGTACTGGAGGTCGTTCACCAGCGCAGTGCCTCGGCGAACGCTTGCGGCGCGGTGTGCGAGGCGAAGTGCGACTGCCCGGCCAGGACCACCCGGGAGGCTTTCGGGAGGGCGACGCCGAGCGCGTCCATGGTGGCCGGCATCGGTTCCCACGTCGTCGCGCCCTGCACGATCCGCACCGGCACCCCGATGCCGGCCCAGCGGGCGACGTCGGCGCTGTCGGCGGCGAGAGCTTCGAGGTCGTGCAGCATGCCGGCGGCCTCGTCCGGGGCGGCGGCACCGACGTCCATCGGGAACCGGGCGACATCGGCGGCGAAGATCCGGTTGGCGGCGAGCAGATCCCCGCCGGTGAGTGCGGCCCGATACCGGTCGAGCGCCACGGTGTCGGCGGCGGCGAAGAGCGGAGGTTCAAAAACGGTCAGCGTACGGATACCGGCCCCGTCCGCCAGGGCGGCGTGCAGGCCGACCGTGGCTCCGTAGGACCCGCCCACGACCCGCGCCTCGCCACCGGCGGCCATGATGACGGCCCGCAGATCGGCTACGTCGTCGGCGAACGTCTTGGCCCGGGTGCAGCCGTCGCTGGGCGCATAGCCCCGCCGGGCGTACACCCATGTCTGGAATTCTTCGGTGAGCAGCGGCAGCACCGGGTCCCACGAGTCCAGCCCACCGGCCGACCCGTGCACCAGGACGAGGGGTTCGCCGCGCCCGTGCCGCCGGACCGCGAGCCGCGTCCCGTCCGCCGATTCCACTGTCGTCTCCACCGTGCGCGTCCCTACAGGTCGAGGCGGATCCGGACGAGGGTGCCGCCGGGCACCGTCGCGGTGTCGACGGAGTCGCAGACGCGTTCGACGATGGCCAGGCCGCGGCCCCGGATCGCTTCGGCGGACGGCATCGAGCGGCCGAACGGGCGGTCCTCGCCCCGGTCGACGACGTCGCAGACGAGCTGGCCGGCTTCGGCCCAGACCCGGATGTGGCCGCCGCCGGTGGTGTGCTGCAGGGTGTTGGTGGTCAGCTCGCTGACGGCGAGGGTGAGCACGTCGATCCGGGCTTCGGACAGACCGAGGGTGAGGGCCCGTTCGGTGACGAAGGCACGGACCCGGCGCAGGTCGTCGGGGACCGCATAGGACATGCCGTCGGTGCTGGTCTCGGTGGTCTGCTCAGGCATGACGGTGTTCTTCGGCCGGGGCGCGCAGCAGGGTGTCGAGGCCGGTGATCTCCAGGACGCCGGCGACCGGGCCGTCGGCGTTGATGAGGTAGACGTGCCCGCCGGTGTGCTTGGCCGCGTGATGGGCGGTGATCAGGCTGTGCACCCCGCTCGAGTCGATGAAGGTGAGCTGGGCCAGGTCGACCAGGACGATCGGTGCGCGGTGCACGGCGTCGAGCAGGACCGCGGTCAGGTGCTCCCGGACGGCCAGGTCGCACTCACCGGTGAGGGACACGGTGATCCGGCCGCTCGTGGCGGAGGTTCTCGCCTCGAAGTTCGCCATTGATCGTCGTACCTTTCCCGCGGCTCGTGTTCGCCAGGGCCATCATGTCATCCCGGTCGCGGGATCGCCGCCACCGGCGGGCACGCGTCCGGGGACGGTTTCGACGAGCCGCGCCAGTGCCGCGGCGATAGTGGCGATCCCGGGGGTGGGCGGCCCGCCGGGCTCGGTCATGTACTGGTCACGGCGGATCTCGATCATCAACGCGTGGACCGCCGGGTCGTGGTGGTAGTGCTTCAGCGGGACGTAACAGCCGGCGAACGGGGTGTCGAGCGCGGTCTGTGGGAAGGCGGCCCGGGCGGCGCCGATCAGGGCCGGTGGGGTGTGGAAGTCGTCGGTGCCGAGGCAGACCGGCGGGCGGGGGCCGCCGTGCAGTTCGTAGGGCAGGCGCACGGTCGGATAGGAGTGGACGTCGATCACGCAGGCCTGCCCGGTGGCGGCCAGGCGCTCGTCGACGAGACGGGTCATCGCTGACGCGTACGGCTGGAAATGATCGTGGAGAAGGGCCGCGTCGCGGACCGGATCGTCGGCGCGCAACCGTCGCCCGGTGTGTCCGTGCGTGTAGACCGGCCCCATGCCGACGGTGACCATCTCGTCGTCGGTGAAGCGCTCCGGGTCGACGACCAGCCGGGAGAGCCGGTTGATGAAGACCCACGGTTTCCGTTGCACCAGGTCAACGGCTTCAAGAGCGATCACGTCCGTGTACGCGTCGGTAAGGTGATCCAATTCCTCGCCGACAATGTCCGGGGACAACCCGGAATCGACGAGATCGCGCGACGCGTGTGGCACGTGCAGGATCACCGGAGAAGCCGGATCACCCGGCAGAACGTCGAAGGCCACCGCACGAACGATACGCGCGGTGGCCTTCGAGTCAGTCGATCAGTTGTCGCCGGCGGCTGCACCACAGATGGTGTCGATGAGCAGGCGGGTCACCACGTACGGGTCGACGTTGGCGTTCGGGCGACGGTCCTCGAGGTAGCCCTTGCCGTCCTTCTCGACCTGCCACGGGATACGCACCGACGCGCCACGGTCCGAGACGCCGTAGCTGTACTCGGTCCACGGGGCGGTCTCGTGCAGACCGGTCAGGCGCTGGTCGATGCCGGCACCGTAACCGTCCACGTGCTCCTGACGCTTCTTGCCCAGCGCCTCGGCACCGGCGATGATCGCGTCGTAACCCTCGCGCATGGCCTTGGTGGAGAAGTTGGTGTGCGCACCGGCACCGTTCCAGTCGCCCTTGACCGGCTTCGGGTCGAGGGTGGCGGAGACGCCGTGCTTCTCGGCGATGCGGTAGAGCAGCCAGCGGGCGACCCACAGCTCGTCGGCGACCTGCGGCGAGGCGACCGGGCCGATCTGGAACTCCCACTGACCCGGCATGACCTCGGCGTTGATGCCGGACAGGTGCAGGCCGGCCGCGAGGACAGCATCCATGTGCTCTTCGACGATCTCGCGGCCGAAGACCTCGTCGGCGCCGACGCCGCAGTAGTAGCCACCCTGCGGGGCCGGGTAGCCACCACCGATCGGGAAGCCGAGCGGGCGGCCGTCCTTGAAGAAGGTGTACTCCTGCTCGATGCCGAAGATCGCCTCCTGGTCGGCGTACTTCTCGGCGACGGCCCGGAGCGGGGCGCGGGTGTTCGTCGGGTGCGCGGAGCCGTCGATCAGCTCGACCTCGCACAGCACGATGATGTGGTCGTCACCACGCAGCGGGTCGGGACAGGTGAACACCGGGCGGAGCACACAGTCCGACTTGTCGCCGGGCGCCTGGTTGGTGCTCGAGCCGTCGAAGCCCCAGATGCCGGGCTCTTCGCCGGCGGCCAGGATCTTCGTCTTGGACCGCAGCTTCGCCGTGGGCTGGGTGCCGTCGATCCAGAGGTATTCGGCCTTAACCGCCATTGTTCTGTCTTCTCCTCGAAAAAGGGGCACTCGGTGCGTACTCCGCTCATCCCTGAAAAAAGTGGTTTATCGTCACTTAATCCAGGTGGAACGCGAGGATGCTATCGACCCCAGATAAAATCCATGTTTCCGTTCCCGACCTTCGGACGCGTGATCCCGGTAACGTTCAGTGGCTTTCCACCGCTTTGAGCAGTGCCGTCCGCACCTTTGTGACCAGCGCCTCGCCCACCGGACGCCGATCCGGTCGTGACAGTCCCGCAACGCTGACCAACGACTCTTGCCGCCGGGACTTTCGCCGACCACGATCAGGGGAGTCGGCGTGAGGAGACGGCACCGTGGCCACTCAGAGGATCGTCGTGGGCTATGACGGATCGCCCGACGCGCGAAAGGCCGCCCGCTGGGCACTGGACGAGGCACAGCGCACCGACCTGGTCGTCGAGCTGCTCTACGCGTACGAATGGCCCAGTTATGTCCCGGCCGCCGCGATGATGCCGGCCGCCGCGGTCTACCCGGACGCCGACACCGACGACGCCGTCGGCGAGATGCTGGGCCGGGCCCTGGAAGCCGCCGGCGCGAGCCATCCGGGAGTCCGGTTGTGCACCAGAGTGGAACACGGCACCGCCGCGGTCGCCCTGGCCCAGCGCAGCGCAGACGCCGCACTCGTGGTGGTCGGCGGGCCCCGGCACTCGATGATGCGGGCCCTGCTCGGTTCCACCAGCGCGTCGGTGAGCGCACACGCCCGCTGCCCGGTCGTGGTGGTGCGCGGCGAGCCACGCGACACCGACCCGGTGGTGGCCGGTGTGGACGACTCCCCCGCCTCCGGACTGGTCCTGGGTTTCGCGTTCGAGCAGGCCGCGATGCGGGGCGTGCCGCTGCGGGCGGTGCACGCCTGGCCGGTTCCGGCCGGGCGCGACCTGCTCTGCGACGTCAACCTGGCCGCGGTCGCCGCGGAACGCGACCGGCTGCGGTCGGTGGTCGACTCGTGGCGCCGCCGCTTCCCGCAGACGCCGGTGACCAGCGAGATCCTGATCGGCGGGCCGGGCGAGGTGCTGGCCGAGGCGGCGGCCGGCGCGCAACTGGTGGTCGCCGGCGCGCGGGTGCGGCGGGCCCTGCGGGTGGCGTTGCGGCCGTCGATCGGCCGGCATCTGCTGCACCGGGCCCGGTGCAGCATCGCCCTGGTCCACGAGACCCGCGCCCGATGAGCCGGTCACGGGTGGAGCCGGTCACGGGTGGTGAGCGGGCACCAGATTCTGCACCCGGCGCAGCAGCTCGGCCGAGCTGAACGGTTTGATCAGGTAGTCCTCGGCGCCGACCGTGTGCCCGAGCGCCACGTCGGCGGGCCCCCCGCGCCCATTGATGATGATCACCGGGATGTTTGCGGTCTGCGGCGACGAGTGCAACTCGTAGCAGAAACCGATGCCGTCGAGTCCCGGCATGGAGACGTCGAGCAGGATCAACTGGGGACGCTCATGCACCGCCAATGACATCGCGGCGCGGCCGTTGTCGGCTTCCAGGATCCGGTAACCGGCCACCTGCAGCTTGACCGCGATCAGGTCCCGCACGTCACCGTCGTCGTCGGCGATCAGGATGGTCGGCGGCTGGAGCGCCGTCTCCCAGTCGCCCGCGAACCACGGCAACACATCGGAGTCACTGAAAGTGATAGCCGTGGTCGGAACGGAATGGGTGTACGGCATGTCATCTCCTTGCGGCTTGCTGGGACCGTACTGATCGGCGCACCCGGTGGTGACCGCAGGAAACAGCCGGTTGCCGTTCGGGTGTGACGGGGCCGGTGGTGACAGGGCCACACCGAACGGTTAGGTTTGGCTTACCTAAAGAGGGAGGCGACCATGACCCAGACCGCAGTGCCCACCAAGGCCGTCCCGTTCCGGTTCTTCCCGGTTCAGGTCGCCCGGACCGAGCGCCTGAGCCCCAACTTCCTGCGCGTGACGTTCACCGGCAACGAACTGGCCCACTTCGCCGACAACGGCTGGGACCAGCGCATCAAGCTCATCCCGCCGCTGCCCGGCTCCGGTTTCGAACACCTGCCGACCGGCCCGGACTGGTACTCCCGCTGGCGCGAACTGCCCGACGAGCAGCGTAATCCGATCCGGACGTACACCATCCGCGACGTCCGCGCCGCCGACCGCGAGATCGACGTCGACATGGTCCTGCACGGCGTGAACGGCCCGGCGTCGCGCTGGGCGGTCGCCGCCGAACCCGGCTCGCCGATGACGATCCTGGGCCCGAACGCGCAGTACGACGGCCCGTCCGGCGGCATCGACTTCCACCCGCCGGCCGCCACCCGCCGGATCCTGCTGGTCGGCGACGAGACCGCGGTCCCGGCGATCGCCTCGATCCTGTCCCGCCTGCCCGCCGACGCCGTCGGCCACGCGCTGCTGGAGGTCCCCGAGACCGGCGACCACCTGCAACTCGCCGCACCGCCGAACTTCACGGTCACCTGGCTGCCCCGCGACGGCGAAGTCCACGGCGTGAAGGTGATCCCGGCGGTCCGCGAGGTCGCCGCGAAACTGATCGGCGACTGCACCGCCCCCGCGACACCCACCGCCCTGGAGGACGTGGACATCGACGAGGGCATCCTGTGGGAGGTCCCGGAGGTGTCGGTGGGCACCCCGGACGGCTTCTACGCCTGGCTGGCCGGTGAGGCCGGCGTGATCAAGACACTGCGCCGCCACCTCGTCTCCGAGTGCGGCGTCGACCGGCGCTCCGTCGCGTTCATGGGCTACTGGCGCCTGGGCCGCGCCGAGTGCTGACCGAGACACGGTCCCGGCTTCTGGAGCAGATCGCTGACGCGATCATTGCGGACCCGGCTGTCGTACGGGTCGGCGTGGACGGTCCCGACGGTTCCGGCAAGTCGATCCTGGCCGGTGAGCTGGCCGGGGTCCTGCGTGCCCAGGGCCGTCCGGTGGTGCACCTGTCGATCGATGACTTCCACCAGGTCCGGGCGATCCGCTACCGCCGTGGCCGGGACTCGCCGGAGGGTTTCTGGCTCGACTCCTACGACTACGACCGGTTCCGCGCCCGGGTGCTGGCGCCGTTCGCGCCGGGCGGTTCCCGGCTCTACCGGCACGCCTGCCATGACCTGGAGTCCGACGAGATCGTCGACCCGCCACCGCGCCAGGCCCCGGCCGGAGCGCTGCTGCTGGTCGACGGCCTGTTCCTACACCGCGACGAACTGGCCGGGGCCTGGGATCTGTCGGTCTTCCTGGACGTGCCGTTCACCGAGACGGCCCGGCGGATGGCGTCCCGCGACGGCACCCAACCCGACCCGGAACATCCCGGCATGCGCCGGTACGTCCAGGCGCAGCGGATCTACTACGCCGCCTGTGACCCGCACCACAAGGCCACGTTCGTGGTCGACAACCGTGACGTGGCCGCCCCGGTGTTCAAGAATCCGGCTAGATCCGGTGCAAGCCGGGCCGCCCCGCCTCCACCTCGAACGACGCGCGAGTAGAGACACTCGCACCCCGTCGCGTGACCTGCGGCAGCGTACGAAAATCGGCTCGGTATCGGTCTTTGCCGAGGGTCACCATCGTGTAGCCGCGCCGCTCGGAGTAGAACCGGAAATGCGGATTGGTGGCCCGGTGCGGCAGCGCCTCCAACGACGTCCCGTTGCCGTTGGAGGTGAGCGACGTGCAGATCAGTTCGGTGCCGACGGTCGCCGACCCGGGATCCCGGTAGTCCAGTTTCAGATCGTTGGCGAACGCCGCGTGCACATCCCCGGTCAGCACCAGCGGGTTACGCACCCCGCGGTTCACCCAGCCGCGCTGCAGCCGCTTGCGGGCGTCCCGGTAGCCGTCCCAGCCGTCCATGTTCGCACCCCCGGCCGCATCCATGAACTGGGCGAAGAACACCTGCTGACCGAGCACGTCCCAGGTCGCGGCCCGCTGGGCCAGACCATCCAGCAGCCACTTCTCCTGCGCCGCTCCGGTGATCGTGCGACCGGCCCGGTCCGCCGCCGCACACACCTTCCAGTAGTCCCCGCACGGCTGGTCGTCACGGAACTGCCGAGTGTCGAGCATGTGGAACGTCGCCAGCCTCCCCCAGGGCACCCGCCGGTGGAACGTCTTCGACCGCAGCGGCGTGTTCTCCCGGAACGCGCGGTAGGCGGCGGCCCGCCGGGTACGCCAGCGGGCCGCCGTCATCACCGGCGTGTTCCCGGCTCGTACCAGCTTGGCGTAGTTGTTCTCGACCTCGTGGTCGTCCGGGATCACCAGCCACGGCGCGGCCGCGTGCGCCGCCCGCAGATCCGGGTCGGTCCGGTACTGCGCGTACCGCCGCCGGTAGTGCGCCAGCGTCACCGCCTCCCCACCGGCGTGCGCGCGCACCCGGCCCGGCAACCCGCTGTCCTCGTAGATGTAGTCGCCGAGGAACAGCACCAGGTCCGGCCGTTCCTCGGCGATCCGCCGGTAAGCGGTGAAGTAGCCGGCCTCCCAGCTGGCACAGGACGCGACGGCGATCCGCAGGTCGGGGCCGAACGTGCCGGTCGCCGGGCTGGTCCGGGTCCGCCCCACCGCCGAGATGTGCCCACGCGCGCGGAACCGGTAGTAGTAGACCCGCCCCGGGCTCAGCCCACCGGCGATGACGTGGACCGCGTGTGCCTTCGCGTGGCGGGCCGCCACCGTCCCCGAGGAGACGATCTTGCTGAACGACGAGGTGGTGGCGACCTGCCACTGCACCGGCACATCGGCCGTGGACATGCCGCCGTGCCCGTCGGCGTTCAGCGGCTGGACGGCGAGACGGGTCCACAGCACCACACTTGTCTGAAACGGATCACCGGAGGCGACCCCGAGACGAAACGGGTTGGCGGCGGCGGCAGCGTTGGTGGACGGCAGTAGCAGCGATCCGGCGACGGACAGCCCGCCGAGGACGAAGTAACGCCTGTCGATGCGTTGCATGATTCGTACGATCGGGGCGGCACGTGAATATCAGGCGTTCCCTACCCGAACCGGCAGATGACGCGAGCCGCAAGAAATCGGAAGCAATCCCGGAACATCACATTGCCGCCCGCTTTCCCCTGCATTGCCGCCCGGCCCTGCCGAACGTGACTCCCATGACGGCTTTCCGGTACGCGCTGAGATCCGCCTCGTTCGCGACGGCCTATCTGGTGGTCTACCTGACCTGCACCGTCCTGCCCTGGTTCCCGGTTCCCGCACTCGCCGTCGCAGCCGTCTGGCTCACCGCCCAGACCGGCTACGGCAACCGCCGCCTCGACGTGGTCATGCTGGCCACCGTCGCGATGGTCGGCGCCACCCTGAACGGCGCCGGACTGCTCCTCTGCGCCGTCGCCGCCATCGTCGCGGTACTGCCGGCCCTGCTCTTCGCCGTCCTGATGCAACGACAGCTACCCGGCTTCTGGCAGGGACACGGCGACCGATTCCGCAAACCCCGCGCCGCCCTCGTCCGGCTCGCCGGAATCGCCCCGCTCGCGGCCGCCACCGGCATCGTCCTGGAAACCGTCGCCGACACCGGATTCGCCGCCGCCCCGGCCGCCCTGCACTTCGCCATCGGCACCGCCACCCTGTTCCTGGCACCCCTCGCCGTACGCGCCACTCGCACGCACAGTGACGGCCCCGGCCGCCCCACCCTCACCGTGGTCCGCTGACCACACCTCGCTGACCAGGGGAGATCCTCGTCATATCCACCGACCAACCAGCGCTGGACGCCGTAACAACGAGACACACATCGCCGGAATGATCGACGCGCCGGAACCCCGTTCGATGGAAGAATCCTCGGCTTGAGATCTGAACGACGGGGAGGCCACCAGCGATGACGACCTACGGACGATCCGCGCGACTATTGCGCCGATACGGTCCCTGGACACTGGTGGTGACGACGGCGACCATCGCCGCCGCCTACGCCCTGAACCAGCAGGCGCCATCCGTCTACGAGTCCGAGGCGACGATCCTGGTCGAAGCCCGCCGCACCGCGACCACAGCCGTTCGTGACGCCATCGGCCCCGACGTCGCCACCGAACGTGAGGTCGCCCTCTCCGACCTGGTGCTGCTGCCCGCCGCCGGACGGGTCGGCTCCTCGATCGACGACTTCACCCGTGACCTGAGCGTCGAAGTCGTCCCCGGCGCCAGCGTGCTGCGGATCGTCTACACCTCCGACAACGGGCTCAGCGCCCAGATCCGCGCCCGCGCCCTCGTCGAGGCCTACGTCGGCTACCGTGCCCAAGGCCCCGCCGACGTCACCGTCCTCAGCGAACCCACCCTGGCCGGCGAACCCGACACCCGCCCGCTCGCACCCGACCTGGCCGCCGGACTCGCCGCCGGTCTGCTCCTCGGCCTCGGCACCGCCTTCCTGCGCTCGCGCACCCGCGGACTGATCCGCTCCCGCGACGACCTGGCAACCCTCGCCGGCACCCCGGTCATCGCAACCATCCCTCGTTACCGGCGACCCGGCGGTACGGCTACCGGCGCGCCAGTGGTGCTGCGCGCACCCGAATCGCCGGCCGCCGAGTCGTACCGCTACCTCCGGTCCCGTCTCCAGACCGCCATGCGCCCGACCACCACCACCACGATCCTGGTGACCAGCCCCGGCGACCGGCAGGGCCGCACCACCACCGCCGCGAACCTGGCCGTCACCCTCGCGCAGGCCGGCCGCACCGTCGTCCTCGTCGACGCCGACCTGCGCAACCCGCAACTGCACCACGTCTTCCAGGTCACCGGCGACTACGGCCTGACCACCCTCCTGGACGGCGACACCGGCGTTTCCGAGGTCATCGAGGAGACCCGGGTGCCCCGGCTGTCCCTGATCCCCGCCGGTCACCGCGATGGCGACCACGTCGACCTGATGGACAGCGCCCAGCTCGCCCGGGTCCTGCGAGCCGTCCAGAAACACGCCGACGTGGTCGTCATCGACACGTCCGCGGTCCTCAGCGCCGCCGACGCCATCGCCCTCGCCGCCCTCAGCGACCTGGTGCTTCTCGTCGCCGACTACCGCCGCACCCGGCGCGAGACGGTCCGGCGGGCCCTGGACGAGCTGGCCGAAGTCGTCCACGGCAACGTCAGTCCGGTCCTGGTCAACGTCCCGAAGAGCGCCGGTGCCCTGATCCCGCGTGCCCGCGTCCACTCGGCGATCGTGGACCACGGCCCCCTCACCCGCGAACGTCTGGTCTCCGACGCCGACGACGTGGCACCGCCCGGGGTGACGTCCCACTCGTACGTCGAGGTGGAAGCCTCCGACGAGCCGGAGAACAACGACCTCGCCGACTACTACGCCCGGACTGCGACGGTGGCCGTCCCGGTGATCTACGGCTCAACCCAGACCGCAACGGTCTACGCCTCCACCAACGCAGCCGCCACCGCCACCGCCGACGACGACCTCAGCGCCGAGGAGCAGCCCGAATCGGTCACCCCCGCTTCCGCGGCTTCCCCGGTCGCCCCCGCTTCCGCGGCTTCACCGGTCGCCCTGACCTCCGCGGCCGAGGCGTCCAGCGACGGGTCCTCCACCGACGCACTCTCGGACGCACCCGCCGCTGACGACGAGCCCTCCACTGGCACGCCCTCCTCCTCCGAGATGTCCTCTGCTGACGGCGCGTCGTCTGCCGGTTCGTCGTCTGCCGAGGGGGCCGGTGACTCTGCGGACGAGGATCTCGAAGACCTCGCCGCGGTGTCCACACCCGCCGACATCGCCGGTCTCCAGCCCACCGCCGACGCCACCACGGTCGTTCCCACCGCGACGGTCACCGCGTCGTCTTCCGCCACGCTTCACGACGCCGATTCAGCCGCGTCATCGCCCACGTCAGCCCAGGCGGGAACCGGCAAGGACACCGCCCAAGCCCGAAGCTGACCGGCTGTCCTGTCAGTTCATGGACAACATCGACCGCACTGTCCGATTAGTGTCGGTCCTGGAGCGTGAACGAACCGCATCACCGGGTTGGACTCTCGTCTTGAGGGGACTCAACAGACAGGCCCAACCCGGCGAGTCTCCTGGAGAGGTGTGCGATGACCACGAACCAGACCACGATCGAAACCGCCCCCGACAAGATCCAAGCTGTCACTGAGGAAGCCGGCCAAAAGGCGATCAAGGCCCGATCCAGGGCCACCGCGGCCGTACGCCGAAATCCCAAGAAGTCAGCAACCGCAACCACCGTGGTCCTGCTAGCGGCAGCGGCGGCAGCCGTCCTGCTGACCCGCCGCCGCTCCGCAAAGGCCACCGCTCAGAACCGCAGCCGCCTGGCCCAGCTCCTGAACCGCTGACCTCCGGCCGACGCCACCGCCCACCCAAAGGGCGGTGGCGTCACCGTTCCCAGCCTCGCCCCGTTCCCCGCCTCGTGCCGTTTCCTCAGGCCCGGTCGCCGGTGATGTATTCGGTGAGCGTGCTGCGTTCGGTCTCCAACTCCCCGATCCGGTTCTTGACGACGTCGCCAATGCTCACGACACCGCACAATGCCCCGTCCACCACCACCGGCACATGCCGGAACCGCCCCTGAGTCATCAACCTCTCCACATCCTCGAGCTGCGCTTCCGGTGTCACGGTCCGCACTCTGGTGGTGGCGATGGCACTGACGGGTTCCGCCAGCACGCCGGCCCCCCGCTGAGCCAGGGCCCGCACGACGTCCCGCTCACTGACGATCCCGTCCACCACGGAACCGTCCCGGGAAACCACCGCCGCCCCGATCCGATACTCGGCAAGCACTCCCAGCAGCCGTTCGGTACTGGTCTCCGGCGTCACGGTCACCACCTGCTCCCCCTTGACCCGGAGAATGTCGCTGATCCGCATAGTCCCTCCTCGCACTGGTCCGACGTTGGTCCCCGCTGTGGTTCGACTCGCGTACCACCTCTATGCCCAACGCACCCCACCGCTGTCAAGAAGAACAACTCCCACGGACCAACCAACCACCACCCACCGCGGACCACCCACCACCCCAGGCAGCTTCCGGCCCCGCCCTTCACCGGGCTTTACCGGGCTTCACCGGGCTTCACCGGGCTTCACCGGGCTTCACCGGGCTTCACCGGGCTTCACCGGGCTTCACCGGGCGAGTCTTGCCACAGCCAAGGTGCGAAAGATGGCCTCCCGCCGGCGAAAACGGCCCGAAATTCATTCCGTCCCGGAAATGCAGAAAAGGCCCACCCGGTCACCCGGGTGGGCCTTTCCATACGTTTGAGTCCGGCGGCGTCCTACTCTCCCACACCCTCACGAGTGCAGTACCATCGGCGCTGGAGGGCTTAGCTACCGGGTTCGGAATGTAACCGGGCGTTTCCCCTCCGCTATGACCACCGAAACACCTGTCAGCACAGCGAAAAACCAGCAACCTGACATCCTTTTCTCCGGCCCAGCCGGCACCGACATAAAAAGTCGGAACCAACCAGAACCCTCAAAAAATCAGGGTGGTTGTTCGTTTGCTGTGAATCACACAGTGGACGCTAAGCACAAAATTTAGGGTGGTTAAGCCCTCGGCCTATTAGTACCGGTCAACTCAACACGTTACCGTGCTTACATCTCCGGCCTATCAACCCAGTAGTCTAGCTGGGAGCCTTACCCACTCAAGGTGGTGGGATACCTCATCTCGAAGCAGGCTTCCCGCTTAGATGCTTTCAGCGGTTATCCCTTCCGAACGTAGCCAACCAGCCATGCTCCTGGCGGAACAACTGGCACACCAGAGGTTCGTCCGTCCCGGTCCTCTCGTACTAGGGACAGCCCTTCTCAAGTATCCAACGCGCACGGCGGATAGGGACCGAACTGTCTCACGACGTTCTAAACCCAGCTCGCGTACCGCTTTAATGGGCGAACAGCCCAACCCTTGGGACCTGCTACAGCCCCAGGATGCGACGAGCCGACATCGAGGTGCCAAACCATCCCGTCGATATGGACTCTTGGGGAAGATCAGCCTGTTATCCCCGGGGTACCTTTTATCCGTTGAGCGACACCGCTTCCACTCGCAAGTGCCGGATCACTAGTCCCGACTTTCGTCCCTGCTCGACCCGTCAGTCTCACAGTCAAGCTCCCTTGTGCACTTACACTCAACACCTGATTGCCAACCAGGCTGAGGGAACCTTTGGGCGCCTCCGTTACCCTTTAGGAGGCAACCGCCCCAGTTAAACTACCCACCAGACACTGTCCCTCGACCCGATCAGGGCCGCAAGTTAGATACCCAAACCCAACAGAGTGGTATTTCAACATTGCCTCCACCCGAACTGGCGTCCGAGCTTCACCGGCTCCCACCTATCCTACACAATTAAATTCAGATACCAATGTCAAGCTATAGTAAAGGTCCCGGGGTCTTTCCGTCCTGCCGCGCGTAACGAGCATCTTTACTCGTACTGCAATTTCGCCGGGCCTGTGGTTGAGACAGTGGGGAAGTCGTTACGCCATTCGTGCAGGTCGGAACTTACCCGACAAGGAATTTCGCTACCTTAGGATGGTTATAGTTACCACCGCCGTTTACTGGCGCTTAAGTTCTCCGCCTCGCCCTCACGGGCTAACAGGTCCCCTTAACGTTCCAGCACCGGGCAGGCGTCAGTCCATATACATCGTCTTACGACTTGGCATGGACCTGTGTTTTTAGTAAACAGTCGCTTCCCCCTGCTCTCTGCGGCCATACCACGCTCCACCAGCAAGTGGCTTCACGCGTCCGGCCCCCCTTCTCCCTAAGTTACGGGGGCAATTTGCCGAGTTCCTTAACCACAGTTCACCCGTCGCCTTGGTATTCTCTACCTGACCACCTGTGTCGGTTTAGGGTACGGGCCGCTCAAAGCTCGCTAGAGGCTTTTCTCGGCAGCATAGGATCAATGACTTCACCAGAACGGCTCGGCATCACGTCTCAGACTATATGCACCGCGGATTTGCCTACGGTACGTCCTACACGCTTACCCCGGCACAACCACCGGCCGGGATCATCTACCTTCCTGCGTCACCCCATCGCTAAACTACTACCCGCTGAGGTCCTAGACTCCACACCCTAGGTCCGAAGACCGCCGGCGCTTTGCGTAGTTAGTACAACGAGGTTCGTCTTGGGCGCTTCTTTGCGGGTACGGGAATATCAACCCGTTATCCATCGACTACGCCTCTCGGCCTCGCCTTAGGCCCCGACTCACCCAGGGCGGATTAGCCTGGCCCTGGAACCCTTGGTCATCCGGCGGAAGGGGTTCTCACCCTTCATTCGCTACTCATGCCTGCATTCTCACTCGTATGGCGTCCACGGCTGGATCACTCCGCCGCTTCACCCGCCATACGACGCTCCCCTACCCATCCACACACCTGCACAACACTCACGAAGAGTGAAGCGAAGTAAAGTATGAATGCCACAGCTTCGGCGGTGTGCTTGAGCCCCGCTACATTGTCGGCGCGGAACCACTTGACCAGTGAGCTATTACGCACTCTTTAAAGGGTGGCTGCTTCTAAGCCAACCTCCTGGTTGTCAATGCGATCCCACATCCTTTTCCACTTAGCACACGCTTAGGGGCCTTAGCTGGCGATCTGGGCTGTTTCCCTCTCGACTACGAAGCTTATCCCCCGCAGTCTCACTGCCGCGCTCTCACTTACCGGCATTCGGAGTTTGGCTGATTTCAGTAAGCTTGTGGGCCCCCTAGACCATCCAGTGCTCTACCTCCGGCAAGAAACACGCGACGCTGCACCTAAATGCATTTCGGGGAGAACCAGCTATCACGGAGTTTGATTGGCCTTTCACCCCTAACCACAGGTCATCCCCCAACTTTTCAACGTTGGTGGGTTCGGTCCTCCACGCAGTCTTACCCACGCTTCAACCTGCCCATGGCTAGATCACTCCGC